>JADGNH010000003.1 GCA_017883605.1 Methanobacteriaceae archaeon
CTCAGGGGAGTGTGGGGCAATTTGTTTTTGACCAGATGAATTATAATTACACCTCTGGCGTAGTGCTACCATCTAAAACTCCAAATGGAGGGACACTGGGAGGCTACTACACTATTGAAGGGAAAGGTCGCAACTTTAATTTCCTGATAAGGTTACCTGGCGCTGAGAAGAGTGAATCACCCTTAGATTATACCTCAGACGGTCTAAAAGGCACTGGGAAAATAGACAAAATCCAGATCACCTTTAACACTATCAAATCTCTTTTATATGGGGATCTAAAAGGTGCTATGCTTGGAACTAAACTCTCCGGTGCTTATAACATGAGCTGCGCCGCGTGGACTGGTGAGGGAACCTTTTCCAACAACGGTACCAGCTTCCCTGGAACGTTCAAGATATACGGCCAAATGACCTATTTTGAAGGCAACTTCACCCTGGAACAACGAGGTAAAAGGATCGCAGTCATATCAAATATCATGTCACACCCTAACAGCGACCCTAACAAGATAACAAAAGTTCAAAACACATTTTATATGTAAAGTCTAAAATCAAATTTTTTTAATATGTACAATCAAATTTTTTTATTAAAATTAGTAAATTTTGCCTAATCTAAATCTTCATAAACTGATGCTAACAAAATCATCCTATGCTAACTAATCATAGCAAGAATTACAGGTGCAAAGAACGGTATTATCAGGAACAGGAAGGTGTTGGAGATACCGTGAGAAAGCGTGACTCCAAAGATGCTTTTGGTTTTTTCGAAGGCAATACCATAGAATAGAGCCACCAATAAAACAAATATTAAGTCGATAATGGAGTTCCAGCCTATGTGAAGCGCTGTGAAAAGGAATGCCGCGTATAAAATTCCGTATAATTTTCCGAAAACATTCTCAGCATTTTTCTGGAGTATACCCCTAAATAAAATCTCCTCAGCAAGACCGGTAGATATGGTTAGTATAATTGCCCCAAGTATAAGCATTTCCCAGTTTAAGGAAGCTATGAGAGGTTTTGGTGTAAGTATGAAGTATTCTATAGTACCTAAGAAAATACCGGTGGATGCAATTAAAAGTTGGACCGGTATATTGCCCCATATTAATCCAACATTTTTCCGGCTAAGCCCTTGGACCTTCATTATGGTAAATGAAGCTGCGAAGAGAGGCACAGCTATTATGGGGAACCAGTAAAGGGCAGGTATCTGCATCATGCCCGGTATTGAGAGTCCAATTATACGGATAATGGGTAGAATCATCATGGAACGCAGCAGAACCGAAAAATTATACGAAGTTTTAAAGGATGAGTGGATCAACAAGGCAAACAGGATTATTGCCTCCAATGCCAACCCTATCCTCATGTCGGAGTGGGCTACCAAAACTTCTGCAACAATCAGAGCCACTAGATAACTGAGAGCACCTATTTTCTCCATTTTGGATATTTTGATGCTGGAGCGTTTCTCCTGAAGTTTTTGGGTTATTTTATCAATATAAGTTCCTTGTTGGTGGTTTCCTACTTCTATAAACTTTTTTGATGATCTCTGATATTCCATCAGAGCCTCTTCCCATGCACCCTGAAATTCAAAGGTGCTCGCAGTTAAGGAATGGATGATTCCCTGTCTCTCAGAATCACCGGCTTTCTCAAATTTTCTCAGGGCTTTATTATAATAGATACGTGCCTGATCATTGTCTCTATGTTTTTCATAGGAAATACCCAGACCGGTAAAGGCGTAGCCCTCTCCAATAATATCTTTTTTATCAGAGTAAATATCAAGTGCGTAAAGATAAAACTCCTCAGCCCGATCAAACTGATCCAATTCTGAATAGGTATCTCCTAATTTTAAAAAGAAATCAGCTTCTTTTAAGGAACCACCTGAACTTTTAAAATAGCTCAATGCCTTTTTGTAGTATAACAAAGCATCTTCAAGGTTTCCCTGATCATAAAATTTGGTTCCTTTGTCGTAAAATTCGTAAGCCTCTTTCTGATCCATGACTACACCGTGGGAATTCTGATTTGAATACGTGAATTAAATGAATAATTTGTATTTGGACGACTTTAGTATAAATGTTAACTTGTATTTGAATCTTTAGTTATATCAATTCTCCACTACAGCGTTATAAATCTTACCATCAATAATGATTTTAAAAATCATGACCTCCAACATTTGTACATGATCTCAAACATTCCAACCAAAAATCTAAATTAAATATTAAACTATAATATAATACTTCATAATATCACGATTTTTCCATATTATTTTAATTTCCTATAAAGTTTATATAGACCACCATTGAAATATGTTAACAGTGTTAGGAATCATCGCTTATAAAATAAATGGTAAATGCCCGGTATACCGGGAAGGAAATCGTATGGTAATAGATGATCCCCAAGTTGTACTGGATAAAACAGATAAAATCTGCACTCATGCTCTTTCTACCATACTACACTACAGCACTATCTTAGAACATAATTGGTGTCCTGTAGAATTAGGATTAACTCGGGAGGGAGACCAGGAACATGCCTATCTTCAGTGTGTTGATCCGGGAAGGCCTTAAACCGACCGGGAACAGTAGTAATTAAATTTAAGAGGATATGAAATTTAAATGTAAAAATATGAATCAATTATATTCAATAAAAAAAAGTGGTGCTAACTAATGCCTGAAGCAACTGCAAAAGTGACTGCAATAATACCTGCTTACAACGAGGAACTGGCCATTGGAAGCGTGATTATAACCACTAAAAAGAACGTTGACCATGTAATAGTTGTAGACGACGGTAGCACGGATCAAACTGCAGAAATAGCCGAACTAGCTGGAGCAGAAGTTATAAAACATAAAAAAAACCTGGGAAAAGGTGCTGCTCTTAAAACAGGTTTTGACGCTGTTAAAAAAACAGATATAATAGTAACGTTAGATGGTGATGGCCAACACAACCCTAATGAGATACCTAAATTGATAAAACCCATAGAAAATGGTGAAGCTGATATTGTTAATGGCAGCCGCTATCTGGGGGATAAAAAAAATGAAACACCAGGCTACAGGAGATTAGGGCAGACAGTTCTGGACACCGCCACCAAACTGAACAGCGGGCTAAAAATCACTGACAGTCAAAGTGGATTCCGTGCTTTTGCCATGTACACCGTACCAGCATTCCGTTTCAACGAAAATGGATTTTTTATTGAGAGTGAAATGTTAATAGACGCCTCCCATTATGGATCCCGGGTTATAGAAGTTGAGATCGGAGTCAAATACAACAGGGATAATATCCATAAAAAAAATCCTGTGAGTCATGGTGTAGGTGTGTTGGTCCATATTTTGCAGGATATGGAGTTCAATCGACCCTTATACTATTTTACCCTCCCTGGTTTAATACTGATTATTATAGGGCTAATATATGGTTTTTATTCCTTCAGTGAGTATCTGGCAGGAAGCACCCGCAGTCTGGCGCCCACTACCATCGCCGCCCTCATCAGCTTAGCCGGGACTTTTATTGCCTTTACCGGAGTCATACTCCATTCTATATCCCGGATGATAAAAAGGACTTTGACCGGTAAATAGCCCAACCCAAATCTTTAGATGTAATTAAACTAAAAACTTGAATAAATTCTATTTTCTATTAAACTGGTTTAATCAGTTTAATTTAACAAAATCATATCAGGACATAATATGAACATCAAAATATTTATACTAAGCAGCGGAGGATATGGGGCTAGAATAATAAATAACATCGCTAACCGAGGTTTTTCATCTGGCATTGTGGGATTAGAGGAAATTCATGAAAACACCCCAGAATTTATAGAGGATATAGATGAATACATCCCAGACAACCTTCCTTCATGTGACCTGATACTGGCTATTGGATTAATGGGGGATATTAACCTTATAATACCTGGAGTGGCTAAAAAAACAGGAGCCAGATCCATAATTGTTTCCATAAACCATCCATCCCAGATACCACCAGGACTGCAAAAAGAAATAGAAGAATTAGTAGAAGACAGAGTTATTGTCTTTGCCAAGCCTTTCTGTTCCTTAAAACCAACTGGAGACCCTTACATCGATGAATTTGTCAGATACTTTGGTAAACCAGAAATGGAAATAAAAGCAGATGGTCTAATAAAGAAAATAAATGTAATAAGAGGAGCTCCCTGTGGTTCTACCTGGTACATTGCAGAAGAACTGGAAGGAATACCAGTAGAGGAAGCTGAGTTTGAAGCGGGAAAGAAATTGCATAACTATCCCTGTCTGGCTTCCATGAGAACCGATCCTCAGGTTGGAGATACCCTAATGCACCTGGCCGGCTATCAGATCAAAGAGGCTGTGAAGAAGGGTTTAGGATTTGCCCAGCGATGGGCAGTGGTGGACCCCGAGACCTGCCTGGGAGGCAAGGACTGCCATCACCTATGCTTGGAGAAATGTCCCCAGGTCAAAATAGGAGAAGATACCATAGTCATCCGGGAGGATGGAAAAGCATGGATAGACCCGGCATCATGCGGATGCTGCGAACTGTGCATCCCAGAATGTCCCCACGGTTCCATTGAAATAGTCCAAAAAAGGACCAGCCTAAAATGATAGTCCTCAAATAAAATTCATTAAAAGTCCTCAAATAAAAATCTAGAATAAAAAATCCATTAACTAAATCTAGAATAAAAATATAAAAAATTTCAATTTATCGATATAAAAACTTAATAAAAAAAAAGAAAGGATTAAGAGATAATGGACGGAAAAGTAGTATTCATCGGGGGTGGACCTGGAGACCCAGAATTAATCACTATAAAGGCCTATAAAGTCATTGCAAATGCGGATACTATTATTTATACGGGATCTCTTGTAAACCGGGAAGTTTTAAGCTGTGCCCGGGATGATGCGGAAATTTACAACAGCGCATCCATGAATCTTTCTGAGATAATGGGAGTAATGGAGGAAAAAACAGGTCAGGGTAAGCTGGTGGCCAGGGTGCATACCGGAGACCCCTCTATCTACGGAGCTATAGGTGAACAGATAGAATATCTTAAAAAAATGGACATAGATCACGAAATTATTCCTGGGGTAAGCTCGCTTTTTGCTGCTGCAGCTGCCCTTGAATCCGAGTTAACCCTTCCAGAAGTCTCTCAAACTGTGATTATTACCCGTCCAGAAGGTAGAACACCCAAACCCAGATCCGAGTCCATTGCCAGTCTGGCCCAGCACCAGGCCACCATGTGCATATTCTTAGGAGTGCAGATGATAGATAAGGTGGTAGAAGAACTTGAAGAGCATTATCCCACTGAAACACCGGTGGCAGTGGTTCAAAGAGCTTCCTGGGATGATGAAAAGATAGTCCAGGGGACTCTGGAGGATATTGTAAAAAAAGTCAGAGGTTCTGGTATAGAAAAGACAGCCATTATAGTGGTTGGTAAAGTGCTTGATACATCTGAAATCAAACCTTCAAAGCTTTACAATGGACACTTCACCCATGAATATAGGAAGGGTAAAGGAGATTGAATTATAGTAACTATCCTAAGGAATTATGGAAGCTTTTATCCATTATCATGGGAGAATTTTGATTGGTTGAAATTACTAAATTATAAGAGAAGATCATCAAGAGAATTCAAAACACCAAACAAAAATTCAAAAGACAAAAAAAACCACCTACATTTACATAGAATAAAGTTTAAATCATTTAGCATAGAATAAAGTTTAAATCATTTAGCATAGAATAAAGTTTAAATTGTTTATGTCCAAAAAAATGTTTATATAAAATGAAAAAAATAATCTTTTTTAGTCCCTTGGGGTAGTGGTAATCCTGTGAGGTTCTGGTCCTTTCGACGGCGGTTCGACTCCGCCAGGGACTATCTCGATTTAATTTTAAAAAATCGCCAACTGGATTTCAAGCTTAATTATCTTTTTTTTTATTAATTAACTTTTATTTAATCTCCTTCTTCTCCAGATCGATTACATCCCGGTAGATCTCTATCATAATTTCATCTATCCAGTCTGCTTTCTTGGAAGCTTGTTTCGCAAGTAGCTGATTGTATCTTCCCTGAATCTGTGTTAAATGGCTTTTTTGTTGGATATTTTTATATTTTTTTAACAGTTCATCGAATTTCTTATCGACGTTCTTTTTCTGTCCTTTGACGTATTCATATTCTGCCATAGTATCAGCAACACCATATAATTTTAATTAACATCCATTGTTAGATCAATTTCTAATAATCTGCAAAGAGAAATTTTTTTTTTTACTGCAAACGAAATCTTTTTACTTTCATTATCTATTCTGTTAAATGATTTTAAAAGATTTTCCGGTTTTAAAATAATCACCAAAAGGTCATGAATATTTATCTAAAATTTTCTAAAAGATAATATAATGAATTCCTAAAAAAGGATGTATCTGATTTTAAAAAGGACCTAAAAAAAGTATTTAAAGGGTAATTGAAGGTTACCCTTATGTTATTTGTCTATTTATTTTCTATTTCATAAAAAATTACCCGACTTTTTTAAAGCTCATCCCGGAGGTCTATGGTGTCCTCCATATCGGGGCCGGTGGATATTATGGTTACCGGAACCTTTGTTTCACCTTCAATCTCATCTATAAACCTTTTAACCTCCATTGAAAGCTTCGAATAATCCTTAACCCGTTCACACTGTGGGTAGAGTCTGTCAACACAGGTTAGGGCTATCTGAGTTGCCCCGTTGATCATGCAGGATTCCTTGGCAAGTTCCATGTCAAAGATTCCTACACGACGTCTACGCCCGGTTACAGTACCGTACTCTTCTATATGCATTTTTTCAGCTTCTTCCTGACTGATCTCAGTTCTAAAGGGTCCTTCTCCTACCCGGGTTATGTATGATTTAAATACTACAATCACATCATCGATCCTGGTGGGCCCCACCCCAATGTCTGCAGCAGCGCTGCTGGCTGTGGTGTCCTTGCTGGTAACGAAGGGATAGGTTCCATAGTAAAGAGAAAGTCCAAAACCCTGGGATCCCTCTATGAAAACATCCCTATCTTCATCCAGGGCCTGGTTTACCTCCAATGGAACATCTGCCGTGTATCCTTTCATTTCATCAACCTCACCGGCCAGTTTGGCTACACGCATAACTCGATCAGAGTTAGCCGGTCCACAACCACTGCCAGTACTTCCAATCTTCTTGAAGAGGTGATCTGATGCCCTGTCCCGTTCTTTATGTTCTTTTTCAATAATTGCACAGCGATAATCAGCGAATGTCCTTTCCTTAACATTATATTTATCCAGATAGTCCAGTTCATATAGGAAAACCTCTGGATCCACCAGTACTCCCGCACCAACCAGCAGTCTGGCGCCAGTATGGACGAATCCTGATGGGATCATCCTCAGACCATATTTATCGCCATGAAATTCAACAGAGTGCCCTGCGTTGGGACCTACTCCTGCTCTTGCTATAATATCAGGTTTATCATTGTAGCAAAGATAGGTGATGCATTTTCCTTTACCTTCATCTCCCCATCCACCGCCAACCAGTATGTTACACGTCATTTCAAAATTCTCCTAAAATTAGTCTGCTATAATTACAACCTCTTTTATATATGACGGCCCATATAAAAACCTTTTTCCATCTATCAAATATTATTAAAATTTTATGAATTAATAATTTATGAAATTCAAATTATTAAAGGATAATGACAAAAATTGTGCTTAAATGTTTTTTATACTTTAAAACCTAGAAAAGATATTATCTCCTGTTCAAGTATATTGTGTATATAAGCTAAATAATTTAGTATAAATCCAAGTAGCTGGAGTTTAGAGGGTAAAATTATTAATAAGGTTAACTGGATGAATTATTAAAGAATTAGACGTTGAATATTAAAAAAATTAGATGATAAATTTATTAAAAAAAATTTTAAGGGGAAAGAAAAATAAATAAAGTTAATTAAGGTAATTTATCAAACAAATCTAAAGGGACAAGTCTGCTATTCTCCTTATGGCTTCTTCAGTATTTTCAAGGGTGTTGAATGCAGTTATCCTGAAATAACCTTCTCCACTGGGACCAAAACCCACACCGGGTGTGCCCACCACATGGGTTTTGTTCAATAATAAATCGAAAAACTCCCATGAATTCATGTTTTCAGGGGTTTTTATCCAGATATAAGGGGAATTAACCCCACCATAAACTCTTAAACCCATCTGATCTAAACTTTCCCTGATAATTGCTGCGTTTTTCATGTAATAATCAATTGATTCTCTGATTTCCCTTTGTCCATCCACAGAATAAACTGCCTTGGCTGCCATCTGAACCGGGTAGGAAACCCCGTTAAATTTAGTGGTCTGCCTCCGATTCCACAGCATATTTAAAGAATGGGTCTGACCCTTAGTATCATAAGCAACTAATTCTTCAGGAACAACCGTGTAGGCACAGCGAGTGCCTGTGAATCCTGCATTTTTAGAAAAGCTGCGAAATTCGATTGCCACTTCCCTGGCACCCTCTATCTCATAAATACTGTGAGGTATATTGTCTTCCTGTATATAAGCTTCATAGGCAGCGTCAAAAAGAATAATTGATCCGTTCTCCCGGGCATAATCCACCCATTTCGCCAGCTGGTCTTTGGTTAAAACCGTGCCGGTGGGGTTGTTGGGAAAGCATAAATAGATCAAATCCACCGGAGATTTGGGGATATCCGGGATGAAACCGTTTTCTTCAGTGCAGGGAATATAAACTATACCCTGGTAATGCCCTTCATCATCCATAGGACCGCCTCGTCCTGCCATTACATTTGTTTCCACATATACTGGATATACTGGATCTGTCACTGCCACGGTGTTATCCTGGCCAAATATCTCCTGAATATTTGCTGTGTCACACTTGGCACCGTCGCTTATAAATATCTCTTCTTCTGAGAGGTTAATTCCCAGTGGAGCATAATCATTAGCTACGATCTCTTTAATTAAAAATGAATAACCCTGCTCAGGGCCGTACCCCCGGAATGTTTCTACATGACCCATCTCATCTACCGCTTCCTGGAATCCATCTACAACCGCCTTTGGTAAGGGTCGGATCACATCACCAACACCCATCCGGATTATATTGGCATCAGGATGTTCCTTTTGAAATTTATCAACCCGCTGAACAATTTCAGTGAATATATAATTACTTTCAAGCAACAAATAATTTTCATTAATTTTTACTGCCATTTTATACCTCCTATGGAAATGTTTTTTATTTAAATTACAAATATTCCTATTAAATTACAGATATTCCTATTAATTACAGATATCTTATTAATTACAGATATCTTATTAATTACAGATATTCCTATTAATTACAGATATTTCCCATTAAATTACGTTTTTACAGAAGTTTTCCCTTATTAAAGTATCTCTTAGCATCATATCATTTATGCGCGAAATAAAACCTTATTTTATCTCCATTAACCTGGTCAACCCGGGTAAAGCCAAATCTCTCCAGTTGCACCACATCATCAACCTTAAGTGCTATTCCAGATGCTTCGAGTATCCCTTCTAGTATGCTGGTGTCCGGCATGACTATTTCTGCTTTAAGGCCGGAAGAGACAGCAACCCACTGCACTATCTTGGAGCCTGCTTTTCTGGCATATTCCAGATCAGCGCTGACATACTGGACCTTTTCATCTTCAAATTTTATGTTAACTGCATCTATAAGTCTTAAAGGTTTGCCGGTTTTTTTTGCATCCCCCACATCATCTGCTGGAAGATAAAGATCACCTTCAAAATTCAATTCCCGGTAACCACGCTCCGGGAAGTCGGGATGGAGTGGCCTTTTTATTAAACCTTCAACAGATTTTGGAAGGCCTTCTATTTCCACTTTCACCGGATTTGGTATGAAGAAATAACGGTTTGAGGTCTCCTCTAGTAGCGGGCGGTTCAAACCGTATATTTTTTTCCAGCTGACTATTGTGTCAGCCATTTTAATCCCTATCTCAACCATAAGCTCTCTTAAGGCCTCTGGTTTTATTCCCCGCCGTTGGATGGCCCTAATAGTCCCCAGCCGAGGATCGTCCCACCCGGTGTATAGGCCTTCCTCTATCCCTTTCCGAGCCTTAGAAGTGCTGAGGGCTACGTCCTCCATTTTAAGTCTTCCATAGTGTATGAATGTAGGTATCTCCCATCCAAAGTGGTGGTAAAGATACTCCTGTTTCTCTGAATTTGCAAGATGATCTTTTCCCCTCAGAACATGGGTTATTCCTAGGAGATGGTCGTCAACAGTCACTGCAAAATTCATCAGAGGATATACTCTATATTTGGAGCCTACACGAGGATGTTCATCTTCAACTATGCGCATGGCAACCCAATCTCTTATAGCAGGATTTTTATGGTTTATATCTGTTTTTACCCTGAGAACAGCCCCTCCCTCTGGCATGCTGTCCATTTTTTTCCAAAGGTCCAGGTTCTTTTCAACGGTTAGTTCTCTGCAGGGGCAGGGTTTTGATTCATCTTTTAAATTTTTAAATTTTGAACCTTCACAGGTGCACATGTAAGCAGCACCCAGTTCTATAAGTTTTTCAGCATGCTCATAATATAAGGGAATTCTGTCACTTTGAATGACCCTTTCCTGCCACTTTACTCTCAACCAGGTCAGGTCTTCCTCTATCATTTGGTAGGCTTCAGGGTCCACTCTGCGTGGGTCTGTATCTTCCAACCTTAAAATCAGCCTACCGCCATATCGTTTTAGGTATTCCTGGTTTAAAATTGCTGCTCTGGCATGTCCTATATGTAGGGGTCCTGATGGATTTGGGGCAAATCTCATTACCACCGGCCCTTTTAAGTTGGGGAGATCAACCAGTCCCTTCTCTTCCCTTCTCTTTTCCACCACAGTTTCCTTAACCCCTAATTTTTCAAGCTCCAATTTTTGTTCGGATAGATCCATTGAATTAACTGTTCCCACCACATCTTCTGCTAGCTGGGTCACTTTTTTAGCTTTTCCCCTTATCTCAGGATGGGAACTCATGATTATGCCCATTACTGCGCCTTTCTGGGCTTTGCCCTTATGGTTGGCTGCGTTTATCAGGGCATATCTATAGATCAATGTTTTGATTTCATCATCTTTCATAAAAACCACTCGTGATTGATAAATATAAATTTTAAAAATAATAATGTTGAATGTTTTATAAATTTTTTTTATAATAGAACCTTAATTTTGATCAAGTTAATTTCTAATTGATCAAGCTTAATAAGTAATCCGTTGATTAAAGGCTTGATTAATAATCCCCTTGATTAAAGCTTAAATTAATAATCCCCTTGATTAAAGCTTAATAAGTAATCCATTGATTAAAGCTTAATGACTTCTTTGAAGTACGAAATCCGCAAGTAAAAGGAGAGATTCTTTGGCAGGTGAATCTTCCACCACCTCTAAAATCTTTTTGGCCTTTTGAACGTTTTGTAGTGCTATGTCCCGGGTATAGTTGATTGAACCATATTTTTTGAATAATGCAATAGCTTCATCTACTTCTTCTTCACCACATTCCTCTAATATGGAAATAAGTAATTTTTTATCCTCATCTGATGCATGAGAGAGTGTGTGAACTACCATAAGGGTCATCTTTCCCTCTACAATGTCACTGCCAACTGGTTTTCCGATCTCTTTTTCATCGCTTATAACGTCAAGGTAATCGTCCTGTATTTGGAATGCCATGCCAATAAGCCGGCCGTATTCTGATAAAGCTTCAACTTGTTCATCTGTACCCCCTCCCAGGATGGCCCCTGATTTAGTGGCTGCAGCTATAAGTGCGCCGGTTTTCTTGTAGATCATGTTCATGTACTCTGATTCCTGGAGGTCAAATTTTCCTTCAAATCCCATATCAAAAGCCTGGCCCTCACAGATCTTTATACAGGAATCTACAACGGTTTTTGAGGCTTCTAACACCCTCTCAGAGGGTACATCTTCTTGACGTGTTTGTAATACCAGTTCAAATGCCAGGGAAAATAAAGTATCCCCGGCTAAGATGGCCATAGGATCTCCCCAAAGTGCATGTACCGAAGGCCTTCCTCTTCTCATCTCATCCTTGTCCATTATATCATCATGGATAAGTGAGAAAGTATGGATCATTTCCACGGCAGCGGCGGTTTTTAAAGCTTTTTCAAAGGTGCCTCCAACAGCTTCAGAGCTTAGTAAGACCAATGAAGGTCTTATTTTTTTCCCCCCAGCGTTTATGAGATGTTTTGATGCGTCATGGAGGTTTTCAGGGTCAACAGTATCTAATGCATTATCTATCTCCTTATCTACCTTCGTAGAATATTTTTTTAGTATTTCTAATACATCCATTAAACCCCTCCGTTGAAAACCTGTGCCTGTCCATTACGCAGTATATGAATGTTGTTGCCCAGTTTATATCCTTCTTCCTCTGCCAGCTCAGTGTATGCTGCCAGCATTTCCAGGTCACCATGGGACGGTATGATATGCACGGGATTCAACATTCTTATGAAATCACGGTGATCTTCCTTTCCAGAGTGGCCAGAAACATGGAGATCCGGGAATATTCTGGCACCGCTGGTTTTAAGTCTTCGCTCCATGACGTTACGATTGGCGATGTTAATGGGGTTGGGGATGATGGGTGCAGAGATTAAAACATTATCTCCCTGTTGCACCTTAAAGTTGGTTTTTCCATTGGCGATTCTGGGAAGCAAGGCATCAACTTCACCTTGATGTCCGGTAGTCACCAAAAGATATTCGTTCCTTTTTTCCTCAGCACGGGCAAGAGCCCGGTTAATTGCTTTAGGACTTCCATAAAGACTGGCTGTGGGTGGTAGATTTAGAATTCCCATTGATTCAGCAATACTTCCAAACCTCTCCATTGATCTTCCCAGAAGCAGAATTTGCCGGTCGCTCTGCTCTGCTATGTTACAGATGGATTGAATACGTTCTATGTGGGACGAAAAAGTGGTGATCAGCATTCCCTCCTTTTCCTGGAGTGCCTGTTCCATTACATCCTTAAGAACAATTCGGGCCACCTTCTCAGAATGGGTTTTGACCTCCTTCTCCTCGGTCATTCTGGTGGTTTCCACAATAAGTGCCAATACCCCATTTCTTCCCAACTCCCTTAATCTCTGGTAATCTGGTGGTGGGGATATTTTCTGGTGGTTATCAAATTTAAAATCATTGGCATAGACTATAATGCCTTCAGATGTGTGCAGTGCTGCGTTAACGGTTTGAGGTATGCTGTGAGTGGTTCTTATAAATTCTAAAGTAATGTCTGGAGATATCTGAATCTTTTCCCCTGGATTTAATATTTGTAGGGGGTTGGTGACTTTGAATTTCTTCTCTGATTTGATGATTCGCTCGATAAGTCCCATGGTGTAGGGGGTTCCAATGATGGGTGCTTCATATCTGTGGGCTAATTTACCTATTCCCCCGATGTGATCCAAGTGTCCGTGGGTAAAGACTATGGCCCTTACCTTACCATCCACATCCTTCATCAGGGTGTCGTCTGGTATTATTCCTCTCTCTATCAGGTCTAGACTGTGCATTCTAGCCATGTCTGTATCTTCATGGATGTGCACCCGGTCAAGGTGGATTCCCATGTCAAATATTACTACGTCCTCTCCTACTTTAACTGCGGACATGTTTTTACCTACTTCTTCGTATCCGCCGATAGCTATTATTTCAACGCTCATTGTGATGCTCTCCTGGAGTATTTTTTTGTTTGAAATCCTCTCTCTAAAAGCCATTTTCCTGTTTTTCCCCGGATTATGAGATCGCATAATTGGAGGTCGCTGATCTGGGATGCGCCCACCAGGAACATGGCTACCTTTAATTCTGTTATAAAATTTTCTAATTTAGCTGTAACTGCTTCATGACCATGATATGCTTCTTTAAGAAGTGGTAAAGCTAAACTTACAGCATCAGCTCCAAGTGCCAGTGCTTTTGCAGCATCTAATCCGCTTCTTATACCTCCAGATGCTATAACTGGTATGTTAACTGATTCACAGACTTCTACCGTACTCACTGCTGTGGGTATCCCCCAGTCCCAGTAGAGGTCTCCCAGAAACCTTTCATCTCTGCGGTAGGTTTCTACCGCAGCCCAGCTGGTGCCGCCTGCACCTGCAACATCTATCGCGGCTACACCAGCCTTTTCCAGGGAAACTGCGTCCTCTCCACTGATGCCTGCCCCTGTTTCTTTAACTATCAAGGGCACTTCCAGGTCTTGTGAAGCTCTCTCTATGGCTGATAAATATCCGCTGGCGTCAACATCTCCTTCCGGTTGTATTGCCTCCTGAAGGAGGTTCAGATGAATAGCCATTGCATCTGCATCTATCATTTCAGCAGCTTTACTAGCGTATTCTATATGTGATGCCCCCATGTTACCTATTATAAAAGCATCAGGTGCTTCATCCCTTACAACGGTGTAGGTGTAGTTGAGCTCCGGGTTCTCCACCGCAGCCCGCTGGCTTCCAACTCCCATCCCTATGTTTAGTTTGTCTGCTGCTTTTGCCAGTTCCTGGTTTATTTTTAAAGATGCTGGGTGTCCTCCGGTTATGGCGGATATGATGATAGGGGCGTCGAGTTTCTTCCCGAAAAATTCTGTAGTGATGTTAATATTTTTTTTGTTGATTTGAGGGAGAGCTTTGTGTATTAATTCTATTTCCTCAAATCCTGTTTTTTTGTGTTTATACTCCACTTCAAAATGTCTGCATAACCACAAATGCTCTAATTTTCTATCTGAAATCATTTCTTTTACCTTCTAATCTTTTAATTTTATAATCATAAATTCTAATCCTTAATTTTCCAAATTCTTCTGAATTTCATAATTCTTTAAATTCTTTTTAATTTTTTAAATTCCTTCTAATCCTGTTAATCCTTTTTAAGTCCTATTAATTCTTTTAAGTTCCTGTTAATCCTATTAGTCCTATTATATTTCTAATCTTCTAATCCTCTATCCTTTTAAATCCTTTTATCCTTTTTAATGTTATAATCGCCTTTTTATTAAAGTTCCGATAATTTCATCGCCATTTATGGCTTCTTTTATAAGATTTACTTTGTTAGCATTTATTATTTCTGATTCAACTCCCAGATCTGCTAGTTCCAGGAGTTCTCTTAACTTTCCTTCCATTCCCCCTGTAACATCCACGGTTTCCTTAGAACTCATTAATTCTATCATTGATTCTGCCTGTGCCCGGGAGCTAACTAGCTTTACCAATTCCGCGTCAGGATATTTTTTAGGATCCTTGGTGTATATTCCATCAACATCAGAGCCCAAAATAACTCTCTCTGGATTTAAATGCTCTGCAAGATATTTTATGATCTGATCTCCAGACAGCACTGCCATTTTAATGGATTGATCCTCATCAAGAACCACATCCCCATAGATCACCGGTACAAAACCGGAATCCAGATATTTGTTGATTAAATCAATGTTAGCAGAATATATTCTTTTATTTTTGGTTAGAACAAATGAAGAAGGTTGTATTGATACTGAAAAAACTCCATGTATCCTTAAATATTCACATACTTTGCTGTTCAGGTTTTTCACAGAATTCTGGATTAGGGAGAATCCCAACTTCTTTCTTGCTAATTCAGAAGTACTGGTAATTTCATTTCCTATACCGTATTTTTGAGCAAATGGATGTCCAAAAGAACCCGCACCATGCACTATAACCAATTTATCATAGGATGATTCAGATATTTCCTTGGAAATCCTATCCAGATTTTTATGATTCAGGGTGGGCTCTGTTGCATCCTTTTTGGTTATAACGCTTCCACCGAGTTTTAATATTATCAAACAATCATCACACATTTACTTCTTCAACCTAACTACACTGACACCAACATTACTATTCAACCTACTACACAGACACAGCATTACTCATCAACATTTACCAGCATTACTCATCAACATTTACCAGCATTACTCATCAACATTTACCTGCACACCTTCAGGTGATATGTGTACTGAAAACGCGTTTTCTGAGGCTTCCAGGGCAGAAACAACTTTTTCTAATTTATTAGGGCAGAAAGCTATTATACTCCCGCCGCCGCCTGCTCCAGTTATCTTCGAACCGATAGCCCCGGTATTACGGGCCGTATAGACCATGTTGGATAGTTCTATGCTGTTTACACCCAGGGCATCCAGAAGCCCCTGGTTAATGTTCATAAGATCTCCCAACTTCTTTTGATTTCCATGGAGAAGGGCTTCTCTAGCATTCTCTGTTATACGTTCCATTGAATCCAGTATGGGATTTATAATCTCAGGATAGGCTTTTCTCTTAAGCCGCACTGATTCAACAAGTTTTCCAGTATTTCCCGGTTTTTCAGTGTACCCAATAACCAGGGGCAGATCCCAGTTTATCTGCAGCGGGATGGCAGTTTTGGCATTCCTGGAAAGATAAATAATCCCCCCAAAGGTGCTTATGGTGGTGTCAATAGGACTTGCCGCCCCCTGAACCTCAAGCTCCACCTGGTGGGCGTATTCAGCTATTTCATCTTTGGAAAGATTAATCTGATTGTATCGAGATGCTGCAGCTATAGTGGCCACTGTAACAGCTGCTGATGAACCCAAACCAGCACCCAGGGGTATCTTTAAATCTACCGTGATCTCAATACCATCTTCCTGGTTCACCTTTTTTAACGATTTAAATATGTAATCCAAAATTCCATTTTGATTATTTTTATCTTCCGGTATTATTCTATCCTCTTTTAAATCAATACATCTTGAAAGAGGGGGATTCTTTACTTTTACCTGTATTGTGTTATCTTCAGTATTATCCAGTTTTTGGATCTTTACCTGTGCTCTTCTATCAACAGCGACTGCTATGGCAGGTTTGCCGTAAACTACAGAGTGCTCTCCAAAAAGAATGGCTTTTCCTGGTGCAGTTGCTGTAACTTGCATAGATTCCACCTTAGGCCTTAAAAGCCTAATAATAGTCCAATGTTAGTTTAAGGTTAAATTTTGACATGAATTAGTTTTGAAGTTAGTTTTACCCATTAAATTTAAGGTTTAGTTACCAATTAAATGTTTCAAGTTAGATTTTTTACCCAACTATATGGTTTCAAGTTAGATTTCCATTAATTAGTTTTCAGCATAGATTTGCCACTAAGCCTATATTTACCAGCTAAAATTTTGATTAAAGATTCCAAATTAAGATGGGATGCAAAATGGGATGGACGCATGAACTTATAAGAATACTGCTGATGCATAACCTACCACTGCGCTGGGATCACCGGTAATGTCACCACTGGTGGCATATTTCAGGATCTCTGCTTTCTTCGCCCCCATGGCTTTGGAAGCTATAATGGTGGATGATACTGGACCGTAGCCGCACATGGTAACGTTGAACTCCGCTACCCTGGTCATCATCAGCTTCTCATCCATGGCTTTTATGGCCTCTAAAACCTGTTTATCTCCCTGATAAGCTATTTCTTGTGGTTGGTAGTGGGTAAAATCTGTGCTGGCTATTACCACCACATCTCTTCCCAATTTTTTTGCAACTTTATTGATGGAAGCACCTATTTCTGTGGCTGTTTCCATGTCCTGCATCATCATGCAAATAGGAACTATGGTGAAGTCCCTGCCATGCTTCTCTCCCAGATACTGTAAAAAGGGAAGTTGAACTTCGCAGCTATGTTCCTGCAGATGAGCTGATGGTTCAGAGTCTATTAGAGGGGCCTGGTAAATTATTTCCACTGCAAATTCACCGTCAACCTCTACCTGTCCCAGGGGGGTCTCCCATTGGCCTTCAGTCATGGTAGAAACACCTGATCCCATGCCGGTGTGGTTGGGACAGATAATAACGAAGGTCTCGGGAAAACCATCTTCGGCCATTCGTTTGTATGAGTGGGCTGCTATGGGTCCTGAGTACATATAACCTGCGTGAGGTGCAATTAAACCTTTAATATCTCTTTTATTTCCAATATAATTTGGAACACTGCCCGGGCCCAGTTGATGCTGGAAACACCATTCAATTCTTCTTTTTAAAGCGTCGGGATCCATTTCATAGAAAGTTCCTGCAACTGCAGGTTTTCTTATCATAAAAACCACTGCCTCTTTTATCCTACTTTAAATCCTTTATTTTTACAGGTATTCATATCCTAAGTTTTTACAGGTATAATCATACCTCAATTTATATTCTCTGATTTCAAAATCTCAAATTTATATTTTAAGTTCGAAATCTGTTGGTTCCACATCCATTTCCTGGTCTTCAGCGAGAATACCGTTAGATCTTAAGATTTGCCTCGCTAGAAGCCAGTAAACAAGTGCAATAGCTTTTCTTCCCTTGTTATTCACTGGTATCACTATGTCCACATTTCCCAGAAGGTTTTCTGTGTCGCAAAGGGCCATCACAGGTAAACCTATTTGTTTAGCCTCTATTATGGCTTGTGAATCTGATCTGGGGTCTGTGACCACAACTACTTTGGGTTCTATGAATTTGGCGTAATTTGGATTGGTTAAGGTCCCTGGTATGAACCTTCCAGGTATGGTTTTGGCGCCTGTTATTTCTCCAAACTTCTTAACCGGTGCTTGACCGTACTGTCTGGTGGACACCACTAAAATATCATCTGGTTCGAATTTGGAGAGGAACTTCGCTGCTGCAACGATCCTGTCATTTGTTTTCCTTACATCCAAAACGTAAAGACCGTCTGCTCTCACCCGATAGATGTAACGCTCCATGTCTCTGGTTTTTTGTTGAGTACCAATGTGTAAACCAGCTGCTAAATATCTGTCCAATGGAATTAAAAGTTCTGACAACTTACCACCTCATTAAATTTTATTTTAAACGAATTAAACTTTAATACATCATCTTCAATATGTATTAAAAATATAAAGAATTTTAGCTTCTTTTTTTAATTTCAAAAATTCTCTGAAATTTTAAAGAATTTAGAGTTGAAATCAGCATTTTAAATCTTTAACGCTGGATTTTAACCCCGAACTCAAATATTATTAAATCTTTTCAAACTTACGCTTTATTAAACCTTTCAAATTTAGTCTTCTTCCACTTTAACCGCTTTGTTGGGACAGACATCCATGCAAACTTCGCATAAACTGCATTCTTCTTTGTCACGTATCACTATCTTTTCTCCGTCCACTACAAGAACTTCCATGGGACAGACGTCTGCACACTCTGCACAATCGGCGCCCTCACATTTTTCATAGTCTATTGTTATTTTAACCATTTGTATCGACCTTATCTGATTTTATTCCCTATTCATTTTATCACATATCAGATTTTATCTGATATTAAATGCTCTTTTATGAGATTCAATTAAAGATTAAATCAAATAATTAAGATCAATTAAATAATTTAAAGATTTTATTAAAATCCCATTTCTTATTATATTTATTATATTTTATCGGTATTTGGCAATTTCAGCCATCTGGGGGTTGGTGAGTTCTTCTTCTATCCTGATAAGCTCATTTAATTTTGCTATACGTTCACCGCCAACAGCACCTGTTTTGATGATGGGACAGGAGAAAGCAACTGCCAAATGGGCTATGGTCTCATCAGTGGTTTCACCAGAACGGTGGGATACTACAGGCACATATTTGTTGTTTCGAGAAAGCTCAATGGTTTGATAGGTGTCGGTGAGTGTTCCTATCTGGTTGGGCTTGATGATTATGGCATTGGCAGCGCCGGCATCAATTCCTTCTTGCAGTATCTCTCTATTGGTTACGAAGATGTCGTCTCCGCAGATCAAACAATCTTTACCTGCCTTGTGGGTTAGTTCTGCAAATCCATCAAAATCTCCCTCACGTATGGGATCCTCTACAAAAAAGAATCCATAGGTTTTTATAGTGTCTAGTACGAAGTCTATCTGCTCGCCGGTGTTTCTTCTCACACCTTCCTGTTCATAGACGTATTCCTGGTTTTCACCATTCCACATTTCACTGGCAGCCATGTCCAGTGCGGGTTTCACTAGCACTCCTGTTTCGTTGCTTACTGTTTCACAGGCTTTTACCTGAATTTCCAGGGCTTCCTCGTTTTTGAGGTTAGGGGCCCATCCACCTTCATCACCTTTTCCACCGGTGAAAGAGCTGTCTTTGGCCTGAATGAGTTCTCTGATTTTTTTATGTACATTTACGTTTGTAAATACGGCTTCGGTTATATTTTCGGCCCCCACCGGTATCACCAGAAATTCCTGTATATCTGGTGCATTTTTACCGGCATGAGCTCCTCCATTTATCATATTTCCCAGGGGATAGGGTATTTCTGAGGGCATGTTACCTCCCAGGAACCTGTAAAGGGGCAGGTTGTAGGACGAAGCAGCGGCTTTGGCTGTGGCCATTGAAACCGCTACGCTGGTGTTGCCTCCGATGGATGATAAATTTTCTGTGCCGTCTATCTCCTTCAAAACAAGGTCTATCTCTTTTAAGTCTTCTGCATCCATTCCAATAAGTTCAGATGAGATTACGTCTTCAACTTCACCTATTATCTTGTCTACCCCACCTTCGGGGAATGCTGCCACTTCCCGGGCGCCTGTACTGGCTCCGCTGGGAGCTGCTGCTCTTCCAAAGCCGTTCCAGGTTATCACATCTACCTCTACTGTGGGATTTCCTCTGCTGTCTAAAATTTTTCTTACACGAATGTCTTCAATAATACTATCCACAAAAACACCTCTTTTAAAAAAATAGTGGTTATTTGGGTTGTTTTGGATTATTAGAGTGTTTAAATAATTATTTGTTATATGCCATTATGAACTGGTTTATACTGTTAATTATAGCACTGGTATTTATCCAATTTATATCTATAATATAATTTTTTTTTTATGATTAATCTAAGTTATCTCTTATTCATTATCTCCGGATATCAAGCGGTATTAACTTTTTTTCAAGCTCTAAAGCCGCAATGTCTATTGGATCGGATGAACCAGATACTTTTACCATGGGTTTAGCTCCCAGTGAAAGTTGCAATGCTCTGGCCCCTATTAGTCTAGCCTTTTCAAACCTTGTAAGTTTTTTTCTGGCCATGATTTTTTTCTCCTTTTCTTTATCCTATATTTTCTCATAATTTTTTTAAATCTCTTATTTTGATAAGTTTGAGATGGGGCCGCCGAGATTTGAACTCGGGTCTCCAGCGTTCCGGTGTTTGACCATCCCCGTTTCAGTCGAAGAAATAATAAGTTTAAAAGCCTTTAAGGCTCTATAAGACTGAATACTTCTTTCAATGGCTGAGAGGATGGACCAAGCTACCCTACGGCCCCTACCATACCTCAACATGAGATATAAACATTCTTCTGCAGCAGTATTTGTTGATTCCCAGATCATCCAGAACTTTTTTGGGATCTTCTCCCCCTTCAGTTCTCTTCTGGTATTCATTGAAATATGCTGATATAACTTTACCGCAACTTAAACATCGTACTGGAATCATAATAAATCATCTGTTTACCTGTAACTCTTCTGTTTTCTGGCCCTGGCTCCTCTTCCACCGTATTTTTTAGGTTCGCTACGGCGTGGATCTCCCACCAGCATGGTTCTGTCATATTGGTTGTACTTCTCTTTCAGATCCATGTCATTTGTAAATTGAACCAGACCTTTGGCTATAACCATTCTAGCAGCTTCCGCCTGTCCCATTATACCGCCGCCAATGATTTTAACATCTATATCTACGTTATCTATCAATTCACCTGCCAGGGTTAATGGCTCGGTTATTTTTAGTCTGGCCAGTTCTGGTTGGTATAGTTCAACCGGACGTTTGTTGATTCTCACTCTTCCTTTTCCCTCCCGGAATTTTCCCCGGGCAATTGCAGTTTTACGCTTTCCACTCGTATGGATTACTTTTTTCATGATAACACCTTTAACAGCTTAAATTTAAAAGTATTCTAATTTAATAGCTTAATCTAGTTTATTCAAAATTTTGATCCCAGTAAATGGGATACCCTTCCCAGTTCAATGCTTTTAATAATGTTTTTGGGATGGGCTTCCGGTACCTGTAAGGTTTCTTCGTCCTTAAATTCCTGGGGCACCCCTACATAAACCTTAAGAGCCTTAAAAGCATCTCTTCCCTTGGGTTTTTTGTAGGGCAACATACCTCTTACAGTTCTTCTAAATATATCATCGGGTCTTCTCGGATATTTAGGCCCCATTCTCCGTGGGTTGGAGATACTGGCTCTGTCAATCCTCTGTTTGTATTTTTGGTAGGCCCAATCCTTCGTGCCAGATATAACAATTTTTTCAGCGTTTAAAACAATTATATTCTCGCCTTCTAAGAGTCTCTTGCTAACAGAGCTAGCAAGTCTTCCCAGTACGAGTCCTTCTCCATCTATGATCATGGTTAATACACCCTAAAACGTTGTTTATAATTTTTTATCCTGTTTATCTATTATCCTTATCTTTTATCCTGCTTAATTCAATTATCCTTATCTTATTCTATTATCCTTACCCCGCTTCCTTTGGGATTTTTCTCAAGAAGTTCAGATATTTTTAAGCACTCCCCCCCTGCAGTCCCGATCTTTTCTTGTGCAAGCTTGGAAAAGCTTAATGCTGCCACCTGAACTTTATGGTCAATTTTTCCACTGCCCAAAACTTTACCCGGTACCAGAACGATTTCTTCAGGGGATGTATGTCTATTTATGGTTGATACATTGACTTCAGCTTGTTTTCTTGTTGATCTTTCCAGTCTTTTGGCAACATCTTTCCATATTGCTGCTTTTTCCTTGTATGAACTCTTTTTAAGATTTTCTAAAAGATCTATGATCTTAGGGTTGGTTTTTTTCAGTTTAACCATCCTTAACTTCCTCCTTCACAAAATTCTATTATTTTATCAGATTTTCCGGCTAATATATCACATGCAGTTGATATTACGTCTTCAGGAGACATTGATCCATCGGTTTCAATTTTAAATATGAATTTGTCCTCTTGGCCTTCAACGGTAATGGCTGTGGCTTCACAGTCCTTCATACAGGTTTTGCACATGGTGCAGTTTTCAGGGTCCACTACCAATACCTTATTTTTTTTATCGTCAAACTCGAGAACTCCGCGGGGACATTCTTCAGCACATTTTCCGCATAATTCACATTTTTCTGTGTCAATAATGATCAGGGGATAATGACTGTAGGCGGAGGTGGTGGTTGGCTGCCATTTGGCGTGTTCCAATCCAATACCCAGCTGGGCTATTGCTTCCAGTTCTACTTCTTCTCCCTCCCTTAACTTCATTATAGGGACGGTGTCGTAAACTGGCACCACTTCAGGATCCTGTGAAACAAGGTCTCCGGAATAAACCACTTTGGGACCCTTTTCTTTCAGGATAAGGGAGACGCTGCAGCGTGGACAGTGTCCTTCACAGTCGCATTCTTCTCGTGGTGTAATCGATTCAAGATCTGTTTTCAGTGGAATTAATCCTAGTCTGTGGGATAAAACTTCGTCAAATAAACGTGACTCGTTTTTGTATATTTCTACGTCTTCTACTGCAATGGTTGGAACTTCAACCATGCAGATCCTTCTTATTGCATTAACAAAGGGTACTTCAACACCCTCTATTATGAGAACAATCTGATTTTCATCTTTACTTTTTATGTCTATATCCATTTTAGACCCTTCTCCCCCTCTTACCTCCGGGTCTTCCGGTACCATCGTGAGGTATTGGGGTTACATCTTCAATTTTTCCTATTCTAATACCTGCTCTTGCAAAAGCCCTTATAGTTGCTTGTGCACCTGGTCCGGGGGTTCGGGGACCGTTGCCGCCGGGTGCTCTTACCCGGATGTGAAGTCCAATGATTCCCTTCTCTTTTACATCATCAGCAGCCCTGGTTGCAGCTTCCATGGCTGCAAATGGTGATGATTCCTGTCTGTCTGCCCGCACTACCTTACCACCAGACCACTGAGTTATGGTCTCTGCTCCAGTTATATCGGTTACGGTTATTATTGTGTTATTGAAGGATGAATAAACGTTAGCTATACCCCATTTTTCTTTTTCTGCCATATTACCACCTTATATATTAATCTGATTTTTCTGCCGTTTTTTCCTGGGCCTGTTCTTTATGATATTTTTCCATGGGTGAGCCCTGATAAAATCCGATGAGATTTTCCTCGCTTTTTTTAACCAGATAGCTTGGCGCATCTATTCTTTTATCATTGAGAGCTACGTGTCCATGTACAACCAATATTCTGGCTTGTTTTGCAGTCGTAGCCAGCCCTTTCTGGTGCACCATGGTCTGTAGTCTCCTGCGAAGCACGTCTTCCAGGGTAAGGTCCAGAACATCTTCCAGTTTGGCCTCGTCTCCCAAGAAACCTAACTTTACCAGGTGGTTTAAAAGCTGTTTTCTTTCGGTAGCTCTATGGTCACTGGACATGAACTGTTCACTTGACATACCTAAGAGTAATCTGGCATCTCTTCTGTATCTCTTAACCATTGTTTCAGCTTTCCATATCTCTTTCTTGTTTTTAAGCCCATATTTTTTAACGAGTTTGTTTTCCGCTTTTATCCTGTCAGCATTCCACGGGTGTGATGGTGTATCGTATTTTTTCCTTGATTTTCTTGGATGTCCCATATAATTGTCTCCTTAATAATTATCTAATCGATCTCCTGTCTCCTTAATTATACTATCTTAAATTTGATCTCCTTAAATTATTGCCTTCCTCTTCTCCTTCTAACTCCAACAGATGTTCCTTTTCTGAAGGTTGACTTGGTTCTCTGCCCTCTTACGGGAAGTCCAACCTCATGTCTTCTTCCTTTGTAGCTTCTTATCTTTTTCATCCTGTTTAAATCATCCCTGAGACGCATCATAAGATCTGATTCTATAAGGTGAACAGTTTCACCAGTTTCATAATCGTTACGCCTGTTTAACATCCAATCAGGGACGTTGTACTTTTTAGGATCCCTTATTGCTACCTCAATCTCAGATATTTGATCATCAGATAAGAATCCGATTTTTTCCTTTAAATCAAAACCCATGGATATACACACGGCTCCGGATAAAGCTATACCCACACCTTTAACATCTGCAATACCGTTTACAATGGTTTTATTACCATCAACGTCTCTTCTGGCAATACGAACCATGTGTTTAAATTCCTCTTCCATCTTTTTAACCTCCAATTACAATTAAGTCCTTATTCGTTTATAGCTTTTAGATTAATTTTTATCTGTTTTCAATCTTATACGGGATTTTTCATCTTAATATACAGATTTTTATACAGATTTTTTTGGGATTTAATATTTTTAAACATTTTAAACGCCGGGACTGGGATTTGAACCCAGGCGGAGCCAATGCTCCACAAGATTTCCAGTCTTGCGCCTTACCAGGCTAGACTATCCCGGCATCAGATATAGTGCAACTTTTTAAATTCATATTCAAATACTATTTTTTTATAACCTCATTAAGATTTTTTATAACCTCATTAAGATCATAAGCTGCATCAGATTTTTTTAAAGTTTCGGAGTGCTGGAAGTCATATTGATAAAGAGTAGTTTTTATTTCCACATCTTTGGATATGTTTCAGCTTCCATAAAAACCTTTTTTATATCAACCATTATTCCTTTAGTTGCTTGACAGATTTCTCTCCCTGTATGAAAGCTTTCCCCCGCAGCTATCAGTTCACCTTTCAGGGTCTCTACTCTCAAGGTTTTTCCTTTTTCAATATCTTCGCTGAGGGATAATATTCCACCTGCCGCCAGATCTGCACCGTGACATAGTGCATCAACTGCAGAATCTCTTACCACTATTTTGGGCAGATGCAATGCCGCCCTTTCCATGGGAAGTATACAACTTCGAAGTGATGATTCATCTCCTTCCTCCACCCATTCATGGTAGGCATCTGTTAAATCCTGCAGGGTCTTTAGGGTTTCATCCTCTTTAAAAGAACCTACCTTGGTTCTTCTAAGTTCTGCCATATGAGCACCACATCCCAGGGCTTCACCAACATCATGACAGTATTTTCTGATGTATGTGCCTGCTTCACAGCCAATTTGGAAAAGAACATCCTGTCCTTCTATTTCCATGATTTTGAGGTAGTAAATATTCCGCACCCTTAGTTCGCGTTTGACCGCAGATTTAACCGGCGGTGTCTGGAAGATTTTTCCCTGGAATTCACCCAGTACACGTATTATATCCTGTTCATCAACCTTCTCATGAATTCTCATGAGGCATACATATTCTTTAGGGGCCTGGAGCAGGAGTTGAATGGCTCTGGTGGCATGATCAATACCTATCGGAAGAATTCCGGTGACCCGCGGGTCAAGGGTCCCCCCATGGCCCGTTTTTTCAACATGTAATATTCTTTTGACCCATGAATCTATTTCATGGGACGTGGGGCCTGATGTCTTGTCCAGGTTTATTATGCCTTTGGATATATGCTCCTCTATGGATCTTTCATCAGGAGGACATCCATAGTGGCTGTCTGTTCCACCTTCAGCTTTTTGGAGGAGTTTTGCCATCAATAAAACCTTTAAATAAACTTAAATACTAAATTTGATTATAGATCATTGATATACAGGTTTACAATCATTTACATGCTATAAATCATTAAACATGCCTAATTTATGTAACTATTTGATCTACACATATCTTATGCTAAAACTGATTCAAGCTCTTTTTTTATCGCTTCAAAATCATCAGATTTTATCTCGATTACCTGTTCCACTGGTTCCAGATGTTTAATATTACATCTTCTATTTTTTATGGATGTTCCTACAACTTCCACAAATTTATCATCTATGATCTCTACTATAACACATTTTTCGCCTGCTTCTCTTCCTGCGATTTTAACACATACTCTTCCAACTTCTATTGCTGGCATTAAATCACCTCAGTTGCTTTTAAAATAATTTCAGCGATGCTTTCAGCATGAAAACTATGAGTGTTGATGATGATGTCATACAACTCCATATATCCAATGTCTATATCATGTAATTCCTGATAACGCTTTGCTTCGCTTTTTCCTCTTCTGATAATCTCTTCCTTAACAACTTCCATGGTTTTATTCTCTCTCTGGCTTATCCTCTCGGTACGGACATCTATAGGTGCCATAAACCATGTTTTAAGGTCAGCTTCAACAAAATATGCAGAAAGCCGTCCTTCCACAATCAAATCTTTACTCTCTCTGGCCATTTGAGCCTGTCTTTTGTCTACTTCCAGATCTACTTCCAGGTTATCCTCAGCAAATTTGCTAAACTCCAAGATTTCCATACCGCGCTCGGCGGCCATCTGACGAAAAATATCTCCTGCTGAGACATAAGGAATTTCCATCTTTTCTGATAAAACTTTTGCAGCGGTGGTTGTACCAGTCCCGGCCAATCCACCGATGGTTATGATCATTACGACCGAGCCTCTTTCTTAAAATGCTTACGGGTACACTCTGGACAGAGATACCCGCCATAAGGTCTATTAGGCCTTTTTTTAGATTTTGAAAGTTTTCTTATCTGATATGGTCGCCCCCTAGGGACAGAGTGAAGTAATTTGCCACATTCAGCACATATATGCTTTGAAGGCTTCTTCTTCTTGTAATGAAGTACTGTTTTTCCTCCAGGGGTTTTCTTGAAAGTTTTCTTGTATGATCTAGATCTATATCTTAACTCTGGCATGTACATATCTCCTAAACATCTTTCCTGAATATATTCTAAATTAGTTCTTTAATTAATTCTAAATTAGTTCTTTAATTAAATTTTATTAAACTCTCTAAAAAGATTGACTCTCTAAAAAGATTTAATTCCTGAAATTTGAATCCTAAATTCCTCCTCCTTTAAGTCCCAGGAACTTCCGGAATATGAGGGACATAGCAAAGGAACACAAAATGTACCATCCCAACCATTCAATGGCCATAATAGGTACCCCTGGTGATTGGTGATAAAACATATGGAATAGGGGCACTAAAAGCACATAATAGGCTGTTGTTGGTAAATTCACATACATGTTACTGGGGGCTAACAATGGGTTTTGAGCCATCCAGTAAAATATGAGGATGATGGGAACAAAAGTCACAATCATAGGTTTGAATGAGTTAAACATCATCTCCTTCTGTATTTTCATGAAATTTGCCTGTTTTTTCTGAACATCAGCCATAAGCTTGGGATCACCAGATTTTTGGGCTTTCATCATCTCTTGTTGATATTCTTTCATCTCCTTTTGCATGGACTGCAGCCGATCCTGATCCACCAAAAGCTTGTTTGCCAAGGTTATCACAAAGGCCACAATGGTTGATATTAGGAATACCCCCACAATCGCTCCAAACATGGGGTTGTTTGGATCATTAACCAGGGTAAGCAGGGGGTTGAGTATAGGATCCAAGATCTGATTCAAAATTTCAAATGCCATTTTTTTTCTTCCTTTTAATTCAATAAATTTTAATTAATTCTTTTTTAATTAATTCTTCCTCTTAATTCAATAATTTAATTATTTTATACCTCTTAATTCAATTTTAACTGCATAATTCAATAAGCTACATTTTTAAATATCAATTTTAAAAGTTTATTCCAGGGTTTTTATCATATCTTCTACTGATTCATCAAGTCCGTCGTTATGATTCTCGATGATTTTAACTGTAGCACCGGTAAGTGCAGCGTAGGCCATGGAAACCGCCCGGTTCATCTCCTGGTGAAGGTTTATATCCTTCAACCGTTCCATATCCCTGGTCCTGCTGGTGTCACTTATTCTCCTCATCAGTATTTCATCCCCATCTGCCTCAATCAATATAAACCGGTCTGGTTGGAGTTCGTCCAAAACCCATTTGGGAAGACCCGGCAGGAAGCCGAGAGGTGTTTTTATGGTGCAGTGTGTATCTACAATTATGTTGGTTTCCTCTGACTTCTCTCTTATACTTTTTGCTGCTTTTTTCTGGACTTCCTTTTGTAAGGTGGGGGAAAGCTTTCGCATGGAGTCCCGGTCTTCCACTAAATCCATTTTCTGGGCTATTTCCAACATTACATCCCCATAGTTTACGTGTAAATATTCAAGGTTTTCTAACGCCTTTTTAAGCACGGTTGTGCTTCCAGATCCTGGAATTCCTGCGACTACCACAACTTTCATCTTCATCCCTCTAATCTTTATCCCTTAACATTCAAATCTTTATCTCTAAATTATTTTTTGAAGTTCTTGTTTCTCTAAATTATTCTGAGTAAATGGAACTTTCAATGAATCTTCCGGTCAATAGAATCTTCAGGGGATTTAATTTAATCACCTAAGAATCTTCTGAGCATGGGATGCATATCCATCATCTGTTCCTGGGCAATTTCCTCATACAACCGGTATACTATACCTACAGTCAATAGGATACCTGTACCTCCACCTAAAGCTCTGGTGAGGTCTGCTCCAAATGCTAAAAGTCCTACAGCTATACCGCCCATTATGGTTATAGCTGGGATGTACTTTTTCAGGATCCTCTCGAATTGTCCGCGGTTGCTTCTGAAACCGGGAATTTGCATTCCCATTTCATAGAGTTGCTTAGAAACCTGTTTTGGACCTATTCCGCTCAGTTCTACCCAAAGCCATGCGAAAAGCACACAGGATCCTACGAAAACCACCCCATAGAACAAGACCTGGAGCGGATTGGTTAACAATGTACTCACCCCGTTAGGCGGGGTGAGAAGGAATGCAATCCCGTTTATAGCTTTACCATTGGATATAGTACCCAATATGGGGAATCCCAGTTTCTGAAACATGGCAGCGAATAGTTGCACATTCAAAAGAAGCGCGCTGGTTAGTATAACTGGCATGTTACTGGCATATATGAATTTAAGTGGATATTTTCCCCGGGCACCCTTAACTCCTCCATAAGAAAGGGGTATCTCTACTCGCATACTCTCTGCAAAGACCACTATCAGGAAGATAACCACGGTCATGATTATGGGGAAGATGTAAAGCCAAAAGTCCGGTGGTTGTCCTGAAACCAGTTGATATATGAATGCTGGAATGTTTCCTGCAGGAATTCCTGGAGATCCAGGCGCTGGTAATGGGTTGAAAGATCCAACAATTATGGTCTGGGCCACTCCAGCTGCAATGAATAACCCTACTCCACTACCAAATCCCCATTTAGATACCACTTCATCCAGGAATATTATGAGTATTCCTCCAATGGTGATCTGGAGTATCAGTATCCAGGCCAACTGAGGGGCAGAAGGAGAAAGTGCGCCGGTAAATACCAGCACGGTTCCTTCAAATACTGTGAATATTATGGCAAGGAGTTTCTGTGTTCCCTGGAATGTGGCTTTATCCTCTGCCCGGGATAGGTCCAGTTTTATGATCTTACCACCCACCAGGAGCTGTAGTATGATAGATGCAGATACTATGGGCCCGATACCCAGAGTAATGATGGATCCAAAACTACCTGCCAGTACAGCTCTCAACTGTGCAAATTGGTCGACTGATGTGGGGCTGAGGCCAAAAAGGGGTACAACGCCCAGGAAAAAGTACAGTATAAGAATTATTCCCGTCCATTTAAGCTTCTCTTTAAATGGAACCCGATAGGTGGGTGACCTGACCTGTGGGATCAGGGAAAAAATGGGTTGCAGCTTCTCAAGCAATTTTTTTCACTCCTCGACTTAAAATTATAATTTATCAACTTACTACTTATTTTACACCAATTTTTTATTTAACCAATTTTGGTTTTAAAAGTGTTTAATTAATTAATTTAACCTATTAGTTACTTAATTAATCTATTAAATTCAGAGGGTTATTACTTCTCCTCCGGCCTCTTCAATTTTAGTTATGGCAGTCTCAGAGAATTTTAGAGATTTTACAATGAGCGGTCTAGTTACCGTACCCTTCCCCAGAACCTTATTGTAGCCTAGTTGGGTTACGTCTATAGCTATTTTACCATTTTCATCTACTGCTAAACCCTTATTAACCAATTCATCAGCTTTTTCATCCAGATAATCCAGGTTTACTGGTTTGAATTTGAATATGGTTTTTTGAGGTCGTTTGAAACCGTACTTACCATAGTGGTTTGGGTCGTATTTTACTATCCAGGTCCACATGTGTTTGTGACCTCCAGCCATTCCTCTTCCACCTCTGTGGCCTGCTCCTCTCCTTTTCTTTGAACAGCCGCCTCCGACGGTTCTTGAACCCCGCATTTTCCTTATCTTTCGTGTTCTTCTTATCATGTCATCAACCTTGATATGTAGTTAATATTAAACCATTTGAAAATTTATTTTATATGAGATTTAGGGAACTGCATTTATTTATATAAAATCTAGGATTTTATATGAAATTTAGGATGAACATTAATTTTTGATTTAATTTTTGATCAAAACTTTTTCTAAAATTTTTGATCTAAATCATCTTCTTTATGAGGTCTCCTATTTTCTCTCCTCTGTATCCCAAGCTCCCGCCTTCATTGTAAGCTCTTTTAATATTTTCATAACCCTTCCTTGGGGGATGGAGTCGAAAAACTGGTTTCATTCCAGCTTCTTCCATATCCATACCTTCAATAACTGCTTTGGAAAACTTTTCTATAGATGGGTAGTCGGTGTTCTCTTTCAGATAGTCGTTTGTAACCTTTTCATCACCTTTTAATTTTCCACGTTTTGTTATAAGTTGATTTAAGGTGTCTTCATCAATTTCTCCCCATGTTATGTAGTCTTTAGCCTTTCGAAGCATTCCCTGGTAACTGGGGTTTTCTTCGATGAGAACAGCGTGGTTTATTCTGTTAAGCCTCATCATTTTCATAGTGTCATTTATATCCCCTTTTATACCTGTCCTACCCCTGACTCTTATGGCTGCAATCATTCTATCACCTTGATCCTTGATCAATTACTAATTAAACTCTTAACTAAGTTGGTCAATTACTAATTAAACTTTAATTACACTCTACTCCTAAATTTTTCAGGCTTGATTTAGTTGCTTTGACTTTGCTGAGCTGTTTTAAGGCTTCAAAGACCGCTCCCGCAAAGTTTATAGTGGTCTGGGTTTGACCCATGGTCTGAGACCATACATCATCTATGCCTGCCAGTCCCAGGATGGTTTTGCCCACATTTCCAATGGCCAGTCCAACTCCTCCAGGTGCCGGGATTAAAGTTACCCTTACGCTGCCGCTTTTACCTTCCACTTTGAAGGGTACAGTATGCTCTCTTCCACATACACATCCCCAGTCACCACAACCTCTTCTTACTTTGATAACGTTAAATTTAGCATTATCAACTGCTTTTCTGATAGCAGGACCTACTTCTTTAGCTTTACCCTGTCCAAGGCCAACATATCCGTTTTTGTTACCCACAGTTACTATAACACGAAAGTTAACCTTTCGACCGGATTTATGCATCCTTTGCACCAGATTAACGTCCATTACTTCCTCTTCAAGATCCGGCAGGAGGGTGTCAACTATTTCAAGCTCCATTATAGGAAGGCCTCTATCAAATATTTCATCTATATCTGTTATGGTGCCATCCTTTACCATTCGTCCCAGGTTTGTTTTGGGCTCCCATTCTTCTTTATTAAAATTCATTATGATACCTCGGTTTCAATTTTCTTCTTAATGGTTTCAAAATGATCAGGGAGTTTTAGAGGAGAAAGACCCTTTTGCAGGTACTGTGAAAATTTTTCTTGGACTTCTTCCTCTTTCAATGTTTCGGCGTATTTTGCTAAGTTTTCTCCCCTTATCCTGTCCTCGTCAGGCAATATCACGTCATTGTGTGGAATATATAAACCCGCATCTAAAGCTCCTTTAAGAGCTGCAAAAACCTTTGAACCTTTAGTAGATGATTTTAAACCAATATCTAGTGCAACTTCTTCTACACCTTCTTTTAAGGCTTTTTTTCCACATAGAAATCCGGTTAGATATGCTGCTTGAGTATTTTTACCACTGCCCAGCCATCCCATTTTTTCCAGTTCCTTGGAATGGGCTGAAACTACTGTTTCATCTCCCTTAGGGTTGACGTTTATTATTTGGGTTGTGGTGTGATTATTGCTGATTCTTACAACCATTCTAGACTTGTCTAATCCAATAAGCTTTAATCTGGCGTTATAATCAGTTTTTCCTTCTTTTCTTCTTTTAAATGCTAATTTATATCTTGATCCATGTGCCACTTATAATTCCCCCTCTATCTGAGCAGGTCATGATCCCTTGCATAGGTTTTCATGTAAGATTTGCTTCTGAATGCACCACCCTTGGCCATTTTATAGAGTTTCCTGTAGGTGGTTTTGTTTATATCTCGGTTATTTCTCATATCTTTTAGATCTATTCTTAAAGCTCTGATGGTAGTCATCCAGGCCTTCTTTTTAGGATTTCTAGCGCCTTTAGCTCCTTTTATGCTACCGCGGCCTTTCCTTCTTCCTTTCTTTTTTTGTTCGGCTATTTTCTTTGATCGGTAACTGCTTATACCCTTCTTGGGTTTGGCCTTTATAACTCCATTTTCTACAAGTTTTTTTACACCATCACGGGTTATGGCCTTTGATACTTCCTCTGCACCTTCAGGGTCTATCCACACCCGGTTTATTCCTATCTTGAGTATATCTGCAGCTAACCTCTTTTGAGTAGTAAGATTCATAAAGAAACCTCCCTCTCAACCTTCTTTGGAAGATTGATCAAATTTATGTCTGAAAACGTGTGAAATCTGTTTTCAGGACTCTTCTTTTATTTCAACGTCTGATCCACTGGACTTGATGTCTGATCCGTGTGGATATTCTTTTCTTTTTTTAATTATTTAATATGGGAATTTTTTAATATAAGGAATAAAAAAAGCACGTTTAGATAATGCTCTTTTTTTAATGAAAACTTTTTTTAATGGAAATACTCCGATTTTTGAACTATTCAATATTAATAACTTTTTGGGAAATCCATTGTTTTGCCATTTTTTGGAGAACTATTCCTCAAATTCCCTTGTTTAGAATTTTTATTCCCAGTTCCTTTGCCCTTTGGAGCATTATTTCCTTTTTTCTTTTCCCTATAGTGGAGCTGATCCTTCCTGCCTGGTTCTCCGGATCCAAATTATCCAGTTCCATCAGGTTGGATATCAGTACATCCTGGTATCCTGAGGGATGGAGTCCTCTGTTAATCCTGGGAGAGCCGTAACCAATAGATGGCATTGCAGGTTTTCTTGCCTCGTACCTTCTTCTTTTACTGGTTTTTCCCCTGGCCTTCCTCCATTTGTCTCCTAACTTTTTGTACCTGTGCCATTCCTGTCGTTTAAAATGCGGTTTTCTCATTGGATCACCCCTACTCCTTGTTGATCAGGTATATTCCGTCCTGGAACACCCTTGGGTCTCTTCCCTTTATTTTGGTGGCCTGTTCTATGTTAGCCATGGTTTGACCCACTTCTTCCTTATTGATTCCTTCGACCACAACTTCATCACCCTTTATATTCACTCGGGTATCACCCAAAATTTTGGCTTTTCTGGGGTGTCTTTCGCCAAGGAAGTTTTCTATGATAACCCTATTTTCAGTAGTTTTCACAGTCATAGGAAAGTGAGCGTAAACTATTTTCATTTTATAACTAAATCCTTTTGTCAAACCTATTATCATGTTGTTTATATGGGACTTTATAGTACCCAACATAGCTTTATCTCTTTTTTTAGGGAAGTGGGTTTCAAGAACTATGTTATCATCTTCTTTCATTATTTTGATGTTTCTGTACTTAAATTTCCTTTTAAGTTCTCCCTTTGATCCCGAAACCGTCACTTCGTCTTCTACGGTGACTTCTATTCCGTCTGGTATAGGGATCTCTTCTCTGAGAATCACTGCTTGAACCATTATATCACCTTAATAAATGTATACCAAAAGTCTACCACCTATTCCCCTCTCCTTAGATTCATTATGGGTCATTATACCTTCAGGTGTGGTTAATATCATTATCCCAAAGTTTTTGGATGGTAGGTACCTTTTTTCAAATTTCTCAAATTCATCTTTCTTAACGGCATGCCGGGGTTTTATGACACCACACTTGTTTATGTTACCTTCCAGTTCTACTATGAACTGCCCTGCCTTGCCATCATCTATAAATTCAAATTCACCAATATATCCTTCTTTCTGCATAGTTCTTAGAACATGTCCAATCATTTTAGATGCTGGTGAGATGGTGCATCTCTTGTTTCCCTGCATCTCATTGTTTCTCATGTTGGTAAGAGCATCTGCCAGAGGATCCATAAGAGTCATAATAAACACCTCTGCATTAGTTGAATTTTTTAAACCCTATTTTTCGTGCAAGTTCTCTGAAGCATTGCCTGCATAGCATAAGCCCGTATCTTCTAACCAAAGCAGAGTGATCCCCGCATCTTCTACATTTCCTTGATGCTTTTCCGTATTTTCTTGGCAATTTATCACCTATTTTATCTTAACTTGGAATTTTTCCTGCATGAACTCTATAGTCTCTTCTGAGTTAACCTGATGTTTCAGGGGAATTTTTTTCTGCTGGATTTTCCTTCTTTTTATTCTATGACCTGGTTTTTCAAATGTAATGGAAACATTCATTCCAAATATACCTATATCCGGGTCGTAACGCATTCCAGGAATTTCTATGTGTTCCTCTATACCAAAAGAAACATTGCCCTGCTGGTCGAATTGGCTGGATTTGAGGTTGTTACCAATACCATCCAATACTAATTTGACTGCATCAAAGGCCTTTTCATCCCTTAAAGTAACTTTACATGCTATTGGTTGACCTCTTCTTATTCCGAATTCAGGATTAGTAACCTTAGAATAAGTACGAATCGGTTTTTGATTGGTAATATTGGTCAGAAGTTTTTCAGCCCGGGAAAGCTTTTCACCAGCCTCACCTACTCCTATGTTTATAGTGGCCTTTGCGATTTCCACCTGTTCCATGGGATTCATCTATTTACCTCCTGGAAGCGAAATCATAGGCTTTTCTTTACCTAAAACAAAAACGTAGTCTTTGAGTGTAAGGAAAGTTTTCTGATCATCGGTTTGTATAAGTACGGTATTGGGCATAGATGATTTGGTAATGTTTATTTCTTTAATGGTTCCGAGTTCTCCAATGTGCTTTCCACCAGTTATGAGACCAATGGTACCATTTTCGAATTTTATGTGATCTGAAATCTGATTTTCAAGAACCTTAAACACCACCACATCAGCTGTTTTAAAATCATCTTCAACCAGGCAGTTCCTACCATCATGAAGGTTGAGCTGAATTTTACCTCCCTTTATGGTGGTTTTATCCACTATCCTGCAGAGTTTGAATTCTTTGTTTTCCTCAGGTATGGGATGGAGTATCAGTCTTCCCTTCTCATCTGGAAGAACCCTGTAAACTTTACCAGTTTTTGGTATTTCAATAACATCCATAAATCCTAATGGAAATTTGAAATCTTTCCTCACACGTCCATCTACCAGAATTTCACCATTATTTATGATCCTTTTTGCTTCTCTGGAAGTGTCAGCAACTTTAAGAATGTCCCGGACTACGATAAGAAGTGGTAATGATCCCTTAATTGCGTGAGGGCCTGGACTTGGTTTCACCGTCCATTTATACTCTTTAGGGTGAATAGGCCAGTTTTCTGGTGCTTTAAAACGTTTTAGATGTTTTCTTGATCCCATTTTCGCCATTTTATCCCTCTCTATCAATTATTTGATTTCGTTCTTCATCATCTAAATCCATTTCGACTATCATAAGGTTGGAGGGATGGATTGGGTGGTAAACTTGATTTCCGTCTGGTTTTTGTACCGAAACACCTTCAATCATGAGTCGGTAGTTTTTAAGGTCCACTTTCTCCACTTTTCCCTCGTGATCCTTAAAATCACCACGCATGACCTGCACGGTGTCTCCAGATCTAACTGGAATGGATCTTCGCCCATATTTTTCTCTGAGCTCTTCACTGAGGTTAACGCTCATCAATTTATGGCGCACGTGTAATGGTGCGTTAAAGCGAAATTTCCTCTGTTTTCTTGGCTGTTTTGACATATTAAATCACCATTAAATTTAAACTATTATGCTAGCAGCACTTCCTATAGCCGGCCATCTGTCGGCGGCTTCTTTTGCCACTGGTCCCCTTATCTCTGAACCTTTAAGCACGCCTTCTGGGCTCAATATTACTGCTGCGTTATCTTCAAATTTTATTCTTAGGCCGTCTGCTCTTCTATATTCTTTTTTCTGTCTGATGACCACTGCAGTGGTTACTTCTCTCCTCATTTCTACTGTACCTTTTTTAACGGAAATTACCACCATGTCACCCACACCGGCACTGGCCAGTCTTCTTCTGACTCCTTTGTATCCTTTAACAGATATTATTTCCACTTCTCTGGCACCGGTGTTGTCCACGCACTGGAGTCTTGCCCCAATTGGCAGTGCCTTTGCAACATTCGATGTAATTGCCTTCATTTTTTATCTCCTTTTACTTCAACCACCACAAAATGTTTTGTCTTGCTCAGCGGTCTGCACTCCGCAATTTTAACTGCATCACCAATGTGGGCTTCTATACAGTCTGGTTTGTGTGCGTTTATCTTTGATTTTCTTTTTTCATATCTCTCGTATTTTCTGATGAATTTGTAAAAGCTTCTCTCAACGGTGACGGTCCTTTCTGCCCTGTTACTGGTTATTATTCCTTCCAATATTTGACCTCTTACCGGCAAGGTTCCATGAAAAGGACAGTTAGGATCATCGCATTTTGTTTTTGGTTCTGTAACATCAATACCAACCATAATATCACCAATTTTATATCAATAGTTTCTAAATCTTTTTTTTATCCTATCCTCAGGACGAGCAACGAGTATTTTGCCCTCAATTTCAACTTTTCTACCATCAGGCAGTTCAAAATGAAAGACTGACACCTTTTTGGGGATAATCTTTTCTTTTCCTTTATCATCCTCTATTTTGATGGTATTTTTGGTTTCGTCAACAACATTTCCTTTTATTCCCCTAAATCCGGGGTGGGAGCTATCGACAACTTTAATCTTTAAACCGATGAACTCATGTCTGAATATGTTATATGGAGTGATCATGATCTTTATCAACCATAAGTCCTATACACCATTTAACAAAATACAAACAGCGAACATGAATGTAAATACAAGACATTGGAAGATTATTAGCGTCTCTTTCTATTCCTACTTCTATTGTCTCTATCTCTTATTTCAATGGTGTCTGAAGAAAAGCCCATTTCTGCCAGAACTTCTTTGACTTTAATTTTATGATCTCCTTGAAGTTCTATCTGACCCTTCTTGGAAGTTCCTCCACAGGCACATTTGTTTTTAAGCTCCTTTGTCAGTTCTTTTATATCTATATCGTGCTCATCTATACCCTCTACAATGGTCATGAGTTTTCCGAATCTTCTTCTTACTGTGTAGACTTTAACTTTCTGAATCTCCCTAGCTATCTCCTCGCAGACGCAAAGTTCTTCTGGAAGACCACATATCTCACAGACTGTCATCTATTTTAGTTCTCCTTCTCTTTTTCGTTCATTATGGTAAGTACACGTGCAATAGTTCTCTTGAGTTCCTTGATCTTCCCCGGGTTTTCATAAACTCCAGCGGCAGCACTTTTTGATATATTCTTTGCATACTCTGCCTTGAGTTCATCCAACTTCTTTTGGATTTCATTTATCTCCATTACCCTTATTTCCTTGCTTCTCAATATTACCATTTCTCTACATCCTTTTATAATTTGTGATAATTTTAGCTCTTGTCTATTCAAATCGGATTTTAAGCTTCCTTATCTTTTCATCTTCCTGATCCGGTGCTAAAACTTCATCGGCGTTCTCTGGAGATTCTGAAAGTTTCTTCTGGAGATCTTTCACGAGCTTCCTCGGGAGATTCTTCAGGAACTTCCTCTGAAACTTCTTCAACAGTTTCATCTACAGTTTCCTCAGCAGCTTCCTCAGGAACTTCTTCAACAGCTTCTTCAACAGCTTCCTCAGGAACTTCTTCAGCAACTTCTTCAACAGCTTCCTCAGGAACTTCTTCAACAGCTTCCTCAGGAACTTCTTCAACAGCTTCCTCTACAACTTCTTCTTCAATTACTTCAGCGTCTTCTGGTGCTTCTTCTGTGATTTCTTCCAGAATTTCAGCAGATTCCGTGACTTCTTCAACTACTTCCACATCTCCTGCCGGTTCTGTGGATTCCTCCTCAATATTATCCACCAAAGTATCTACTGGAGTTTCCTCCACCGGTACCGGATGGATATCAACCTTGTCAGGCAGAACAATGCCTGGGGGCATGATTCTGACGAAAATTCCCAAAACACCGGGTTTAAGTTGGACGGTGGCGAAACCTACCCTTACAAATCTGGTGGCTGGTTCTCCACATTTTTTTATGTATCCATCTGAGAACTTGGCTGTGGCTGATCTGGATCCACGGATCTTACCCGATATGGTGACTTCCACACCCTGAGCTCCTGCTCCCATTATCCTGCGCAGAGCAGTATATGCAACTCTTCTGAAATGCATTCCCCTCTGTAGCATGGCCGCGATTTTGTGGGCCATTATTTTAGGGTTAAGTTCAGGTACATCCACCTCTTTAACTTCTACCTGAGGGTTTTCCAGTTCGTAGTTTAATTTGAGGTTTTGGGTTATGTTACGGACTGTTTTACCCCCTCTTCCTATGACCATGCCCGGACGTTCAGCGTAAACTACTACCATGGTTCCCAGGGGAGTTACCTGGATTTCCATTCCACCATAACCCGCTCTTTCCAGCTCTTTTTCTAGAAATTCGTCTATTCTTGTTCTTTTAAGACCTTCTGTGACAAAATCTTTTTCGATCATTGGATCTATGCCTCCCCTAGAACTACTTGTATGTGGGTGGTGGTGGTGTTAAATGGACTGGCTCTTCCAAATGCTCTGGCAGTCCATCCCCTTATAACATAACCTCTATGGCTGGATATGTGTATTATTTTCAGGTTTTCTGAGTCCAGACCCTGGTATTCGGCGTTGGCCTCTGCGTTTTTAAGCACCTCTAATACTTGGGCGGCAGCTTTGACTGGATAACGGCCAGTTGGCCATCCTTTTAGTCCCCTTCTGTGTCCAACTTTTTTGTTGTGTCGTTTGAATGGTACAGGAGTCTTCATTAAGATTACATCATCCAGGTAAGCCTTCGCCTCTTCAATATCCATCCCTCTGATGACGTTGCATATTTCAACAGCGTGTTTAGGGGAAATTTTAAGTGATCTCCCAGCTGCCTTCACTGTTTTCTCTTTAGCTTCATTATAAGCGTATTTCATTTTTGCCATGTTAATTTCTCCTTATTTAAGAGGCACAAACATGGATGACCGGGTTGCACCCATACCTGGATCTCCGTGTTGAACTCTTTGCCTGGTTAGTGCGAATTCCCCGAAGTAGCAGCCAATCATCTCTGGCTGGATGATTACCTCAACAAACTGTTTGCCGTTGTAGATTCCAAATGTCATTCCCACCATCTCTGGAAGTACTATCATATCCCGGGAGTGGGTTTTGATTATTCTAGGTCTTCCTTCCTTTTCTCCTTCTTTTTTAAGCTTTCTTATCTTTTCTAAAACCTTTTTCTGCCTGGGAAGAAAGCCTTTTTTAAGAGATCTTCTCTGTCTTGCTGGGAACAGTTGGATTACATTATCCAGCGGCATCTGCTGTAATTCCTCAAGAGTATAACCACGATAAGTAAATTCTTTTCTAGCCAATTAGTCTCCTCCTCATAATTTATTTTCTTATTTAAATTTCATCTATCCTCATTAATCTCTATTAATCCTTATTTCAACCTTTATTCGTCTCTATTTAATAAATTTACTTATTTACACTATTTGTTTTAATTAAAATTTCTATTTATATTCCTTAATCTATCTCCTTTTCCCTGTCCTTCGTGCTGCGATGGAACCCACCTTTCTGCCTGGTGGTGCATGTCTTGAAACTGTGGTCGGCTTTCCAGGATGCTGTCTATTTCCACCACCGTGGGGGTGATCCACTGCGTTCATAGCCACTCCTCTCACATCTACACTCTTTTTACCCTTAGCTTTCATGGCGTAGTGTCTGTTCCCTGCTTTAAGGAATGGTTTCTCCTTTCTTCCCCCGCCTGCAACCACTCCAATGGTAGCTCTGCAGAGAGGGTTGAATGCCTTTAATTCACCTGATGGTAATTCTACAATAGCCTTACCAATATCATGGGTTATTAAAGAAGCGTGAGTACCAGAAGATCTGACAAATTTACCGCCGTCTCCGGGGGTTTTCTCAAGATTGTATAGGGGTGTACCTTCAGGAATCTCAGCTAGGGGTAATGAGTTTCCAGGGTTTATGGGTGCTGAAATTCCGCAGGCAATATCATCATTAATTTTTATACTTTCAGGTGCTAAAATAAGTCTCTTTTCATCGTTCTCGAACTTTATGAGTGCCAGAGGCGCGCTTCTACCAGGATCGTTGATGATGTCTATTACTTTTCCCTTGAGGCTGCCTTCTTTCTCTATTTCATCATAAGAGCGGTACTGGATTTTTCCTTTAAATCTGTGTGATGCGCTCTTGTAAGTCGGAGTTCCTCTTCCTCTCCTTTGAGTCTTTAATCTTTTTCCCATTTATTTTCCTCCTTAAGGATAAAATTTATTAATTTGAAACCAAAATTTATATGAATTTCAAACGAAATTTGATGAATTTAACCAATCAAACTATCATGAATAATTATGGTTCGCGTTTAATGATCTTTTTTATCGTTCGTTAATGATTATTAATTAGAAAACACCCATTTTAACCGCTATATCTTCTGCACTGTGCTCTGCGGCTAGTTTTATGTATGCCACCTTATTGCCGAGGGATGTTATTTGAGTGTTAACCCGTTCCACTTTCACCGCGAAAAGATCCTCGAAAGCACTTTTTATTTCAGATTTACGGGAAGTTCTCAAGACTATAAACGTCAGTTCATTGTTTTTATCTATGGCGTTCATGCTTTTTTCTGTTAAATGTGGTTTTACAATTACTGAATAAGGATCCATTTCTTAACCCCCAATTTACTGAGTGAACAGTTCTCCTAATTTTTCAATGGCAGATCTGGTGTAGATAGTAAACCTTCCAGGATGGGTTCCGGGAGCGAGAAGTTCTGTATTAAGGTTATCAACCACGATTACGTCAACCCCGGCATGGTTTCTGGCGCCGAGGCTTATTCCTTTATCTTCTCCAACAACCAGCAGAGGGCCCTTAGGAACTTTATATTTTCTACCCCTAGTCTTACCCCTTCCAGCTCTTATTATACGGCCGTTCTTCGCCCTTACAATATCGTCCATTATTCCCAGTTTTTTGAAGATTTCCCTGGTATCACTGGTTTTTTTGATCTTTGAAAGCTCATCATCAACCACAAATGGTATCTGGAGTATGTTTTCTATTCGATGTCCCCTCTGTTCAACCAGTTGCTGGTTGGCAGTTGCAGCCACTGCAGACCTTATGGCCATTCTTCTTTCTTTTTTGTTTATTTTCTCATGTATGATTCTCTGGGCTCTTGGCGGATGGGCTCTTCTACCACCCACTGCCTGAGGTACAAAAGCTGCTTTTGATCCGGCAGGGTGTCTTGATCCCTTTACCCGGGGAACCATAGCTACTCCCCGGCCTGCACCGAAGGATTCTGCAGTGGTTCGTTTTCCTGCCATGGGATCTGTTCCCCACGGCTGAATCCTGGCAGTTTGTGATGAGATAACTGCTCTTTTTATGAGGTCTGGTCTGAATTCTTCCATGAAAATCTCAGGAAGCTCTATTTCATCTATTGCTTCGCCTTCCAACGAGTAAACTTTAATTTTCTTCATTTTGAATCACTTTTTAGTCATCTTAAATCATGAATTAACGTTAACTTTAAACTCCCTGTTTTGAAGCAGTGCTGATATATGATATTTGGGGTGGATCATTATGTTTTCCATGGGGCCTAACTGCCTTTCTAATCATTACCAGTCTTTTGGAGGGTCCAGGAACAGAGCCCTTCAACATCACGTAGCCATTTTTTACTACACCATATTTAACAAATCCTCCATCCGGATTTATGGTATTTGCTTCAGATGCATCTCCAATTTTAAGGATCTTCTTGTTGTACTCCGTCCTTTTATGGTAGCCCATCTGACCGGCCATAGCAACGGTCCACATGGTCCTTGAAGGTGACCATGGTCCTATGGAACCAACATGCCTTCCCTTACTGCTTCTGGCAGCTTTTCCATATTGTATCCTGATTCCGAACCTTTTAACGGGCCCCTGGAATCCTTTACCCTTAGTTATTGCTATGGTATCCACATGTTCACCGTCATAAAATGCGTCAGCAGGGTTTATCTCATTTCCAAGGATGCTTATAGCATATTCCAGCTTCTCTTCCACTGAAGATCCACCGACTCCACACTCCAGTATGTCTGGTTTCTTTTTAGGAATGCTTGCCATTCTGGGTTTGGTGTGGATCAAAACCCTGATATCTGCTAATTCATCTAAATTTTCTTTTAATTCACCTATTTTAGCTTCAACATTGTTTTCTTTAGGAAGGGTTATTTTTCTTTTGAGATCCTCTTCAAGTTCTGCAGCCAGAATATCAGTCATGGTTTTCAGTCCACGAGTGTCCTTTCTGTAGGCTCTTATACCCATAACAACCACTGGGGGTGTTTCCAGTATGGTAACTGGTGTGGATATCTCCATTCCTTCTGTTGGTGAGTTTTTAGTATTGTCGAGCATGGTGACATGGGTCATTCCAACCTTGTACCCTGGGAATCCCAGAAGTACCGGTTCTTCAACCTCGGGCCAGGAACTTATTCTAGGTGATTCCTTGGCTGCTCGTTTTCTAGGACTAAATGCAATTGATCCTTTTCTGGGTTGGTGATGTCTAGTCATTAAATTTACCTCCTTACATTCACAAGTTTTTCCAATTTTCCGAGTTATTCTGCATTTAAGAGCAAGTTAAATACAGATAAAGTTGCTAAAACCGCCTCTTCAGTCCTTACAGTCTTAGTTCCCTGAGATGGAACCGTATTTACTTCAAGATCTAAGATTTCCCTTTGATCAATAAGATCATGTAAGCCTGAATAAGGACCGCCAAACAAAATAGTAACACGTTTGGAGCCCTTTAAACTATCTTTTACTTCATCTAAAATAAAAGTGATGGGCTCAGCATATTTAGATGTGCCAATAATCAAATCTGATTTCGGCTTGAGCATTTCTATGCTTTCATACAAATTTTTATAAGTAGACAAAATCTTATAACCCCAATAAACCTCAGGTTTATCAGGTTCTATTGTTATCTCTTTTCCGAACTTCAGTACCCTGAAGCTCATTACTTTGTTTACTGTGAGTTTTTCACGACACAAAGCAAGCTTATCAGCACCAATATCTACTATGGTGCCCTTTTTTGTCCTTTTTATTGTCAATCCCTGTCTATAATCACCTTCACCGACTTTTTCAGTTGGGTGATGAGGGGTGCGTAGCGGCGGAAGAATTCCCGCATATCGCAACTCCTTTGTTATGGGAAATACCTTTTTTCTAAGGTATTGAGGTGTATTCATATAAGTGAGAACATCACTAATAAACTTTACCTCTTCTTTGTCGGAATGATCGTTGTAGACCACGATTCTGTCAACTTTGAATATGGCCGCTGACCTTCCAATCAACCCTACTTTATATGTTCTTAGTTTTAAATCTTTTGTTTCAGCCAATATGGAAGCTGGTATAAAGATGGATAAATGTTTTTGTTCCATCTTTAATTATCTGTTTTCAGTCCTTTTATATATAGCTGGAGAAGTTTGGCTAAAAATAATTGTAATTTAGGTTAAAAATAATTGTAATTTAGGTTAAAAATAATTTGTAAGAATTTGATTTATGTTTACAATACATAATAATATTTTAAATATCTACACCAAAATTACCATTTTTTTTTATATAAACTTTCTAATTGATAATTTCAACCCTAAAAACCACTACATCCACTTCAATCTTTTCTTTTTCATGAAAATCGTAAATTCGGGGGATGGGGAATTTGTAATAAAATCTTTGAGTGATCTTTCCAGCCTTTGATTGGAAAAATTTCTCCACAAAATCCTCTGTTTCTCCCATATGAAATGAATAGATAACTGGAGCAATTTCAAGGGCTTTTATCACAAATATCCGGTCAGCCTCCTTTTTATGGGCCTTCTGGGCGCCGAAAGGCGGGTTCTGAATTACGGTGTCTGCTCTCTCATGGAAATCCCGGATATCTCTGGAAATAAATCTGGTTTTACTGTCTAAACCCATTTTAGAGGCCTGGTAGCTGGCCAGATCAACGGCATCTGTATCCAGATCCACACCCACAGCCTCTTTTGCACCTAAGAGAGCTGCACCAATGGCGAAAATACCGGTGCCACAACCCAGATCCACCACTTTCATGCCTTCGATATCCCCACAGGCATGCGCATTCCACAACAAATCGGCCGCTATGGTTGCGGGTGTTGAATACTGCTCCAGATCTGCTTTGGGATTGGGATTAACTGGAATGGATTGTAATAAAATTTCCAACTGTCTTTTTTTGTTGATCATGTGCTCATCACCTTAAATTAATAAGCAAATTTTCAATAATTTCCATCAGTATCTTAAATTTCATATTATACGTTAATTAAACTTTTTACACGTTAAATTAAAGTTTTCCAGCATATTAAAAATCTTTTATAGAAGGTGCATTAAAATCTCTTAAAAATCTATAAAATAAAATATAAAAATCTATAAAATAAATTATATGATGTTAACTGATCTTACTCTAATAATGTTTATTTTAGAATAGAAATCCCACTATTACCATCAATACTGTCAGCAATATAGTAAAACATCGAAAAAACAGCTATCTAAATAATTAGAATAATTTTAGAATAACAAATAGGAATAAATAGACAATATAGATAAATAAATAAGAATAAATAACATATATAAATAATATTAAACAGTACTCCCTAATAGTATCGAGGTAGTTAAAGGAGAACTAAAACGTGAAAATTACAGGAAGATATCATGTTTAAGAAGGTCTTGGTTGCTAACCGTGGCGAAATAGCTATAAGAGTAATGAGAGCCTGCAAGGAGCTGGATGTGAAAAGTGTGGCTGTCTATTCAGACGCGGATAAAAATTCACTTTTTGCAAAATATGCAGATGAAGCTTACCATATAGGGGAATCTGTACCCTCTGAAAGCTATTTGAACATTCCCAAAATAATTGACGTGGCAGAAAAATCAGATGCAGAAGCCATCCACCCAGGATACGGATTTCTGGCTGAAAACCCCCAGCTGGGAGTTGAATGTGAGAAGCTGGGAATTAAACTCATAGGACCAAAAGGTTCAGTTATAGAAGCTATGGGCAGTAAAATAACCGCCAGAAAACTAATGAAAAAAGCCGGTGTTCCCATAGTCCCTGGAACAGAGAAAGGAATAATTAACATTGATGAAGCAATCAAAATTGCCGAGTCAATAGGATACCCTGTGATTTTAAAAGCTTCCGCCGGTGGCGGTGGTATTGGCATGCGTAATGTATACGAAGAAGATGAGCTTTTAAGAGCCCTAGAATCCACTAAATCCGTTGCAGAATCTGCCTTTGGAGATTCAACGGTTTATATAGAAAAGTACGTGGAAGAACCCAGACATATTGAATTCCAGATCCTGGCCGATGAACATGGAAACACCATCCACGCCGCTGACCGTGAATGTTCAATTCAAAGGAGGCATCAAAAACTAATTGAAGAAGCCCCTTCACCCATAATGACCGATGAACTTCGGAAAGAAATGGGATCCGCGGCGGTGCAGGCAGCCTCATCCATAGGTTACACCAACGCCGGTACGGTCGAATTCCTGTATTCAGACGGCGATTTCTATTTTCTGGAGATGAACACCCGTATACAGGTGGAACACCCCATAACTGAAGTAATAACTGGAATTGACCTGGTCAAGGAGCAGTTAAAGATAGCATCAGGAAATGAACTCTGCTGCAGCCAGGATGATATATCAATACGGGGACATGCCATAGAGTGCAGGATAAACGCTGAAGATCCCCTGGCTGATTTCGCCCCCAACCCCGGTAAAATAACCGGATACCGGTCCCCAGGCGGTAATGGGGTAAGGGTGGACAGCGGAGTTTACATGAACTACACCATACCCCCATTCTATGACTCCATGATATCCAAACTCATAGCATGGGGAACAAACCGTAACGAAGCCATAAACCGTATGAGAAGGGCTCTTTCAGAGTATATTATCCTGGGAGTTAAAACCACCATACCCTTTCACAAAGCCATGATGCTCAGCACCCATTTCCGGGAGGGTAAATTGCAAACCCACTTTGTGGATGAATATAAACATGAGATCATGGATGATATGCTGAAGGTATTAAAAGAAGATAAAGAAAAAGAAGCACGGCTGAAATCAACCTTTTTACCCTCAAAAAAAGTGGCAGCAGTGTCTGCAGCAGTTTCCAATTACATGGCTCAATCTATAGCTAAAAGTGATAAAGAGAGATGATGGAAAGAAGGTAAATGATGGAAAAATTAGAAAATAAGATAATAAAAGAAAATTATAAGAAAATAAATTGAATTTAACGGAAGATGTGGAAAACAGGTGCTAAGATGACCAAAAACCAAATATTGGGGATCCTTTATAAAAAGAAAGGAGAATACGTTCTTGGTGAAAAAATTGCATCAGAAATTGATATTTCAAAAACCAAAGTTTCAGATGAGATCAAATTATTAATAAACGAAGGATATGTCATTGATTCCTCAGATTCAGGATATCGTCTGATGAAAATACCGAACCTTCCCTTACCTTACGAAGTTAGAAGAAACCTCCACACCCAATATATGGGACATGAGATCCATTACTTTAAGGAAGTAAATTCTACCAACGACGTGGCCAGGGAGCTGGCTGAAAATGGTGCAGAAGAAGGGGCCATTGTAATAGCAGAAAGTCAACGCAGCGGTAAGGGTCGCCGGGGAAAGAAATGGATATCACCTTCAGGCGGTTTGTGGATGACCATAATCCTCCGGCCGAATGTACCACCCACTAAAGCACCTCAATTAACTTTGGTAACAGGAGTCGCTGTGGCAAAAACATTAAATGAAGAATATGACTTAGATGTCGGCATTAAATGGCCTAATGATATCTTAATTGGTGATAAAAAAGTTTGTGGGATATTAACTGAAGTAAAAGCCGATATGGGAACTATAGATTACGTTTTGGTTGGAATTGGAATCGATCTGAATTTTGACGTGGATATATTTCCTCCAAAACTGCGTGAAGGTGCAACATCCCTTAAAATGGAACTAAAAAGAGAAATCCAGGGAGCCACACTGGTTCAAAGGTTTCTACAAAACTTTGAAGTTACCTACAACCAATTTAAAGAAGGTAAATTCCCAGATATACTCAGAGAATGGCGTAGATTATCTAAAACAATTGGAAGTTATGTAGAAGTACATAAAAAGGGCAGAACTGTGCGTGGATATGCTGTTGGCATAAACAAGGACGGTATACTCATTCTAGAGCTTGACGACGGCACTCTGAGAAAGGTGATATCCGGAGAGTGTATCCACATAAAAAGAAAAGATTAAAACTTCTCTTTTGGGTTATTACAACTAAACGGTTAAATAATAAGAAATATTTATATAAAAATCTTAGAATGTTGATCTAAACTATTGATCTTTTTTTATACAACTATCTAATTTAATTAACAATAATATCCAATTTAAATTATCAAACTATCTGAATATCCAAATATCAAATCTTAATTCATCAACTCATCTAAAAATCTTAATTCATCAACTCATCTAAATTATCACATCTTAATCAGTGAATTAATCCGAAGTTCAGTTTGAGGGTACTAAATGGAAAAAAAGATAATTTTAGCTATTTTATCCGGAATAATTCTGCTTTTAGTGTTGGGGGCTTATTCATATTCCAGTTATACTACTCAAACTTCAAACTATTCACAGGGACCCCCAATAAACTCTTCAGACCGCGTTCTGGTAATTGCCCCCCACCCAGATGATGAAGCCATTGCAACAGCCGGTGTTATCCGATACTGTGTAGAAAACAACATCCCGGTAGAAGTGGTGGTGATGACCAATGGAGATGACTACAAGGGGTTGTCAATTAAAAGACATGATGAAAGTGTTGCAGCCATGGAAACCCTGGGTTTAAGTCCGGAGCATGTCCTATTCCTGGGTTACCCTGACGGGAGCTTAAATAATCTTTTAAACCAAAATTGGGATTATGATAAACCCTATAATTGGGGAGGTAGTATCTCTAATGCCAACTATCCCTTTGCCTATGAAAAGAATGCCACCTACTCCGGTGCCAACCTGGAAAAAAATTTGGAGGAAATAACAGCCAACTTCAAGCCAACCAAAATATTTTACCCCAACCCAGAAGATGAGCAGATCGATCACTGGACAACCTACGCCTTCATAGAATATACAACAACCAGAATGAACTACACCGGCCAAAAATATACCTACCTGATACATGACCCCCCTAACTGGCCGTCACCACGATTTTATGTTCCTGGAGATTATTTAATACCCCCCAATGAACTTTCCAATTTAGGTTATAACTGGCTGATGTTCCCACTCAACAGCTATCAGGAAAGGCTTAAAGAGGCCGCCATGAATAATTACACCTCCCAAATAAATTCAGACTCATATCTTCAATCATTCGTAAAGAAAAATGAATTATTCAGCACAATATCCGATAAAACAATAAAAATAAGCAATGAAACCATGGACTTCTTCTCAGGAACAAATTTCCCTGAAACAGTTTTAAAAGAACCAGGAAAAAATGATAAGGGTAAAGGATCTGTTAGATCCAGAGAATTAACTTCTATAGGATTTAAAATTGACAATAACAATAGCTGGATATCGCTGGAAACAAACAAAAACATCAGTCCCACCGGATACTATGGAGTTCATATCTTCACCTTCGGCAGCGATGAAACCAAAAGACTGGACATACAGGTCAAAAACGGGACCGCATACTATGAAAAATTAGCCAATAATAGTGTAACAA
>JADGNH010000171.1 GCA_017883605.1 Methanobacteriaceae archaeon
AAACATCAAACTTTTACATGTTTGTACTGTTCTGTTATTATTCTTTAAAACATGCAAAACATCAAACTTTTGCATGTTTGTACTGTTTAAATATTTTAAGTTTTTGGATGTAAGGGCTACTTAAGATGTGATAATAACAGATCAAAATAAGTCTAATAAAATAAATGAACAACGTTTTCATTAAAAAGATATTATTTCATATTTGCACCTAGTGTTAACCTAATGTCGTTATATTCACCTATTATGAAGTAAAATTTTCTGAAAGGAAGACTTCCTAAAAATAAAAAAAATCCTAAAATAAAAAAAAAATCAATAAATTTAACCCAAAAAATCACCTGCACATATGCACCAAAGGGATGAAAATGGGTTAAATTTCACCAATTCTCCGGGAAAATCTTTACATCAACTCCTGCTCTCTCCTACTGAACATGTAGGCGGAAGCCAGGACAGTGGCCAGGGCAAAGAGCAGTATGATGACGGTGCTGATATAAAGGGGTATGGCCCCGTATCCCAGGATTATCTGCCGTAGAGCATCTACCCCATAGGTAAGAGGATCCAGGTAGATCGCTCCCTGAAGCACATTAGGAAGTCCAGTTACAGGGAACAGTGCTCCGCTCAGGAGAAACATGGGTAAAACAATGAAGCTCATGATCAGGTTGAATCCTTCCAGACTATCTGTGAAAGATGCTATCAGAAGGCCGACACCTGCCAGTCCCACTGATATGGGTATCATGATCAGGAAGCTGGCCACGAAAATGGTGGGCGTCATATGTACCCCCACTATAAATGACAGCAAAAGCAGTATCACTCCCTGAATCAGGGAAGCAGTGCTGATACCAATGGCTTTACCAAATACTATAGAGGGACGGGTTATGGGTGCCACCATAATCTCCTTGAGAAACCCATACTGGCGGTCGACAATTACTGAAACTCCGGAAAAGATGGCGGTAAAAAGAATGGTCTGACCAATTATTCCCGGATAGATGAAGGCCTGATAACCTCCGGGAACCCCACCGAATCTTATGACCGAACCTAAACCTGTTCCAAAGATGATCAGCCACAGTAAAGGAGTTACCACTGATGTCAGTATCCGGGAGCGGTATCTGATGTATCTTTTTGTTTCTCTGAGCCAAATTGTATAGATTCCTTCTAATTCTGGCATCTATTCCACCTCCTTCCTTGACATTTTATCTCCCTCCGCTGATACTGGTTCCGGTGTATTTTATGAACACATCCTCCAGGTTGGGATGTTCGAGTTCAATGGAGTTCACAATGATCTGGTTGTTATTGGCGAAATTCACCACCTCCGCTATCAGGTTCTCGCCTCTCTCCACCATCAATTTAATCTCAGAGTCAATTTCAAAGACGTCTTTTATAAAATCAAGCTTTTTTGCCTCTTGAATGAATTTGTCTGGTTGATCAACCCTTATGGTTATGGTATCTGCCTTTAACTCTCGTTTCAAGTTGATGGGAGAATCAGCTATGATGATCTCTCCCTGGTTTATGATGGCCACCTCGTTGCATAATTTGTCTGCCTCTTCCATGTAGTGGGTGGTCATAAGAACGGTTATGTCCTCTGCCTGGTTCAATTTACGGATGTATTCCCATATATTTTCCCGGGTCTGAGGATCCAGTCCCAGGGTGGGTTCATCTAAAAAGAGAACCTTGGGGCGGTGGACTAAGCCCCTTCCAATCTCCAGCCGCCTTTTCATACCCCCCGAATAGGTTTTGGTGTATTCATCAGCTTTATCTCCCAGAGCTATCAGGTCTAAAACCTCTTCTATACGCTTTTTCCTCAATTCTTTAGGCACTCCATATAAGGCTGCATGCATTTCTAGATGTTCCCTGCCGGTTAGAATATCATCCAGAGCCCGGGATTGGAAAACTACACCTATTGATCCCCGGACCTTTTTGGCATTTTTCGCCACGTCATAGCCGTTCACCGTACCGGTACCAGAAGTGGGGCGGAGAATAGTGCAGAGCATGGATATCAGGGTGGTTTTACCCGCCCCATTAGGTCCAAGAACACCGTATACACTATGTCTTGGGACTTTGAGGTTTACTGAGTTTACAGCAGTAAAATCATCATATTTTTTGGTAATGTTATTTGTTTCAATTATATAATCCATTAAAGGCACCTTCAAAAAAGTTCTATCTAATTACATATGTTTTATATTAAATGTATAATATTATTTTTGCTATAAAATTAATAAATAAAATTTATATCATATGCTAAACAAAAATTAACCCATCTATTGTCATTAAAGTTGGAATAAAAGTTTTTTAATTAATTCCATCTCCTCATAAAAATTATCCATCTCCAATTTAATCAGCATAAATTAAAATTTACTAAAATCAAAAAAGATTACCAAATAAACAGGGCATTAAATTAAGTTTTATCTTAAAATTTATCTTCATAAACTCATTTCAAGACCTGAGGTAGTAACATGACATTTGAAACTGTAAAATCAGCCGGTATTGCACATAAATCCTATCTTATTGGATCTAAGGGTTCTGCAACAGTTATTGACCCCCGCCGGGATTGTGACGTATACCTGGAAATAGCGGAGAAAAATGGCTTAAAGATAGAATACATATTTGAAACCCACCGCAATGAAGACTACGCCATAGGCTCGGTGGAACTTTCAGAGATTGTAGAAGCAGAAGTTTACCATGGATCCAAACTAGATTTTGCCTACGGGAACCCTGTATCGGAAAGAGACACCTTCCCCTTAGGGGTCCTTGCTTTGGGAATTATAGAGACACCAGGCCACACCGATGAAAGTATATCCATCACCGTGAAGGATAAAACTGTTTCCGACGATGTATACATGATTTTTACCGGTGATGCCCTGTTTTCTGGGGAGACCGGTAGAGTTGACCTCTCTGGAGAATCAGGAAAAAAGCGGATGGCCGGGGAACTTTACCACAGTATTTTCCACAAAATAATTCCCCTGGGCGATCATGTAATTTTATGCCCGGCACACGGCGCAGGTTCAGTATGCGGGGCAGATATAAGAGAACAGGAACTTACCACCATTGGATACGAAAAGAAGACTAATAAACTTCTCAGCTACACCAAAGATGAATTTATCAATTATAA
>JADGNH010000066.1 GCA_017883605.1 Methanobacteriaceae archaeon
ATATGGTGGGAGAGCACTTCACCGTTACGGGCAACGATCAGGTTTCCATTCACTCTATCTATTTTAGCTAGATCATTTACAATCTTATCTAACTGGGGTTTCAAATTTGAATCAGCCATATTATCACAATTTGATTAATTCTAAAACTAAATTATGCAATTCTCCATTATAATGTTTATATTTATTTACCTATCTTATATTACCACTTTTTTTTAAATTTTCTAATTTCTAAAATTAGATTATATTTATTTAACCTTAGTAAATTAATATTAGTTTTTTATAAGAATAAGTTAAATATACTAATTTTTTTATAAGAATAAAGTTAAAATATTTAGTTTTTTATAAAATAGAAATTTGAAAAAGAATAGTTTTTAAAGAATTTATCATGAGAAATTTCATAATTCTCTAAAAACCTCTTCTTTTTAATAGTTTATTTTCCTCTTGGGGTGTTCATTCTCTTTACAGCAGATGCCTTTTAATAAGCACTCCGTCACTGTCGTAAATGTCCACAGCAAGGGGTGATTCGCCGTTTATCATGTGGGTTGCACAGGAGAGGCAGGGGTCGTATGCCCTCACTATCATCTCTAGCTGATTTTTAAGTCCTTCAGACACGTCTTCTCCGTGGATCATTGCTTTGGCGGTTTCTCTTACCCCGATGTCCATGGATAGGTTGTTCTGTCCCGTAGAAACTATGAGGTTGGCCCGGGTTATAAAGCCTGCTCCATCGGTTTCATAGTCGTGGATTAAAATTCCTCGGGAGGCTTCAATCATTCCTACCCCTCTTTTGGTTATACTGGATTCTTTTGCTTCTTCACTGGTCATCAATGGTTCTTTAAGGCTTTGCCTTAAGTCGGTGCCGGTTATGGCATCATCTTCCAGGAGTTCCACCGATCGTTCAGCAGCGTACATCAACTCGATTAGACGTGCATAGTGGTAGAGAAGAGTGTTTTGAGCTATTCCATAGCTGTCTCTGTATTCACCAAATAGTAGAGAGGCTTTTTCGGTGGGAACATCGTCTGCTATGTTTAGTCTGGCAAGGGGACCCACCCGGTAGTTACCATCAGGAAATCCTATCTTTTTCAGGAAGGGAAATTTTAGGTAAGACCAGGGCTGCACTTTCTCTTCGATGTAGTCCAGATAATCAGCTGCCTGGAATTCATGGATCGATGTACCGTTTTTGTCTATAACTTTCACCGGCCCATCGTAAAATTCAAGGTTTCCTCCATTGGTTAAACCACCAAAATAGCTTTCAACAGGGCCTAATAATTCAATTTCTTCGCTGTACCGTTTAAATAATGGTTTTGCAACCTCGAGACCTTTTTCTATGAGTTGAACGGCTTCTTTAGCATGTACTGAAAGATTGTCTCTTTCTTCTGCAGTTATCCCCTTGGACTGACCTCCGGGAATGGCAGTGACCGGGCTTATGGGTTTACCACCAACCACGGCAGTTATTTCCTGTCCAATCTTCCTGGTTTGTATGGCCATTTTTGCCAGTTCTGGATCCTCTTTCAGGATTCCCACCACATTTCGCAGTGCCGGGTCGGATTCAGGACCCATTACCAGGTCGGGGGCACCGAGGAAATAGAAGTGCAGTGAATGTGAATGGATGTACTGACCTAAAAGCATCAGCTCTCTTAATTTTTTGGCTGTTTCTGGAGGTTGAAGTCCAAATATCTGGTCTGTGGCTTTTACTGATGCCAGGTGGTGGGCGGTTTGGCATATCCCACATATCCTGGGGGTAATGCGCGGTGCTTCTTCCACTGCAGCTCCTTCTAAAAATTTTTCAAATCCCCTTATTTCCATCACATGAAAATGAGCGTCTGAAACATTGCCAGAGTCGTCCAGTTGAACGGTGATCTTGGCGTGTCCTTCTATTCTGGTTACCGGACTTATATTAATTTGTTTCATATCTTTTTCACCTTCTTATTTCTTGACCAATCGTGGGATCAGGGAAACCTGTTTATCTTCCATTATGGTGCTTCCAATGACGAATCCGTATATCACATGTCCAATGTCGTATAGCTGTTTTTCAACATCTTTTTCAGGCATCTTGGAAAGATGGGATATCCTTTTTATTACTCCATTGTATATATCATGGCTGGGTTCCCTTATCACATCCAGGGAAGGACCTCCGCAGCCATGGCAGGGAACCCCTGCTGCTGAGCATAGTGCACCACATCTGCCCAGGGTCACTGATCCTAAGCACACATATCCCTGGCTCAGGAAACATTTATCAGGGTCAGGATCTCCTTCAACTCTTCGATGAATTTTGTTAAACTCCACATGCTCCATTTTGCGGCTGCAATCTGCGCACACACTTTTTTTTGGGGTGTTGGGAGCTTCATTATTAACCAGCGGTATAAGGATATCTCCTATCAGCCTTTCTTTAGGAGGACATCCTGGGATGTAGCCGTCCACATCGGTGAAATCACTGGCAGGGTGTACTATGGGCAGAAGTTTGGGAACAACTTCTGAAGGTAGTTCAGCAGCTTCTGTGCTGGGATTGTCGCTGTAACTTCGTGAAGTAACTTCTTCAGGAGTGTAAAGGTCTGCCATTCCAGTTATACCACCATAACAGGCACAGGTTCCATAGGCAATTAATATCTTTGATTTTTTTCGCAGTTCCTCCAGTCTTTCTTTATTTTCTTCATTACGCACAGATCCAGAAACTATTGCAATATCAATGTGGTCTGGTAATTCTTTTGAATCCATCAAAACCGGGGCGTACACTATTTCAGCTTTATCCAGTAGTTGTAGTATTTCTTCGTGTAAATCCAGGATTGATATTTCACATCCAGCACAGCTTGCAAGGGTTTCTAAAGCGAGTTTTACCATTACTTACCACTCCATTTTATGGTGAGGGTTTTTAAACATGCGTTTGGCCCTACATGGTCGATGTCCAATTTTCCTTTTATGTCCATAACCTCTTCAACAGCCCCTACCATATATCCGTATAGAAGATAGCATAGCGGTCCTTTTTGAGGCAGACCGGTTCTTCTTAAGGTTTGTCTTACCACACAGTCCATGAATAAAAGTTTCACCACGGTCTCTCCGTTGTTTTCTGTGATATATTCATCCTGACCTGACGGTTTCCACATCTCAAAATAAAATTCCATTCCCAAAATTTCGCTAAGCTCTTGCAGGGCTTTTTCCAGGTCGTCAGTTTTTTCCACCAGTTTACCTGCTTCATGCCCCATTCTCTTCCCGGCCTGATAAACAATGGCGTTAGCCCCCCGACCAGAGACCTGCTCCAGAGCACTGGACATGGAACCCACAAATTTCATGAGCACGTGCAGTGCTTCTTCGTAGTCATCTATGTCTCCACCGCACTCTTCAGGAATCAATTCTGGTTTAAATGTGCCTTTAACTTCTTCTGTTTCCATTTTAGATCCCCTTATATCATTTTATCCAGGACGCTCTTTACCTTTCGGTCTATGTAGAGTCTTTTTGCAACATGTATATCATGATGTTCCATGGCCTGGGCAGGACAGATTTCGTGGCATGAAAGACAGGCCATACAGTCCTCCTCTTTAACCACTTTTGTTTTACCTTTTTCTTCATCCATCTCATAGACGTCGTTGGGACAGTCCTCCACACAGGATCCGCATCCAACACAGGCTTCTTCGTCTATTTCTATTTTCACCATTTAAACTCTCCTGGGGTTTATTTTTCCTTTATTCGTTTCTTGAATTATGAAAGATAATTTAAATTGTTAGGTTTCAAAAAATTTAATCCTATATTATTGATCTAAAAAATTTAAATATATTGATCTAAAAAATTAATTTTTGTTTGTGTACTTTTTTATGGTTGTCTTTATTAATAAGTTTTTTTAATGACCTTAAACTACATTAATAAAAAAATTGCTATTAAATAATACCAAGAATTATGGATAGAATAGCTGTAACTCTTTTTAATACTTCAAAAGGTTTAAAAAACTAAATTAACAAAAAAAAGTTATTAAAGTTCTTTTAAAGTTCTTTAAAGTTTATTAAAGTTCTTTTAAAGTATTTTCTAAATTCTTTTAAAAGTTTTTTCTAATAAGAACTGCTTGAAGCCAGTTTGCAGTGGGTTATGTATGCTGCTTCTTTTTGACCAGGAGGATAACAGGTCATGAGAAGCAGTCGGGCCTGGCCCTCCTGGGCAAATCTCACCGGTTTGGTTTTGTAGTCCCAGCGGATATCATCGCCATTGGAGGTCACAACGTAAACATACTTCTTTTTTTTATCAAGATCCTTTATTATAACCTCATCACCAATTTCCAAGCTACCTAAATTCTCAAAAGGTCCGGAATATGTAGTTCTGTGACCTAATAGTCCGCATTCACCAGGTTGTCCGGGATAAACACTTTCTGGGTAGTGATAGACAGCGTTATAAGCATTTACAGTATCGGTTCGAATGGTGCAGTCCAGACCGATTTTTGGTATTATAAGCTCCCCCCTGAAGAGTCTGGTTCCAGAAATCATCCCCGGATCCAGGGCATCAACCGGTGCGCTCATTTTCTCTTTATAAGCCTTTAAACTATTCTGGGCTTTAGTCACTTCTGAATACTGGTTATAACCAGCTATTATTATGTTTACTGATACTAAACTACATACCACTATAATTCCCACAGATAAGAGCATGTATTTACGCATTCTCGCTCACCAAGAGATCCTTTACCTTTTTTGCAAGAGAAGATTTATACTCGACAATTTTCCAGGGATCATCCACCCACACATTTAAGGTGGCCTTGATACCAGTATCTGAAAGTTCTTTTATAAGAATATTTGGTCCCGGTTTATTTAATACCCAGCTTAACTTCGATGCAGCATTTTCAATGGATTTTATAGCATCCTCCAGCTTCAGTTCATAGGGAATGTTCAGGTCTAAATCCACCCTTCTTTTCTGAATAGCGGTATAATTTGTGTAGGGATTTTTTGAAAAAGAGGAGTTGGGAATTGTAATTGTCTTTTTGTCCGGCGTGAGAATGGTAGTAACTCTTAAACCCACCTTAAAAACCTCACCCTCGGCCTGGGCTATTTCAATAATGTCTCCCACCTTGAAACTTTTATCTCCCAGTATGAAAAGTCCGGATATAAAGTTAGATATGGTATCCCTGGCTGCGAAACCTACCGCCACACCCACAATACCCAAACTTAAAACCAGGGCACTTACGTTGATCCCCAGTTCATTAAGAATTATCACCACAGCAAAGGCGATTATCGTGTACTTCACAATCTCCTGGAGTACCTGGAGCAGTGTTATTTCCAGATTAAACTGTTCAACAGCCTTTCTGATGAAATGGTTTATGAATTTTATAATCAGAAAAGCACCAATAAGGGTGACTACTATGGTAACCACATCAACAATTAAGGGGTCAATCTGCACTGCGTTTCACCTCTAAATTTATCAGATCTTCAGCCACCAGAGATTTTTCAAAAACTTCCTGAGCTTCCTTCTCCAGCAAACCTGTCTCCCGGTATCTGGTGCTGATATGGGTAATTATTAAAAGCTTCACCTGGGCCGCTTTTGCAATACCAGCTGCCTCAGCAGCGGTGCAGTGGCCGGTTTCTAAAGCTTTATCCTGGTGAAGGTTTTGGAAGGTTGATTCATGTATAAGCACGTCGCTTTCATGGGCAAATTTAACCATATCTGGGCAGGGCCGGGTATCTCCTGAATAAACTATTTTACGGCCCTTTCTCTCCATTCCCAGGACCTGTTCGGGTTTTATAATTTTACCATCAATTATTACTGGAATTCCCTGTTGGAGCTTTCCAAAATCGGGTCCGGGTTGCAAACCAAGCTTTATGGCCTGGTTCTTTAAAAATTTAGGGCCGCGTTTTTCTTCTATGCAGTAAGCCAGGTTTAACACAGAGTGTTCCATGGGACAGGAAGTTATTCTGTAATTTTGATCCTCAAATACCAGGTCGGAGTTGTTTTCATGTGCTGGGTCGGAATGCTCATGTGCTGGGTCGGAATGCTCATGTGCTGGGTCGGAATGCTCATGTGCCTGGTCGGAGTTGTGCTCATGTGCCTGGTCAGAATGGACTTCATGGACATTTATGGGGAATGTTAGGGAGAAATATCCCAAATTTTTTATGTACTCCACTATTTGAGAAAGTCCAGGCGGTCCGAATATATGGAGGGGGTCCTGGCGTCCCCTGAAGGACATGGACTGCACCATTCCCGGCAGTCCCAGGAAGTGGTCCCCATGGAAGTGGGTTATCAATATCTTCTTAATTTTCATTGGGCTTAACTTTGCTCTGAACATCTGGCGCTGGGTCCCTTCTCCACAGTCAAGGAGTATTATCTCACCAAAAGCTTTTAAAGCTATTGCAGAATGATTTCTGTGATTGGTGGGTACGGCTGCCGATGTTCCCAGGAATGTGAGCTCCATGATATTTACCTTGGTTATTATTGAATTTTTTGGGGTTATTATTACCTATTAAAGATGCCTATAATTTTAAGAATACTTCTTATAGAATAATTATTGTTAGAATCTTTTTCTAGGATATTAATTGTTAAATATTTCTTCATTATTGGATAAATTATTCATGTATTGGGATAAATTATTTTTTTAGATAAATATTTAGGATAATTTTGTTTTAGAATAAGTTATAATCTGTTATAATTTTTATATTGAAATTCTTTATGGGGGATAACATTTTAAAGCGATTTAATGTTTTCTACCATACATTTATATCTCTTATTTTATATAAATTAGTTATGTGGTCATAAAATTTGATCACCAATATTTTAGGACTTCACAGGATAAATTCACCTTAAAGTGGAATGTTTATGACTGTAGAAAATGATCTGATTCATTTAATTTACCAGGACATTGGATTTGAGGATTTAACCACCAAAGCCCTCATCCCTCCAGATATGGATATAAAAGCCCACATAATATGCAAACAGGATGGAATCATTTCCGGGGCGGATTTAGTCTCCTCAATCCTAAGAAAATTCTCTCTTATGGTTTATTTGGAGAAACAGGATGGAGAACAGGTGAGTGCAGGGGATATAGTAATGGAGATAGAGGGCAATGCCCAGGATTTATTGGGTTTGGAGCGAACTGTTCTCAATCTTCTCATGAGAATGAGCGGTATAGCCACCCTAACTTCTCAGATGCTGGAGAAGGCAGCAGTTGTGAATCCTGATGTGATACTGGCAGGCACCCGCAAAACAACCCCGGGGATGCAGTTTTTTGAGAAGGACGCCATTCGTTGCGGCGGCGGAGATACCCACCGCTACCGACTGGATGATTGTGTTCTGATAAAAGACAACCACCTGGCCCTGGTGGGCGATGTAAAATTGGCGGTTGAAAAGGCCAGAAAATATGCCAGTTTCACCAAAAAAATTGAAGTTGAAGTTGAAACATTAAAAGACGCAGTTAGAGCAGTTAAGGCCGGTGCAGATATTGTCATGCTGGACAACATGAGCCCTGATGATATAAAAAATGTTTTAACAACTCTTGAATCTTTAGGTCTTAAAGATAAAGTTTTAATCGAGGTTTCTGGTGGAATAACTCCCGAAAATATAGCCGACTACTCAGAAACAGGGGTTGATATAATTTCAACCGGCTACCTTACCCATTCGGCCCGGGCCCTTGATATGAGTCTTGAAATAATTTGATTAAGTGGGAAATTCTAAATTTTAATTCTTTCTTTTAGTAATTTTTCCATATATATTTAGTATTTTTCACCATAAATTTCTCTTATGAAAATCTTGATGTTAGGATGGATTATTATGGGGGAAATTAAAGTAACTTATGGAATTTTTGAAAGGAAAACAAATCTAGTGCATAGCTTTATATACTCTCATTCAGAGAACTTAGTACACACTCTCAGTAAGATCTAAGTAAGATAAACCTAGAGATATTTACTCTCTTTCAACTAACCATTTATATCTAAATTAAGGGAAATAAACCGGAGGTATTCCATGAGCGAAGATTTTGAAGAGCTTAACGAGGAATTTGGTGAAGAATTAGATGAAGATTCAGAAGAATTAGAACAAGTTTCAGAAGTATCAGATGAAGATTCAGAAGAATTAGAACAAGTTTCAGAAGTATCAGATGAAGTTTCAGAAGAATTAGGAGAAGAATCAGAGGAAGCTTCAGAAGATGACCTGGATTTACCATTTGCCAAGGCTGAGGTGGTAAGGTTAATGAAGAAGAACCTGGACCGCGACAAGATGATCCGGGAAAGGGTTAAGGTGGAGATGAACAGGTTCTTAGGCGAAGTTCTGGAAAAGGTCTGCGAACAACTCAACGAATATCCCTACACCACTGTAGAGTATGAAATGCTCAAAGAATCCATCTATCCCTACAAAAACATAGAAAGAATAAATGAGGAAAAGAGACGGATATTATTGCATTTAGAAGCCATAAGAGCAGACTGTGATGCTTTGAGTATGGATGTTAAAAAGACATTGAAATTAAAGGATGTCGATGAAGAAGAGGATGCATTCTAAAATTCTAAATAATTTTTTTTAAGATTAATAGGTTCTGTATTTTTTTTAAGATTAATACGGTGATGTATTTTCTAAAGATTAAGTAGGGTTCTTTATAATAAAATTTTGTTTTTAAAAAAATTAGAAGTGAATAAAGAGCTTTAAGTCTCTTTATCCATTTTATACCTAATTTCTAAATTCTTTTTTTATGGTGCTGGTGTGTTCCCGCTGAAGACGTTACCCGTGGAGCTTACTATGTTACGGTCTCCTTGTGTGTTTATGGTGAGGTTGTTGTTGGTGAGGTTGTTGTTGTTGGCGTTGTTCAGGTTTACACCGTAGTTGGCGTTGTTGGTTATGGTGTTTTGGTTGATGGTGTTTTGGTTGGAGCCTGATAACTTCACTCCGTTGGCGCCGTTGGATACTATGAGGTTGTAGCTGATGGTGTTGGTGTTTGAGGGGCTGCTGCCGATTAGGGTGCTGGCCAATACTGCGTCCAGCCTATTATTGGCTATGTAGTTTCCAGAAACTGTGTTGTTAGATGAACCGTCTATTACCACCCCATAGGACGTGCTGAATTGTATTATGTTCCCTGAAATGAAATTAGTAGACGCATTTAGGGCGTACACTCCTGAAGAATTGTTGTTCAGGGTGTTGTAGTAAATGGTGTTGTAGGCTGAGAAATTGTCCAGAAAAACACCATTGCCGCCATTTCCTGATATCTGGGTATTGTAGATGATCTGGTTGAAGTAAGCACCGTTGGTATGTATACCGTTCTGGGTGTTTCCGGTGATGGTGTTTCCGGTGATGGTGTTATAATTGGAGCCGTAAAGCTCTAATCCCTCGCCGTTGCCGGTTATCTGGTTGTTGCTGATGGTATTATTGTTGGAATAACTGGTGCTGTAGACTGTACTGGAGAAAATACCGGCAAAACCACTTCCAGTGATGATATTCCCTTTAATGGTGTTAAGAGAAGAACCGTCCATTATAATCCCGTAAGCCGTGTTGTTTGTTATGGTGTTTCCGGTTATGGTGTTTCCAGTAGGTGTGATGCAGTACACCCCCACCGAGTTTCCATTTATAACATTACCAGAAATGGTATTATAAGCCGTGATGAAATCCATATAAATCCCAGCCACCGCATTAGACGAAATCTGCAAGTTATTGTTGATCTGGTTGAAATAAGCACCATTAGCATGAATACCTTCATTAGTGTTACCAGTAATGGTATTCCCAGATACAGTGTTATAACTGGAACCATACAACTCCATACCATCACGGTTACCCGTAATCTGATTACCAGTGAAGGTGTTGCTGTTGGAATAGCTGCCACCATAAACCCTGCTGACAAAAACACCTGCAAACCCATTTCCAGAGATGGTGTTTCCATTAACAGTGTTACTGGAAGAACCGTCCAACAACATCCCATAAGCACTATTAGCCGATATGATGTTATTAGAAACGGTACTACCAGAAACTTTCAAAGCACCTATACCCACCGAATTGCCGGTAATATCATTTTCAAGGACACGGCAGTTGTTGGCCGAGTTCAGATAGATACCGTAAGAACCAGTGGCCCCGCTTATAGTAAAACCCTGTACAGT
>JADGNH010000067.1 GCA_017883605.1 Methanobacteriaceae archaeon
CTGGGGAACGTGTAGTTTCATTTTTTTTGAACCGCATTTAGGGCAGAAAATCTTTGCCAATCTCTCTCCTCCAATTATAAATATCTTCTTTAGTATTAATAAATTTTGTTGATTTAAAAAAAAACGAAAGAAAAGTAACTGTTTAGAATGGTAACTGCTGGGATATATGGAACTATTAAAGATTCTAAATAATTTAAAAAAGAATTAGACTGGTAAGTGCCGTGGGCCGGACTTGAACCAGCGACATCCAGATCTTCAGTCTGGCGTTCTCCCAACTGAACTACCACGGCAAATGGGCCCGACGAGATTCGAACTCGTGATCACCTCCGTGTCAGGGAGGTATCATACCCCTAGACCACGGGCCCAAGTCGAGTCCAATTTGAATATAACCCTATTCCTATATAACCTTTTCCAAACCTCTGCTGGAAAATCCTTTACAATAACATCCTATTTCTTTAATATTTATCAAAAAAGTTTAGCTAAACAATAAGACCTATTTCTTAAAATTTAAAAAACATCCATGATTAAAATCTATATTTAAAAGAGATATTAGTATTAGATCTATATTTTAAGCTGATATAAAATAAAATCAGGATCTATCCATTTAATCACAATTATCACTGATAGTTCCCCCTAATTATCACAGTCCCTACCAATTATAATTCCCCATAATTAATCATATCCCCTAATAGTCATAGTTCTACTAATTAATATGACTAAATTCTGAATGAATTTGGAAAATAAGTAATAATTTAAGAAATTTTATATGTTTTAATTTACATAAGTAATTATAATAATTTTGGAGGGATAATATGGACATACAAGATCCAATAAAAACAACTGTAGATGAACTTTTGAAAGTGTTAAATATTGAAAATGTGGTAGGAGAAATAATAGAAACCGAAGATAAAGTGCTAATTCCAGTTACCAAGATGGGTATGGCATTTGGAGCTGGAATGGGTGAAGGTAAAGGCCCAGGAAGTCAAGGAGCTGGAGCAGGTGCTGGTGCCGGAGGGGCCGCCGGTATAGAGCCCATAGCCATGATAGTAGTGTTCAAAGGGCTATCTGGACCTGAAGGAGTTAAATTAATATCATTAACACCCCCAAATCCCATGGCTCAGGCTTTAGGTGAAATGTTTTCTGGCATGGCAGGAATGATGAAAGAAAGTGGCATGAAAAAGAAATGGATGAAAAAACATAAAAAAGACTGGATGAAAAAACAAGAAGCAGGCGAGCCAGAATTCGAAGAAATGAAAGAGTAAATAAAGAGCGGATCATTTGATCTACACTTTAATCGGTGCCATAATCCTTATTTTGGCATTGATTTTACTGGGAATTCTCTTAATTCCCTTCCACATCTCTTTTTACTTTCAGAAGAGTGGGAAGGAAATGGGGGGAAAGATGAAATTAAGCTGGATGAAAATACGGCTTATTCAGCGTGATATACCTTCAGAAGAGGAGGAAGAAAAAAAAGAGGAAAAAAAGGAAAAAGAAAGAAAATTCGATATTAAAAAATTGATAAAATCAATAAAGCTTTTCTGGGAAGCATTAGACCATCTTAAACCCATAATTACCGCTTTTTTAAGATCCCTGACCCTAGAAAAATTTTCTTTAAATTTGAATTTAGGTTTTGGAAGTCCAGTGGACACCGCCATGACCAGCGGCTATTTCTGGAGTTTAGCTTCTGTGGCGAATCTCATTCCCCCAGTTTCATTATCACTGGTCCCTGATTTTCAAAAAGAAAGAATTGACGGATCTGTAGAATTAAACATTAAATTAAAACTTTTTTGGATTGTAGTAGAATCTATCAAAGCTTTTACAAAAAAACCGGTTAGAGAACTTTTTTGGAGCCTTAGAGATTTGAATAAATAAACATCTTAGAGATTTAAAGGATAAAAACCTAAATATAATTTCAATTTAATCCAGGGAAAGATTATGAGTGCAAAATTTGAAGATACCCCAGGAATCTGGGAAGAGGAGATTGTAAAGGGCAAAGCTCTTAAAATAGGTGATAAAACTCTTTACCCAGTGATCCAAATATTGACCCTGGAAAAAGGCGGTAAATTTTGGTTTAAATCTGTCACTCCTATTGCCATCGCAGTCTTAGAACCTGATAATCGATATTTGATTCATCTAAGGGATGAAGAAGAGAATGAAACACCAGAAATAGAGGATATATTGGATGAATTAGAAATTAAAAGCAGAAATGATTAGATCTAATTAATAAAATTTATTTAAAAAGATGAATAAAGAATTAAAATAAATTTTAAAAAAAAGAAAAAGAATTTTTTATCTTCAAAAATAAAGATCTTTATTCTAAAAATAATTTAAAAATGAATTTAATCTATTTTTTTAAATTCTGAATCTGGAGCTCCGCAAATTGGACATAACTCTGGGGGTTCTTTTTCAACGGTATTTCCACAGAAATTACACACGTAATAAACAACTTCCACGTTTTCTCCCAGGTTTTCCAGAGCTTTTTCATAAAGTCCGGCATGGATTTCTTCCACTTTATTAGCAACATCAAAAGTCCAGAGTGCCGCTTCATTTTCCTCTTCTTCTGCCACTTTTATAAAATCAGGATACATTTCCTTAAATTCCTCTACTTCTCCAGCTATTGCTTCTTCCAGATTTTCTCCGGTACTCTTAATCCCTGCAAGAACTTTGAGATGATTATGGGCGTGTACAGTCTCTGCCTCTGCGACAGCTCTAAACAGCCTTGCCACCTGGAAAAATCCTTCTTCATCAGCTTTCTGTGCAAAAGCCAGATATTTTCTGTTTGCCTGTGATTCACCAGCAAATGCTTCCTTTAAATTATCAATAGTACTCATTTTACTGTCTCCTTCAAATTATATCATCTTCATTAATTTTCTTGATTTTCCACCAAAAATTTTCATTTCCTGATTTTCATCAAATTCTCTATAACAGTAGATTTATAGCACTTTCCTATTAAGTTTTTTTCAAACTACACCGGCAGTGTCAAATTTTACTTTGGTGACCCAAAAATTTGATTAAATAAATAAAGTTAATTTTTATTAAAAAAAATCTTTTGACAATATTTTATTTCATTAACTTCATGAATTTCAGGAAAAACATATAAAAATTAGTCTGAATGTTTTAAATTGATGTTAATGATCTAATAAAATAATAAAAGAAAAAAAGAAAAAAAATTAAGCTGTTTTAACAGCCATTTCAACGTCGTCTGCTTTCACAGTTTTTCTTCCGGCGTGTTTTGCAAGTTCAACGGCTTTTTTAGCAATTTCTTCGCCTTTTTCTTCCAAAGATTTTGCTAAGGCCTCTTTTGCATCATCACTTATCCTTTGTGCACCAGCATTTTTTATGATTCTTCCCACTGGAGCAATAGGTAATTCAGCCATATTATCACCTCCTAATTTAGCTATGACCCTATAATATTTAAACTTATCGATTTTTATAGCATTTTTGTCAATGGAAAATAGCCTACTGATTGAAAAAATGGGATCACCATATAACCAAAACTTTTAAGGTTACAAAGTGAAATATGAAATTGCATGTTTGAGAAGCTGGACATCAACCCCCAAATAGAAGAGATACTGGAAAAAGCCTTAAAAAGCCCTATTTCACAAGAAGAAGCATTAAAACTGATAAAAACTACTGGAAAAGAATCTCATGCCCTTATAATGTCTGCAGATTCTTTACGTGAAGATATAGTAGGAGAAACAGTTACCTACATCAAAAACTGGAACATAAACTTCACCGACATCTGCACCGGAACCTGCGGATTCTGCGCCTTCCGGAAAAATGAAAACGAAGAAGGGGCCTACTTTTTAAGTATTGAAGAAGTGGTGGAAAGAGCCAAAAAAGCCTGGAATGACGGCGCAGTGGAAGTCTGTATACAGGGAGGACTACATCCAGACCTAGATGCCTACTTCTACGAAGAACTGCTACAGAAACTCCGGGCAGAACTTCCGGAAATCTACATACACGCATTCTCCCCCATGGAAATTTTTTACGGGGCTGCCAATGCTGAAATGTCAGTGAAAGACACGCTTAAAATGTTGAAAGAAGCTGGGCTGGATTCAATGCCAGGAACAGCTGCTGAAATACTTAACGATGATGTAAGAAGTGTGATCTGCCCTGAAAAGCTTAAAACTGCCCAATGGATAGAGGTGGTTGAAACCGCCCATCTTACCGGTATTCCCACCACCTGCACCATGATGTACGGACACGTGGAGAACCTGAATCAGCGGGTGGAACACCTGGAAATTTTGAGGAATATCCAGAAAAAAACTGGTGGTTTTACCGAGTTCGTGCCCCTGACTTTCATGCATTTAAATGCCCCCATCTACCGACAGGGAATTTCAAATCCCGGAACCACAGGATTAGAGGATTTAAAGCTCTATGCAGTGTCCAGACTGATGTTTGGAGATTTAATCCAGAATATACAGGTTTCCTGGGTTAAACTCGGCTTTAAATTTGCCCAAGTCTGCCTCACAGCCGGTGCCAATGATCTGGGCGGGACCCTGGGAGAGGAGAACATATCTAAATCAGCAGGATCAACACACGGCGTGCAAACCACACCATCCAACCTCCAAAGATTAGTCAGGGATCTGGGAAGGGTGCCTGCTGAAAGAAACACTTTATACACCGATATAAAAGTTTTATGAAGTTTTAAAAAAATTTTTAGTTACAATGAAAATCATGTAAATAAGAAATGATTATTGGGATTATAAAATCTTAAGAATGACTCTATCTCCATTTTCTACCTTATAAAAGAGTTCTAAATTCTCCGTAACCCTGCCGATATGATTGACATCAGAGGCAGGCTGCGACTCACCGTAAAATATGCAAAAAGCAGATCCTGGAGGCCAGTAGGATATATCTCCCTTTTTAGAGGTTGATGATGGGTTTTCATATTCAAGATCTAAAGGAATCTGGAAATACACCTCCTCAAGCCAGATATTTGCATCACCCTCAAGATTTATACCTTCATAAATCTTTTGGGCAGTACTCGGGTTTCTATCATCCAGTTCTGCTATAGCATTTCCTTTTCCCACCACTTCTATTTCTATCTTCATTTATTCACCTTTTTTTAGATTTGTTAAATTCAGGGAATGAAAGTTAGGAATGGATATTTCCTTAATTAGGGGATAATATCCATTAATTTGGGAAATAAATATCCATTAATATTCACTCCTTTAAGAGCTCTTGCATAATCTGCACACCAGTGGATGTTCCTATCTTCGTAGCACCGGCATCTATCATCTCCAGAGCAGTTTTCAGGTCTCTTATACCTCCGGCAGCTTTAATTCCCATTTCTGGTCCGACAGTTTTCCTCATGAGAGTAACATCTTCCACTGTGGCACCCGAAAGACCGCCGTAAGCTGTGGAAGTCTTAACAAAATCTGCGCCGGCCTTTTTGGCTATTAAGCAAGCCTTTACCTTTTCATCGTCAGTGAGGAGTGCGGTTTCCAGTATGACTTTAACGGTCCTGCCAGCTGCAGCTTCAATTACTCCTTCTATATCCTCTTTAACCAGTTCTTCCCGGCCAGATTTCAGGCCTCCTATGTTTATCACCATATCTATTTCTGAAGCGCCCTTGGAAACTGCTTCCATGGTTTCAAAGGCCTTGGTTTTAGGGGTTTGGACTCCTAATGGGAATCCTATCACCGCACATACCTGGACATCAGAACCTCTTAAGAGTTTTTTCGCTATTATAACATTGGTGGGTGTAACACAGGCACAGGCAAAATTATATTGTTTGGCCTCACTGCAAAGTTTATTTATGGCCTCTTCTGTTGCATCTGGCCTGACGTTGGTATGATCTATCATCTTTGCCAAATTTTGGGGCGATAACATACAAATCATCTCCTTTTTTTTGTTATGTACTATAAAATTTAATTTCTCTTTCGTTATGTACTATAAAATTTAATATTAAATCTTTTTGGACATGTAGGGGCCCTCTATCCTATATCCAAACTTTCGGTAATAATTTCTGGCGCCGACACCACTGCTTACCAGTAATTTATTTTTTCCATATTCTTCCCGGGCAATCTTCTCTGCTTCTTTTAATAAATCCTCACCATAGCCCCGGTGCTGCCATAAATCATCCTCTTTATCACCTAACTGTACCATAGGGCCGTAGACATGCAATTCCCTCACCAGGGCCGTTTTATTATCCACTTCCTCCCGGTGGGCTTTATCTGAAGGCATTCTAAGTCTTAAAAAGCCGATTAAAATGTTTGATTGGGGGTCCTCAAAGGACAGGAATATCTCCTGACCTTTTCCAGCTGGATAATTCTCTCTTAAAAGTTTTATATTATCTGATTGAGGGATGAAACCTTGTGATTCTTGGTGGCCCACTTCGCGGCATCTTATGCATTGACAGGTCAAACTTTTCTCCTGGAGTTTCCGGTACACCAGCTCTCCCAGATTGGATTTCTTAACACCCGCCTCTATCAGTGGAGAGGGAATGTCGCGCTGGATGCGCATGGTCCGCACCCACTTGGGCAGGATCTTCTTCATCTCTACAATAAGATCCGCGGCTTCTTCGGTGGTATAAGGTTGATAATCCCCTTTCTGCCACATTTCATGTATCTTGGAGCCTTTGGTAACCAGACAGGGATATATCTTGATCATGTCTGGTTTGAATCTCTCATCAGAGAATATCCTCTTAAATATCCTCAGGTCCCTCTGGAAATCCGAAAAAAGTCCGGGCATAAGGTGCATGGCCACTTTAATTCCAGAGTCCCTTAAGATCCTGGCAGATTCCACCACATCCTCCACTCTGTGTCCTCTTTCAATCCGGTGATAGATAAAGTTGTATATGGTCTGAACACCCAGTTCAACCCGGGTAACCCCCATCTGCAGCATCCGATCCACATCCTGAGTTTTACAGTAATCAGGACGTGTTTCAAAGGTCAGGCCAACACAACGGACTGGAGATGTTTCATTAGCCTTCTGAATATCATGGAGATAAATAAAGTCTTTCGGAACATCCTCATGATTTTCAAATTTTATTCTATTATCAGGACCCCCCATACCATTTTCAGAGCCCCCAATTCCATTTTCAGGGTTATTACTTCTATTCCCCGGAATTCTTATTCTATTTTCAGGATTTTCTATTCCAAAGTCAACCATGGCCTGAAGACATTTGGTTATAAACCATTCCTGATAACATAGGAAACAGGAAGGGAAAGTTCCACCCATTATTATGAGCTCCACCTTATCTAAGGGGTGGCCAATACTTTCCAACTGAAGCAAACGGTTGTAAACCTGCCTGTAAGGGTCAAAATTGAACATCCTTGCCCGAAGGGCCGCAGGCTCTTCCCCTGTATAGCTGGGGGGTGCTTTCTCGCTTTCAGGACAATATATACATCTTCCATGGGGACATTGGTGGGGTTTGCACATTACTGCAACCACCGCCACCCCGGAGAGGGTTCTGGTGGGTTTCTTTTTTATTAATGGGGCAATTTTCCCCCTCTCATCTCTGGTGGCTCTCTCCAATATTTGGGAGTTGCTCATAAACGTTTTAAGTCCGTAATCACGACAGGCCTTCAACTTAGCCTTTTCCAGATCTCTTCTGTCTTTTATCTTCCCCTCTACTATCCCCTTTATTATGTACCTGTAAGCCTCTTCCATGAATTTTCCCCTAATCCATTAATTAACCTGCTAACCCTGATTTAAAAAATATCAGGTATCGTAGCTTTTTATTATAAATCATTACTTTGAATTCATCTCTCAAATTCATTAAATCAAATTTCCATTATATTTTTATTAAATGATAAAAAAATCATTCTGATGCTCTGGTTTTCATCATATCCAAGGCCTTCATTATATCTGTTTTTGATACTATACCAACCAGTTTACCCTCCGTTAGTACGGGCAGTCTTCCCACCTTGTTCCTGTTGAGTTTCTCTAGAGTCAGCGCCACGTCCTCTTCAGGATCTGTCACCAACAGTTTTCTGGTCATGAAGCCCTCCACCGGCAGGTTTCTCTCATCTTCAGGTACTCGGGATAAGTCGTGAAAGGTGATTATTCCTACCAGATCCTCATCCTGTGAAACCGGATATCCCATGTGTTTATACTGAAACATGATTTTTAACACATCCGTAACGCTGTCTTTTGGATTTACTGTCTTTACCTCACTGGTCATGATATCTCGGACATGTAAACCAGCAAGAAGGCTGTTGACCAGCACTGTCCGGTATTCCTGTTCAGCCCCCATATAAACAAATATGGCAATTAACACCAGGAATGGGTTTAGAAATATAAATATGCCCACGATGGCCATTAGTATGGCCAGCTGTTTTCCTATGGTGGCTGCAAGTTCGGTTGCTCGTATAAAATTCATTCTCTCTGCTAAAAATGCCCTTAAAACCCTACCACCATCCATGGGGAAGGCTGGAAGCAGGTTAAAAGCCCCCAGTAGCAGGTTCACAAAAATAAAGTAGTAAATCAAAAATGAGACATCGGCAGAAACTGAGTTCCCCAAGATAAGGAAGAAAGGATAAGATATCCCTGCAATCACAAAGTTCACCAGTGGCCCGGCCAGGGCTATTCTAAGCTCTTGACTGGGATCCTTAGGCAGTTCCTCCATTTCAGATATCCCCCCAATGGGGAGGAGGATAATCCTTTTAATGACCACCCCATACCTCTGGGCAACATAAGAGTGACTTAGCTCATGTAAAACTACTGTGACAAATACCAGAGTTATCAGGACAGCCGTTGCAAGATTTACGGAAGTCACCGAATTTGAAAGTGCTACAGCATAGATAACCAGCATCAAAAGTAGGAAGGATATATGCAGCTCCACCGGTATTCCAAATACTTTGAATATCTTAAGGGAATACTTCATCTTTTCACCCCATAATTTTCAACCATATTTATAATTTGTTATACAGATTTAAATAGTATAATCAGTGGATGGGATTAATTTTAGTTCTAATTTGAACAGAAGAAACTACTGGAAAAAAATTATATAACAAAAAAACAGATATAAACATAGTGTTTTCATGAAAGTAACTGAATTTTTAGGTAAACCCGTACTGGATAAAAATGTCTCGGAGATAGGTAAAGTATCAAATATGTTTATAAACCCAAAAGAAGGGTTGATAACCAGTTTCACCGTATCCACCGGTGAGATCGCCTTAAGAAAAAATGACCTTGAAGTGGGGATAGATGAAATCGCTGAGGTTGGGGATTATATCCTGCTCAACACAGTAAAATCTGAGTTAAAAGAAGTTGAACCAGAATTAAAGGAAGAAAAATCTCAAAAGAACTAGTTTAAAGCTTTAAAAAAATTTGATTAATGGATAAAACTTTAGTGGATAAAAAAAAATAGCAACCCAGAAGGGGGTGAAAATATGGAAACAGTCAACATCTTGAGCCAAGATATCCATAAGGGATCTCATGTGAGGTACGCGGGAACCGGTAGTGCTGGCGAAGTTTTAGATATTAAAAAGGACAACGAAGGGATTTGGGCCAAAATAGACAGCACAGAATTATGGTACAACAGCAGGTATTTGGAAGTGATTGATAAGGACCATTATGAGAAAATCAAACGGAAAAGAACCAGAATGCCAAAAGAAAAAGAGGATGAAGGAAAGGACCACGTTAAAAAAGTTATCAACTTAAAAAAGAAACTGGAAGAAGTGGATATGAGCTCAGAGCTTTGTGATGGTGGAGGCTAACTCATAACACCCCATTAAATTCTTTTAAAAATTAAAAGAATTATTATTTCATCCAGTTATTTTATTTTCATATTCAAATTAATCTGTAATACAAGATCATTCAATTAATCTATAAAATACAACGATTATATCTTCCTATTTCTTATTTTATTCCCTATTTTTTTATTTAATTCCCTTATTCCTTATTTTAAGTGGTTATTATTCCATTATGATCTATGCTTAATTTAAATAGGAGAATACCTGAAATTT
>JADGNH010000068.1 GCA_017883605.1 Methanobacteriaceae archaeon
GCAACCCAATCATGGCGACTCTATCAAAATCAACAGATCAGCACTAAACAAGATCCCTATGGAAGGGTGATGATCACTTACACAGCTGGGGGACAGAAAGATTTGATAATTAAGACCGCTGATGCCCAAACAGTAGTTAAAGAGGCTGATGCAAGTGTCCTGGCCAATATGGAGATAAAAGAACCAGATACAGTCGCCATTCCCATCATAGTGAGCAGATTGCAGGCTGCTGGTGGTCTGATAAATGTAGGAGACGCGGTGGATGTATATCTAAACACTAATACCACTACAACCGCTCCAGTTTCCAATAACACCACTTCGACTCCGGCTGTTTCAACAGTTAACCAGACCACACCTCAAATAAGCGGAGCAACTGTACTTGCTATTTTAAGGTGGCAGGGAAGTGGATCAGTAAATGCAAACATGTCTCATTCACAGAGTGTAGCCGTTAATACATTTACTTCTAGCAGTTCAAGTAGTCAATCGGCATCTACCGATGTTGAACAGCTTTTAAGGGCATCGGCATCGAGAAGTTTGAATGTAAGTCAAATAAATTCTCTAGTGGAGGCATATGGATGGAGATTATCAGACTTTGAGAGGGTTTCTAACTTAGGAGAACTTGATGCACAGTATCTGGTCATGTTGGAAATCCCACGGGAGAATGCCCTATGGCTAATACAGAATTATCCAAGTGTGGTACTTACCGTCCCAACAAACAAAGCACCAAGTTGGATGGTAGATGAACTCCATAACATTTATGGTTAAGGATAAACTGTAAAAAAAACTTATATGAGGAGGGCTTTCTTATGCCCTCTCATTTTAATATTTTGGTTATAATTTTAAGTGGATTAGTACTTCTAATAAAAATTAATAGTTGCTTTAGGGGTGGATAAAGAACATTGTTAAATATGCATAGTTCTGATACTTTTTATCGCATTTTTTGGTCTTTCCTAGGAGCAGGTATTATACCCTACACTTATCAATGGCCATCCACATCTTCAGCAACGTCGATAAGCTCATTAGCCTCACCTGTCAGCACAATACCAAAAACTGCTGCTGATCCTACTAAACCTGTTTCTGTGCCCACTAAAGATACTGGGGTGCCTTACGGGTTGTTTATGGTGGGGGCAGTGATCATTGCCGCCGGAGTGGTTTACGCTAAATTCTTAAGATAAAATTATTAATGGTAAGTTTCAAACTATAAGGCATGAAACTTTCAACTGTATTTATTTTAGTAGGGATGTTCATAATCTCCCTCTACTTTTTAATTGAGGTTGACTACTACGCTTCTGCTCAGGCCATCAGCCAAAACCCACAGGATACGCCGTTTATAAAAATACCCAAAATAGGGGTTAATCAGAGTATAAACAATGAATCTATCGATTATGGCATATATCATGAGCCAAAATCTGCCAAACCAGGCAGTGGTACGGTTATTTTATTTGGACATAGAACCTTGCATGGTTCACCCTTCTTGAACCTGGATAAACTCCAGCCAGGAGATAATATAACATTAAGTTGGCCGGGAATAGGGGACGTACAATACACCGTAATAAACTCAACCATAGTAGATGCTTCCTACAGAATGGCAGTGAATCAGGGCAACGTACTATTTCTCATAACCTGTTATCCACTGGGTTCAACCAGCCAGAGGCTAATAATAGAGGCCCAGCAGGGAAATATATATCCATTCCAGCAAAACCAGCAACAGTCAGATCAACAGTCTCCTTACGCTATACTGCTCATAGCATCCTTCTTTGGTGGAGGGCTGGCTTTAAGTTTCCTGTATCCGGCGAAGAATGATCGGTTCATAGTATTCCTGGCTGCCATAACTCTAACTTTACTTTTAACCATAGCATATTTCTTTCCCTTCCCTACTAACGGTATTGAAGCACAGCTATCAAATATAAACAATTTATTCGGTGTTTAAATTGGATTTAGAAGACAAATACTTTAAAAATATATCAAAAAGGGAGAGAACTATATTTGAAGGGGCCATTACAATGGGGGCACTGTTTCATCAGTTCATTGGCACCCCCGTTAGTATAGAAACTGTTGAAGTTTTGGAACAGGCTATAAAGGATTCAATGGAGCTTCAACCCTGTATAAACGAGGTTGAAGTTAAAATAGACCGGGAAGTTTTGGAAGAGGTAAAAAATGAATACAATTACATTTCTCTTACAGGTGAAATGCTGGATGTGAAGGTGGTATCAGAATATGAGGGTCACCAGGCCTCCATAAGGATGAAATTTATTGAAGAACTTCAGTATCCCCTTATGTATGTGGAAACGGTCGAATAGGGAATATTAAATCTTATACATGATATCCTGGATTTATGGGGGTTATCTGAATACTCTTTCACCCATTGTGGCTAATAACTGTATATTATCCAAATAGCAAAATAATATGGAATTATAAGTAAAAACAACGATAGAATAAAGCTTTCCAATTTTTAATGTTTAATTTTAAGTTTAAAACGTGTTTAGGTGTTTAATTTGATATTAGTAGTTTCAGATGTGCATTTAGGTTATGATTTAGGGAAAGAACATTGTTGTAATCGTGGAAATTTTATGGAGTTCCTGAATAGTTACAAGGATACTGAAATAGATCATTTAGTACTTCTTGGTGATTTCTTTGATTTCTGGAGGGGTAATAACGCCCAAATAGTTTGGACAAACGAGGATGTGATGGTGAAACTGAATGATTTGAAAACTAAAGAGATCCATTACGTCGCAGGAAACCATGATTACTCCATTTTAGATTTAAACAAAAGATATGAAGCTAATAAAGAAGTAACTGTTTCTAAATGCTTAAGATTAGAGGATAATGGGGAAAGTTTCTTCTTCATTCATGGTTATGAGTTAGAAGTGATCCTCTGGGAATTTCCAGGTTCTATGGAGATGTATGAAGGTTTTAGTAAAGAAATGTGCTTTAGTGGAAAAGCTTCAGGAACTATCATGAGTTGGATATGGAGTGTCTACGAAAAATACATTAAGAAGTTTAAGAAGCGTAGTCCTAAAAAATATAGAGGTAGGAACCCAATCAAAAAATATATGGATAGGGTCCCAGAAGAAAGAGATATTGATGGTGTAGAGAAACTGGCATTATCCAGTGGGAAATATTCGCTTTTAGGAATGAAGCCCCATGAAACCCTTGTATTTGGCCATACTCACCGACCTTTCATTGATCAGGAAAAGAAAGTGGTTAACACAGGTTCCTGGATAAATGATATTGAAGGAGGATATCAACAAAACAGCTACGTTGAAATTAAGGATGGAAAAATGGAACTCAAATATTTTAAAGAAAAGAAAGAAAAGAACGTGGTTAACACAGTTCATGGATAAATGATATTTTAATTTTTCATCAAAGTGGCTATGGGAAAAAATTAGGGGGATTATGATAAAGTGTTTTTTATTGTGGTGTAAGCGGCTTCCCCTGATTCGTGACTCACGTAGTGTGGTGCTGAAAAGGTATAGCTGATGTAATGAGTAGAAACTCCAAAACAATAGCTGGCATGTTCGTAATCTTTTTGCAGTGTAGCTGGGTTTTGCCTTCATCAAGCCATTTAGTTGCCTTTTTATAGCTTGCCCGGGTAGTGGTGTGAGACGGTGTCTTTGAATTCTCGTCGGGATCGTTTGAACCATCCTTCATTTTTCAAGATTCAAGTTTTTCTATATTTGTGATTTTTTTGTTCTTTGTTACGTTCAGTAGATAATCAATAATCTTTTGTTGATTCGGGACTGTTAAACTTTATATAAGCAGTTTGGGTTTGTTCTCTTATTTCCAGATGCCTATTTACATCGTCTCATCTTAATTTGGTGGGCTATTTTTTTGATGTTCAAATTCATCTTCTTCATATAAATACTTCTCCAGGGAATCTGTAAAGTCTTTATATGTGAGATTTCTTACTTCGGATGCCCATACCGCTTGAAAAATGTATATGGTCTATTCTTTTTGATTTATGTAAGTGAGTAAATTCGGTACTCGAGAAAATTAATATCTATTTTTATATTATGAGAGCCAAATATCATCTAAATATTATTTAATCATAGTCTAACAGGGAATGAACATGATTTCCTCGTAAAAATGCTTTATTTAGCCTTATTTTTGATATAACTTTGAATTAAATATTATTATTAAAAATAAAATCTGTATAGGTATATGATTAATATTCTTACTATTTTAACAGATTTGATATGATTAGAGTAATTATAGAACTATGTTACATTTTTAATCGAAATAATAAACCAATTTTATAAGATAATCCACCAAAAGCAGACTATACCTAATTTTTATATTTAATGTTGAAAGATTTTTTTGGATTTGAAAAATTTGAAATTTACTTTTTTTCATGCATCGTTTTAAGTGTTTAAGTTTATCGTCTTGTTTAATGATGCGTTAAATTTAATACTGAAGGAATATAAGCATAATAGTAATATTCAATTTTTACAGGAGATTAGAAAATGTATATTATAATTCCTCATATGGAAGAAGCAGGCGATCAAGTTAGAGGATTCATGAAATCAATGGGAAGATTACCCAACTATGTAACTTGCCTATGTTACGATAATTTAGAAGACCGCAACATTGTGGAACAAAATATAACCATGCCTCAATTCCTATACCTGACAACCGCTTTATTTGGCGGTAATGGTGCTGCAGAAATAAGAAATGTAAATCCTGCTTCTTCATCATTAGATCACATGGTATCAGGCCAAATTTTAGAATCTGAATACCGCTCTATGGCTGAAAATATTAAAAATTTCATTGAATCAAATGGAAGAGCACCTAATTACGCTAACAGCTCCTTAGGTAAGATACCTTTCGAAATGTTAATTTATATATACGCTAGAATCTATACTTTTATGAGAGGTTACCATATGCCACCTGCCCATATAAACATCGGTTTTTTAGAAGAAGATGATACAGTAGAACAAGTCTGATAAAAAAAAGATGAAGTAGAAATAAATATAATACTTGTCAAATTCTCGGTTAGCATTCATAGCTTTTTTAATTGTATTTATGGACTTGTTTTTTTCTCTAAATGGTCTATGTAATCTAGGATGTGACTGTTTACTTTTCTTTTACGGCGTTTGACGCCATTATGTTCTTCTTCGATTCTTCAACTAAATACTGGTGACTTCTCTAAAAAGTTACAGTACGATTTAACTCTTTTGATAATATGTTGAGTGGGTGGATGCATTAACTCGTCTTGCTCTTCTGAAATCACAAAAGAGATATCTATTTTTATATCATGAAAGCCAAAAATCATTTTGAATAAATCATATCCTAAGTAGTGAATGAACATGATAACCATTAATGAAAATTTATGTAAAGGTTGCAACCTATGCACCGAATTCTGCAAACGTAAGGTCTATGAACAACCAGAAAAAATGGACAGTAAGGGAGTTCGAGTGCCAGTCCCGGTGAATGAAGAAGAATGTACCAAGTGCGGGTTATGCACCTTAATGTGTCCAGATCAAGCTATAACAGTGGATGAAAAGATAAAAGCTGAAGACAGCACAGAATCAGAAGATAGTACAGAAGCAAAAGATAAAACAGAAGCAAAAGACAGAGTAGAATCAAAAGATAAGACAAAAGCGGATGAGAACTTAAAAATGGATGAGAAGGATGAAAGCTGAAAAATATTTTATACAGGGTAATGAAGCCTGCGCAAGAGGGGCTTTAAAGGCTGGCTGCCGATTTTTTGCAGGTTACCCCATAACACCATCAACGGAAATAGCAGAAGACATGGCGGTATTCCTTCCCCGAGAGGGTGGTTCTTTCATACAGATGGAGGACGAGATCTCAGCACTGGGGGCGGTAATAGGGGCGGTTTGGACCGGCCTTAAAGCTATGACTGCCACTTCAGGACCAGGGTTCTCCCTGATGCAGGAACATATAGGCTACGCTGCCATGACTGAAACACCCCTGGTGATTGTGAACATGCAGAGAGGTTCTCCTTCCACTGGACAGCCTACCATGGCCTCCCAGAGCGACATGATGCAGTCCCGTTGGGGATCCCATGGGGACTATGAGATAATAGCCCTATCACCCTCTTCGGTTCAGGAATGCTTTGACTTCACAGCTGAAGCCTTTAATCTTGCGGAAAAATATCGGGTGCCGGTGATGGTGATGGGTGATGAAATAGTAGGCCACATGCGGGAAAAGATCATTATACCAGATAAAGTGGAAATATTGCCCCGCCAGATGCCTAAAGAAGGTCCAGAAACATTTTTACCATACCAGGCCCCTCCAGAAGGAACTTCAGCTATGCCTGCCTTTGGAGACGGATACAAAATGCATATAACCGGACTCACCCACGATGAAAGAGGTTATCCCGATGCTTCCAATCCTCAAACCCATTCTGAACTGGTGAACAGGCTCTGTGATAAAATACTTAAGAAAACTGCTGAAATAGCCAGGATCCAGGAAGAGTCCACGGCAGATGCTGATGTTATAGCACTTTCCTACGGTGCACCATCCAGATCGGCCCTTAAAGCGGTTAGAAACGCAAGAAATCAGGATATAAAAGCTGGTTTCATAAAGCTTGATACAGTGTGGCCTTTCCCGGAAGAACTGGTTAGGGAAACCACCAAAAACGCCGGTAAGGTAGTGGTGGTTGAAATGAATTTGGGACAGATATTTTATGAGGTACAAAGGGTGCTGCCAGAAGTGAAAGTTGAGCTTCTTCCCAAGATAGGCGGCGAAATGCAAAGTCCCCAAGAAATACTGGAAAAGATAAAATCCATCTGAATTGGTTTAAATCAGGTTTTAATCTCACTAAGAATCAAAATCGGGTTTTAATCCTGTTAAGAATCATTAAAATGTTCTAATTTACTAAGAGTCAATTAATCATGTTCTAATCTCACTAAAAATTAGTTAAATCATTATTTTCTACAAGGAGATGAAAAATATGGATAAAACGAGGGAAAATCGTTTTATGAAGTACCTGAGGAAGGATAGACTACCCAACATCTTCTGCGCAGGGTGCGGAAATGGAATTATAATGAACACCTTCTTTAATGGTATGGAAATGGCGGAAATCGATTTTGAAAACATAGTCCTGGTTTCAGGCATAGGATGTTCCTCCAGAATACCAGGATATGTTAAATGTGATTCACTGCACACCACCCATGGTAGACCCATATCATTCGCTACAGGTATTAAACTTGCTAATCCGGAGCTTGATGTTGTGGTATTCACTGGGGACGGTGATGCCGCAGCCATAGGAGGTAACCACCTTATCCATGGTGCCAGAAGGAATATAGACCTAACTGTAATCTGTATAAATAACAGCATATATGGCATGACTGGGGGCCAGATCAGCCCTACATCACCAAAAGGGAGTTATGGGAGCACAGCACCCTACGGGGCATTAGAAAATCCCTTTAATCTTTCAGAATTGGTTAAGGCTGCAGGAGCAACATACGTGGCCCGGTGGACCACCGCCCACCCGGTACAGCTTTCCAACACCATAAAAAAAGCCCTTTTAAACAAGGGATTCTCCTTTGTGGAAGCTGTATCCCAGTGTCCCACCTATTTCGGACGGAAAAATAGAATGAAGTCCCCTATTGAGATGATGCACCGGATGAAGGAGGAGAGTGTGCTTAAAAGGAAAGCGGATCAACTTACAGAAAGCGAACTGGAAGGTAAATTAGTGGTAGGGGAATTCCAGAATAAAACGGCACCAGAATTTTCAGATAAAATCTGTAGATTACTTGAAGATAAATGCGTTACTGGAAAACCAAGTTCTCTAAAATCAGCATATCAGGAGGATTAAAATTGCGTAAAGATATAAGAATAGCTGGATTCGGTGGTCAGGGAATCATCCTGGCAGGGATTGTTATTGGAAAAGCTGCAGCACTCCACGATGATATGTTCGCCGTTCAAACCCAGTCTTATGGTCCAGAAGCCAGAGGCGGAGCTTCAAAAACAGAAGTGGTCATCAGTGATGAAGAGATAGATTACCCTAAGATTGAAAACCCCGACATCTTAGTTGCTATGTCCCATGAAGCTTTAATGGCGTATCTTGATGATCTGAAGGATGGAGGAATCCTGATAATTGATCCCGACATGATACCGGAGGAAGATGTACTTCCCTTTGTGAAAGAACATAATATAAAACTTTATAAGGCCCCTGCAACCAGAACAGCAGATGAAAAGATTGGGCTGAAGATTGTGGCCAACATAGTGATGATCGGGGCCATAACCAGGATAACTAAGGTAGTATCGGAGGATTCAGCTAGAAAAGCTGTTGCAGAAAGTGTTCCTCCCGGAACAGAAGATAAAAATCTTGCTGCCTTTGAAGCGGGAGCAGCACTGGCTGATGGGGGGGTCTAAACTTGAAAGTATACGAGTACTTAGCCAAAGATGTATTTAAAAAGAACGGCATTCCCGTACCTAACGGTATTCTAGCAGAAACCGCGGAAGAGGCTGAAAAAGCCGCAGAAGAAATGGGAAAACCAGTGGCAATCAAATCTCAGGTCTTGGTAGGGGGAAGAGGCAAGGCCGGGGGTATAAAATTTGCAGAGAACCCATCTAAGGCTTATGAGATGGCGGAGGAAATTCTGGGGATGGAGATAAAGGGGGAAACGGTGGAGAAAATACTGGTTGAGGAGAAGATGGACATCATCTCTGAGTTCTATGTGAGCGTGGCAGTGGATAGATCAGCAAAAAAACCACTTATAATGGCCAGCAGTGAAGGTGGTGTTGATATTGAGGAGGTTGCCCGGAAAACTCCTGAAAAAATAATTAAATATCATGTAAACCCTCTAGATGAGTTTTTACCTTACCAGGCGCGTGATGTTGCCCGGAAGATGGGGGTTGAAAACCCTTTAATTTCAAAGGTAGGTGGCATAATCTGGAAGTTATTCAAAATCTTCCAAAAATACGATGCCCACATCGCAGAGATAAATCCTCTGGTTATAACAGATAAAGGACTGATAGCGGCAGATGCCAAGCTTGACATTGACGATGACGCACTTTACAGGCAAAAAGAGCTGATTAAGATTGAGAAAACTAAAGACGAGTTTGCATATGTAAAGCTTGAAGGAGATATAGCAGTTATAGGCAACGGCGCCGGACTTACCCTGAGTGGAATGGATATGCTCAATATTTATGGAGGAGAACCCGCCACCTTCCTGGATATAGGTGGAGGTGCGTCACAGGAAAATATAGCAAGAGCTCTTAACCTGGTCATATCAGACCCAGATGTTAAGGTGGTGTTCCTGAACGTGCTCGGCGGTATAACTCGGGCTGATGACGTTGCCCGTGGAGTTTTAGATGTTTTAGAGGCATCTGAGCGTAAGGTGCCCCTGGTTATAAGGTTGACCGGTACCAACGAAGAGGAAGGACGGAGGATCCTGACTGAAGCCGGGGTTTCATTTGAGACTTCTATGGAAACAGCCGCCCAGAAGGCGGTTGAAATGTGCAAATCTCTGGAATAATTATATTTTTTAGAATAATTTTTTTTAATTATTTCTAGAACGAGGAATGAATATTTTTTATATTTAAATGATTTTTTTTTATTTTATTTAAATGATTTTTTTATTTTTTTTTATTTTTAGAAAATTTTTAGGAAAAATTCAAATCTTATTTTATTTCTATTTAAACCAAATTTCCAATGGTCTTGAGAGTTTTTATTTCTAGGTATTGGGAGTTTTTATTTCTATATTGGCTAGAACGCTTGCATCAGCTTCGTTTACTATTCTCTGAGCATCAGTTACGCTCACTGTGGTGTTTTGCTGACCGCCAGCAGCATAGGTGATCATCACCATTCCCGAGGGATCTTGTTTGATGCTGATCTGTTGATTCTGGTATATCCTCCATGATTGGGTTGCGGGGCCAAGCACATCCACTGCCAACACATGATCTGGAAGCTCTGCCCC
>JADGNH010000172.1 GCA_017883605.1 Methanobacteriaceae archaeon
CGGAGGCACCGGCGCTACCGATCTCTATGTACGTGAAAATGTGGGCCTCCCCATATTCGCCGCCCTTCCCCAGGCTTACCGCGCTCTTCAAGAAATGGGCCTTGAAGATAAAATATCTCTGATAGCATCCGGCGGCCTCCGGAATTCTGCTGACATGGCAAAATGCCTGGCTTTAGGGGCTGATGCAGTTTACCTGGGAACAGCAGCTCTTATTGCCATAAACTGCCAGCAGTACCGGATCTGCTATACTGGAATGTGTCCCACCGGTGTTACCACCCAGAACCCCCAGCTCATGAAACAGTTAGACATATATGATGGAATAAAAAAACTCACCAATTTCATCAGACTATCAACGGAAGAGGTGGCTAACATAACCCGGATCGTGGGGAAAAACGATGTTAACCAGCTGGATAAGGATGATATCATGTCTGCCAGTAGGGATCTGGCGAGAATTGCCGATATTAAGTGGTTTGACGGTGATTATGTATCATAGAATTTATTTAAATGAAAAAATTATTTATTTAAATGAAAAAATTTTTTTTAGCTATTAGATTTATTATTCCATTTATCAAAATCAAGAACGAGGAATTATCCATGAAAGTTTTATGTACCATCGATGAATCTCTGCACCGGCCGGAAGCCAGGAGATGGAGGGAGCGTATGGCCCATCTCCAGCCCCGGGGCGAGGTGGTGGTGGTTTTACCCTGCAGCATGAAAAAACCCTACTCACAGTCTAAATCACACCAGATCTTCCGGAGGGCCACCAAAGGTTTTCAGGAAGTCATATTAACTTCCCCTTTTGGGATATGTCCCCGGGAGATGGAACAGACCTACCCCATCCAGTCCTATGATGTCTCCACAACCGGCGACTGGTCCCGGGAGGAGATTGAAGTCACAGGAAAATCTCTAAAGGGATATGTGAATGGCAGGGAAGTGGTTGCCCATGTGGCCGGCGGTTACCGGAAAGCCTGTGAAGAATACCTGGAACACGCCGTTTACACCTGTGAAGACGGCAGACCCACCTCAAAGGAGTCCATGGAAAACCTTAAAATGGAGCTTAAAAAACATCACCGGGTAAAGATTAAAAGCCTGGAAAAGTTGAGATCAATTGCCCGTTACCAGTTCAACACCAGAAAGGCCGACTCCCTTATACCGGAGGGGGCAATGATAAAAGGAAGGTTTAACCGGCGGATAATCCATGAAAAAGAGCAAGTAGCAGTTTTACATTTTGAAACCGGTCTCTTTTCCCTTAACCTTAAAGGAGGCTCTATATTAAGGGATATTGGTAAGAATGTGATTGAAATTGATTTTGACCTTAAGACCAACACCTTATTTGCCCCGGGTGTTGTTGACGCTGATCCAGATATACTTCCCCGGGATGAGGTGGTAATTTTCAGGGATAATGATGTGGTGGCTGTTGGCAGGGCTGTTCTGGCTGGTGAGGAGATGAAAAGAGCGGATAAAGGAGTTGCCGTGAAGATAAGGCACCGGTACAAGAGTTCAACATAAACATTTATAAATAAGTTTAAATACCATTATGGAATATAGGAGAATACATTTATTCAATGTATAAAGCCTCTTATAGGGGTGCGATTATTTAATGTAACTGATATTGAATGCAATTATTTAACATAACTGATATTCAATGTTATTATTTAACATAGCCGATATTGAATGCGATTATTTAACATAGCCGATATTGAATGGTTGAATACCTATAAAATTGATTTTGAGGGATTAATATGACAGAAGAACTAGTAGAAAAGATAAGAGAAGCACTGGCAACGGTACCTGATCCCCATATGGGAATCAGCATAGTTGAAATGGGAATAGTAGGAGACATAGAAGTTAACGAGGAGGATAAAACTGCTAAAATTGTTATAAAGCCCACCAATCCTGGTTGCATGAGCGCGGCCAACATCGCCATGCAGGCCCGCCTGGCAGTAGAAGGTTTAGATGAGATAGACAAGGCTGAAATTGTTGTAGAAGGCCACATGATGGCTGATGCCATCTGTGAGATGGTGAACAAGTAAAAATGGTTCAATGGAACCTTGCCGTAGTGGTAGGTGTTCCGGGTGTGGGTAAAACTTCCCTTTCTAAAAGTGCATCAGAATCCTTGGGATACCGGCATGTAAACTACGGAGATCTGATGCTCCAAATAGCACAGGAAAAGAGAATGGCATCCACCCTTGATGAGATGTTCAAACTCCCTCTGGATTCACAGCATCAAATCTGGAGAAGAGCAGCTTTAAAGATCAAAGACCTTGAACAGGTCCTCCTAGATCTGCACGGGATAGACCGGTCTCCCCTGGGATTCATTACCTCGCTACCGGTGGATATTCTTTCACCAGAGATCATAATCATAGTGGAATCTTCCCTGGAAAACATTGTAAAACGTAGAAACAGGGACATCCACAAAAAAAGGCCTCTGGAGAGCATGAAGGAGATAAAAGAGCACATGGAAATTTTAAAGGTTTCAATGGCTGTTTGCTCTGCTATTTTAGGTTCCTACTTCACAATTTTAGAAAACGACAATTTTCAAAGCTGTTTAAATGATTTAATAACGGTTTTAGGTGGTTAATTTAACTTTCAATGAAACTGTGATTTAAGGACTGTTTTTATGGGTTTAAATTCTTTAAAGGTTCTTTAGATAAGGTTATATATGATGAAAATTAAATATTGCATCTGCATCACCATTTTAGATTTCTAAATATACTGAAAGTTTTTTATAATATAGGGGGCCCGTGGCTCAGGCGGTAGAGCGCACGGCTGATAACCGTGAGGTCCTGGGTTCGAATCCCAGCGGGCCCATCTTATTTTTTAGAGTAATTCACTAATTTTTTAGAATAATTAGTTTAACAGAATTTTTCTAATTAAAAAAGTAATTTAAATCGTTATCTAACTACGTGAAAAAGTACTTAAAAACGTTATCTAGATTAAATTAAATTTTTTTTGAATATGATATTACAGTCGGTTTATTTAT
>JADGNH010000069.1 GCA_017883605.1 Methanobacteriaceae archaeon
GATAGGGTTCGAAAATTCCTGGAATACACCGACAGAGATCCTGCTGATGTTATTGCAGTTTTACCCCCCAGAATGGGTCAGGCCTCAGTGGAGAAGATCGCCATAAACTCGGTGATGGCCGGCTGCCTTCCCCCATACTTTCCCCTGGTTTTACAATCTGTTCAGGCTATTTCCCAGGATAAATTCAATTTATTAGGGGTGAACGCAACCACTCACCCCGTAGCGGTGTGTACCATATTCAACGGCCCTTTATCACATGAATTGGATGTGAACAGTGGTGTCGGCTGTTTGGGTCCGGGTAACATGGCTAATGCCAGCCTCGGCCGAGCCATCCGGCTCTGTCTTTTGAACCTCGCCGGTGCGGTGCCGGGGGTAGGCGATCATGCTACCATGGGTTCGCCTGCCAAGTACAGTTACTGTTTCGCTGAAGCCGAGGAAGAGAGTCCCTGGGAGCCGTTGCAGGTGGAACGTGGATTCAAAAAAGAGGAAAGCACCGTGACGGTAATGGCTGCTGAGGCACCACAGAATGTGAATGACCACCGCAGCCACACCGCCGAAGACCTCCTGGACACCATTGTAAACATCGCAGCCGTGTCAGGATGCAACAACAGCCACGTACCTGGGGAGATGCTGGTGGTGATGGGTCCAGAGCACGCCCAGACAGTGGCCGGCGATGGCTGGGACAAAAATGATGTCAAAAATTATATACACCAGAATAGTGCTGTATCCGCTGAAATGGGAGATCGTGGCGGTAGAAAACTGGATGAACAGTGGATAGTTGACGGTAAGGTGAAAATAACCCGTTCCCCGGATGATGTGGTTTTGGTGGTGGCCGGCGGCCCGGGAAGGCATACCATGATTGCCCACGGCTTTGGCACCTCTTCTGAATCGGTAACCATGCCTCTAACTTTAAAAAATGGGAAAAAGGTGAATTCTGTGCAAGAATTTAAAGTTAGAAGAAAAGCTTGATTTTCAGGAAGTTAACCATCCGGTGCACCTGCCCCCTTCAAAAAAAACGCACATTCCACCATCAAAAAAAAAAAGATTAAAAAAAAAATAATTTATGTAGTTGTCAAACTGCTCAGTATTCTGTCCATAGTTTGCGTGCCGTTGTTTTTGGATACGTAAACAGCGTAGTAGAGTTTACTGTTTTTCGCCCAGTAGGCAATACTATTATAGAACCCTGAAGATGTTTTGTTTTGTGTTGTAAGCATCGTGGCATTAACACCATCCACTGAAACGGCTTTTTCTGTTAAGTATCCCTGTGTTTTATATTGCTGGACAAGTTCGTTTACCATATCCAGAACAGATGCACTAGGAAGGTCAGAAACATTTATGTTTCCTATAGCAAATCCCTCATCGGTCGATCCCACCGACACAATGACATCCGATCCTGATGGAGTAGTTACGCTACTTGCATTTACACTCCAACTAGCAGGATAAACAAAGGTCACCCCGTTGCTGGAATAAGTTTTGTTCGACGACCATGGATCGCTGCTGGTACATCCTGAAGCCATAACTACTACCGAAAGCACTACTAAAATTAACAACAACTTTTTCATCAATCATCCCCCCATAACTTCATTACATCAACTACTACTGTAATTATGAAGTTCATATAATTTAAGATTACCTATTCAGTTCACTCTCTCGATCTCCTCATCCCAAATCTCCTTATTCTGGCGGATATAATCAGCCAGGAGTTCCTTACACTCCCCCAGATCCAGGTTGATAAGCTCGACTCCATGATCCCTCAGGTAATCCTCCGGACCAGGAAAAGTCTCATTTTGACCCATTACCACCCTGGGAATTTTATAGAGAAGTATTAAACCAGAGCACATATCACAGGGTATGAGGGTGGTGTAAAGGGTGCACTGTTTATAATCCGATCCCTTAAGATGACCGGCGTTCTCCAGACAGTCCATCTCCGCGTGAAAAACCGTGGACATATCCTGACGCAGGCGGTTATGGCCCCGGCCAACAATTTCCCCATTTTTCAACCAGGACCGCCCCTATAGGAATTCCATTTTCTTTTAAACCTTTTTTAGCCTCCATAACCGCTTCTTTCATGAATTTAAGGTGTTTTTTATTCATTGAAATTTCCCCTTGACTCCTAATTTATATAATTATTCTGATTCGATACTGGTTGGATTACATTTACTTAAAATAATCATTATTAAGATTTGTTCTGTTGGAATTTCTTCCCATCCTTTTTACAGAGTTCTTTTATCAGGTTACGGCCGGTTAAAGCAGCGTTGGATATGCCGATCATGGCTCCGGCCCATTGTCCTACCATATAAAAGTTTTTAAGTCCGGGAAGGGTCTTAGTAAATCCTCTAAACATAATTTTCATCCCACCCTCTTTAGCAGGCCAGGGCTGCCATCCGTGGAAGTTGTGGGTGAATCTTTCCACTGTAACAGGGGTGGTGACGTCAAATGTTTCCACCTGCTTCTTAATACCCGGAAATCTCGCATCCAGCACTTCCAGGACTTTAAGATAAATTTGTTCCTTCTCATGGCTGTATTTCTCCATATCAGAACGTAATTCCTTCCAATATCCATAATTTCCCTCAGTTACCACCTTGATCACCGATTTTCCCTCCGGTGCCAATCCCGTGCTGGAATCAAATAATTCCAGATACAGTGAATCTCTTTCTCTCAACTCCAGCTTCAACGGTTCATCCAGGAGTAAAACCAGGGCATGGGACTCTTCTGATAAGTCCCGGTCCAGTCCCAGATAAATCTGCAGGCCAAATGCCTGTTCCTCTTCATAAGAATCATAATAGGAGTCAATGAATTTATTGGTGTACTTCCCTTCTAACATTTCATAGATGGTACTGTGACCATCTGCCGCTGATATGACCACATCTGCCTGGTCCATGCTTCCGTCAGCGAGTATAACCCCCACTGCCCGGTCATCCTCCACCATGATTTTCTCCACAGGCGTCCTGTAGTGAATTTCCCCTCCTAGCTCAAGAAAATGCTTTTCAATTCTTTTGCTGAACTCCAGTGAACCATATTTGGGCCATCCCAGATCACCCGCTTTAAAACCTGCCAGGAAAAGTAGGTGAGGGAACATAGGCATATCTGAGCCGTTTATATTGTACTGGATATGGGGAAAGGCTTTTTGAAGGAATTCGTTCTGGAACTTGCCGGCGTATTCTTCTAAGGTAGTTCCACCCCACTTGATCATAGTATAGGCGCGTGGTGCAATTTTTAGCTTGTCCCCCAGGCCGCCCATGTTCATGGAAAAGAAATCAGCACCCCTCAGCGAACTGCCTGCTTTTAAATAGTCTTCAATCAATTTAGAATCCTCAGGGGCCAGTTCTTTAAGGTGTTTCTCCAGCTTTTCCAGGTCGGTGTAAATATTCAGGGCATTTCCTTTGCTATCTTCCACCCGCACGAAGGTGTCGTGGTTTATAATTTCATCCGCTTTTAAAGCGTTTAAATCCTGCCAAACCTGTTTCACACCTACATTGCCTGTGCCAGCCAGGTTGTGGATGCAGTAGTCGAAGGTAAATTCTTTACGGTGCCAGGAAGTGCATACACCCCCTGGTTTGTTGTGCAGTTCAAATATCACTGCCTCGTAGCCGTTCATCCGGGCGTAACACCCCGTGGAGAGTCCGGCGATTCCTGCTCCGATGATTATGAGTTTTTTGGTCATGGGGATCCCTCTAAAATGAATTGTTACTTATATGTTGTAGTTTGAATTTCAAATAATTATGCTGTGACTGACGAGCGTTCCTAGAGATAAAATCGTAGAGAAGAAAACCGTATGGCAAGGGCCGTAGTAACCTCGATCAAGAGCAAAAATATTTAAAAAAAATATATTTAAAATAAAAGATTTAATAGCTTAACAAAATAAAATATTTACTACCCTGTTGTTGTGTGGGGGTATCCTGTAGGATATGTGGGAGCCCACAACTCGGGTTCAATTCCCGGTCAGGGGCGTTATAGAGGGCCCGTAGCTCAGTCTGGCAGAGCGCTCGGCTCTTAACCGAATGGCCGCGGGTTCAACTCCCGTCGGGCCCGCTCTATTTCTTAAATGCTTTCAGAACCTGCATTCCAACCCTTTTTTATTCTCCATCGCTTATGTGAATATTTGAAGTATGTTTATGAAAAGGGCCCAAAAAAAGTTAAATTAATATATAATTTTCAACCATCAGAATATATGCAGGGGTACCCGAGCGGACAAAGGGGGTGGACTCAAGATCCTCTGGCGTAGGCCTTCAAGGGTTCGAATCCCTTCCCCTGCACTTATTTTAGGTTTATATCCATGGTGCAATGTTACATTATTATTTATTTAATTCCCCTAATAACTCCATAAATACTGAAAAGAAGATTCATATAGGGGGTATTAAAAAACTTTTACATGAATTGATGGCTTTAATAGATAATTTTATTCTTATTCAGCTATTTGCTTTAAAATACTTATATAATTAGTTTTTATAACATTTCTTAAATGCTCATTAACAAAACTGTTATGTGCAACTAAATTTCTACAGTTTTTAAGCTCATCAATTTTAACATTTAACCAATGATCATCTGGAAAATAATCTTTAAAGACATCTGGATTATTTCTTATTATGGCACCTAAATGCCCAAAATCTAAATAAAATAAATCTGAAGTTCCTCTTAAACCTAACCATCTGTTCTTTTGTTCTTCTGCTTTTCTAACCTGTAATGCATGTTTAGTTTCCTTATTTAATCTTAAATGTTCAAAATAGCTATCCCCAAAATTAGATTTAGAAACTTTTTCTATGAAAAGCCTTAGAGAATTCTCTACATAATATAAATCAAGATACACTTCCGCCATCTGTCTGCCTTTCCTTTTTATGTCAGGAGTCATTATACTATTTACAAAATAAGCGGATTTTACGGAATCTACGGATAATTCCGAAACAATGTGTTTTAAATCTGCTATTGGTGATACTTCTTCCATTAATGGCATAAATTTGATATCAAGAATATCATAACCTCTTTCGTCCTCTAAACATTCGTTACAACATCTTAATAAATTTAATTTGATGTCATCTGTAATTTTTATTTCTTCATCAGAAGATACTTGGACATGAAAGGCTATTTCTGCACCAAAAGCATCCCATCTTCGCTCTATGCTTTTATCAAAAGCTTCAAGTTTTTGAGAATAAGTGCTAGAACATTTTAAATAACATTTAGCATCTTTAATAATTTCAAAAATTTTTGTTTTATCATTCAAAATTAAATATTTTTTTAAATATTTAAAAAAATAGTCTGAATCTGGTTCTTCATATGTAAATTCAAATATAGACATTTAATACCTCATAAAAATAGAAAAAAAGAAAAAAAAGAAAACCTAATACCGTTTCCTATCCATGAGCTCTTTCATCTTACCCGGATTCCATCCGCCGGAAGCTGATTTAGACCTTCCAACCTGCTGCACGTATCCTGTGATCCGGTCGTACCATTCTACTTCGGTCTGTTCGCCGCAGGTGGAGCAACCGTCCTGTAGACCTTTCATCAGGGTTTTACATTTGATGCAGAAGCTTAAGGCTGAGCTGTAGGCCCAGAATCCGAGGTCAGAGTTGCGGGCCATTTTATTGGTGAGGCTCATCAGGGCGTCGGGTTCGGAGTAGGCTTCTCCCATGAAGGCGTGGAAAATGTGTCCACCTAAAGTGAGGGGGTGGAATTTTTCCTCGATTTTTATTTTCTCCGGCAGGAGAACATCGGAGTTCACCGGCACGTGGGAGGAGTTGGTGTAATAGGAAGCTTCTTCATCGCCCTGGGCTATGATTTTGTCTTTATACTTCTCCTGGTCCAGCATGGCAAATCGGTAGGCAGTGGATTCGGCTGGTGTCTGGAGAACGGTCCATCTGAATCCGGTTTCTTCTTTTAATTCAGCAGCCCTCTGGTTCATGTATTTGAGGATCTTCAACCCGAATTTCCTGGCATCTTTATCCTCAATACCTTCTCCACAGTGAGCTTTAAGCATCTCATTAAGCCCTACAAAACCAAAGGATAGTGTAGCGTTTTCTACACTGTAATATCTTTCACCGTCCATCTCCTGGGTCAGGAAGGGCAGTAAATTGTAGTTATCCAAACATCTCATGGCGTGTTCTCTTCTAAGTAAGAGCACTTCTTCTGCCAGGCGTAGGTGGGAGTCCATATACTCGAAAACCTCATCATCATCCCGGGAGTTGTAGGCCATTCTAGGTAGGTTTAAAGTTACGTAGGCCAGGTTTCCGGTGCGCATGCAGTCCTGGGACCAGTCCCCGGTCCAGTTGTCGCTGAGGGATGTTCGGCATCCCATGTAGTTGGCCATATTGCCCCGGTAGCTGGGGAGCATGTTCACAAAGTAAGCAGTCCCGTATTTGGCTGAAAGGGTATGTACCTGCCTTAAATCTTCTTCAAATTCGTCTTTCAGGATCTTATCCCTTAAAACGTAAATGGTGTTAGGGAAGAGGTGGGGTTTTCCATCTGCATCTCCCTGAAGGAGGGTTTCAGTGAAAGCTCTCTGCAGGTCTCTGACTTCATCTTCGAAGTCGCCGTAAACTCCTGCCAGTTCACCTCGTGGTCCGTAGGCCGGTTCATCCTGCAGAAATTCGGGCACGCTGAACTCCAGATTTATGGAGGTGAAGGGGACCTGAGATCCCCGGGCAGCGTAGGCCATGTTCAGGTTGAAGATGAACATCTGCACCGACTGTTTAATCTTTTCATAGGAAAGACCAGCGGCGAAAGGAGCTACAAAAACGTTCCAGAGACTCATGGACTGGCCACCGCTCATGTTCTGCTGGGCGGCCAGCATTATCTCTCCAGAATGGTTCATTAAAGTTTCCATATGCTTGGGGGGTCCGGCTACTGAGGTGTGATCCCCGGTACCGTCCACTTTAAGCCCGTTTTTGATAAAAAGACGTAAATCATGTTGTAAACAGTTAAGAGGGCGCCCGGCAAAGAATTCCAGGTCGTGGATATGTATGTCCCCGCTCATGTGGGCGTCGGCCAGTTCGTTGGGGAGGATGTGTAATAAGGCGTACTGTTTAAGGGCTTCATCTGCCACGTATTTGTGAACAGTTTCTGGGTTGTGGATCATGTTGGCGTTGTCTCGGGAACCGTTCTGGATGAGGTTGGTGATGTTATAGACTGGTATACCCAGCCTGGTGTATTTGCGCCTTAAGGTTTCCAGGCCATTCTCCACCAGCTTGGTGTTTACAATCTCCCTGATCATGGGGGCGGTCAGGTATTCTACGTCCAGCTTTTTAAGTTCCTTGTAGACCTCAGTGGCTATTTTTCTGGCCAGTTCTTCAGAGGCTCCGGTCTCTACCACCAGGGTCTTTTCTATCTTTTTCTGGTCAAAGGTCTCTATGGTGTCCCTGGAAGTCCTTACCCTCAGGGCGTTGGCCTTAAAGTACCGGTCCGCCGCCTTTTTATCTACATTTTTAAGAGAGTCAAAAACCAGCATCTTGATTTCCTTGGTGGTCATTCCATCATAGGCAGCCGTGGCTACCCTCGATGCAATTTTATCTGCGGCCCAAAGGGGAACATCTACCATCAGGCATGATTTGACTATTTTTTCGTAACTGAATCTTTCAAATATCCCGTTGTTTTTTAAAACACATGTATGTGCTTTGTTTGGAAGAGCAGCGATAATGCGTGCGTCTTTCATTTTACATCCTCCGACATGATCTATTTTAGTTAAATAAGGTTCATATGATTTTAATGGTTACAATGGACTATGATGATCAATGTATAACAAAAGGTAATGATTAGGGTTAATAGTTACAATGAACCATTGATTTTTTCCATGATTTATTATACTGAAATTTTATGATAATAAACCATACATCCCATAACTTTAATCTACTTTTTATTTGTAATAAGCCATTAAAAAGCTTTTTGATTTACTATAAGAACACATCTAGTGAACTCTGTTTGGACTTGTCACTTTCAAAGAGAGAATTTATACCAAACTCAATAAGTGCGATCCTCTGTATCAGATAGTTGTCTATAGGATATTTTTCTGACAGATCCTTGGATATTTGCAGATATTTTACCACCGAACCCTGTGATATGCTCAGAATCAGATTTCCACCGCAGGTACATTCTCCAGAGAGGGGCATTCTCCGGTACTTCTTGTTGCACTTGGTGCACCGTACCTTCTGTCGGGAAAAGGCCCTGAGATTCCCAGCCATATCCGGCAGGAAATGGGAGTTCAGGACACCTTCCACCACCCCACTCTGATCAACAGCCCGTATTCTCTCGGCCAGTTTTATCTGTCCATTCACCTTTTCTTTCATGGTGGGAAGCATCTTGTACATGGATAGTTTGGGTCCGCTGTGGATTGAAGAGGTTTCATGGGAAAACATCAGTCCATGGTACTGATCATCAGTTCCCAGCCTGTTTTTAACGTTATTTACCAGTGAAAGGACATCGGAAGGTTTTGCAAATTCAAGTGTTTTCTCATAAAGTTCCAGGGGAAGCTCTGACATGGTGTCCAGGTTATGGGATTCATCATCAATCTCCTCTGGATCTATCCGGGAGGATAAAACCAGGGGCGCGTCCATCCGACCGCCCCGGGATCTGGGCAGATAAACCTTGGAGAAATTGATAAGAGCATCCAGAAGAAGCATTATGGAATCTTCATCACTGTCACAGTTCCTCCTCTTTGCTGAATGGAAGTAAGGGTGAGCATAACATGCCGCAGCCCTGGTGAAGCCTATTATCCTCCCCAGAACACCGGCTGAGGTGTGCGGTGCCAGTCCCACCACCAGCTGTCCCACCAGATCCTCCCTGGTCTGGACGTGATAAAACCTTTCCAGTCCGTAAAATCTTTCTAAAAGGTCATCCACAAAGTGGGTCACTCTTATCAGGTATTCAGCGCAGTTTTCTGAGATTACCACGTCCTGGATCTTCAGTTCCACGGTCTGGTAATCGCTCTCCAGATCTGAACCTTTTAAATCATGGGTATATCCCATTTCCCTGAGTTTCTGATAGCTCACCCCAATCTCCGCGGGGATGAAGTGGGTGAGGGGCAGATTAGTGGAGTCGTGCCTTATGGTGGCATCTTTAAAGGTGAAAACATGATTTTTAGACCTTAATATTCCTTTTTCAATGGGTTCTGGGAATTTATCTTCGGATATCATCCCGATGACACCCTTTAACTCGTCTATTTTCCTTATTCCCACATTTTCATAGGCTTTTTTCAGCATATTCCCCAAATGTATCCTCCTTTTCCCAGAGCTGGTGGGTATGGTTCTTGCTTGGCAGTGAGGACAGATGGCCTGCATAGATCCCACTCCACATTTGGTGCACTGGCATCGGGCTATTTCCACTGTTATATTTCCCCTTTTAGCTGCTTCAATTATGCTACGTCTGTTTCCACCGTTGGTACCTATGGGGAAGAGTACGTGAGGGGCAGGTTTCATCATCCTTTCCTTAGACTTTTCAGGCCTTCCCATCCTTCCACCAAGATAGGTAGGGGCCTTGGCCATTATTTTCACCTCAGAAACCTGGTTTAAGGCCTCTAAAGTTTCAATATCACCTTCCCGTTCCAGAGGTTCAAGAAGGGTATTTATAAGGGCGTGTGCCACCTCAGAATCCAGAATGATTTTTTCATCTTCAACCTGATGAGGCACCCCTAAAACCTCTAAAATCCTTTTTTCTGGTCTTATGTCCAGTATAATATCATCTTCAATATCCTGAATTTTGTTTTTATCCGGAATTTCATCAAGAGTGTTTTCATCCGGAGCTTTGTCTGGAATATTTTCATATAGCCATTTTCTGAGTTGGTTTATTTCCTCTCGAGACAGATCATGGTAGAAATAGGTGTATTCTGGGTGCAGTGGAACATCGTATTTATCTGAAAGTTCAAATGCA
>JADGNH010000173.1 GCA_017883605.1 Methanobacteriaceae archaeon
ACTTCAGTTAAGGTAAGTATGGAACAGGCAGCGGTGGAATGATGTTTTTTTATTAAATCCTTTATTAGTTGAGGGGAGATTATTATATCTCCATTTAATATTATGAAAGCCTCTTTCACGGCACTGGCAACTTTACCTATGGCATGGGCCGTCCCTAACCTTTCATTTTGGGTGACATAGCTGATACTTACTCCAAACGGCTTCCCGTCCTTAAAATAGTTTTTTATAGCATCTTCATGGTATCCCACCACCATGGTTATGTCCCGGACCCCTGCTTCCTTCAAAGCCTCTACATTGTACTGGAGAATGGGCTTTCCCCCGACAGGTATCATGGTTTTAGGTCTGGTTAGGGTGAGGGGGCGCATCCTGGTGCCTTCACCGGCGGTTAATATAACTCCCTTCATAACAGGCCTCCCGTGGTAAATTAACTCTCATATAACATGTTTTCATTAAATTTCTTCTTTATAACATGCTTTCAATAAGTTCCTATTCATAAACATGCTTCCAATTAAAGTTCCCCTTTAATATGATTTCAAATTAAAATTTCTTCTTTATAACATGCTTTCAATAAGTTCCTGGCATTTTTCCATTATTTTCTGGGCTTCTTCATCAGTTTTACTGCCTAAAGTTACCCTTATATTAGCTTCAGTACCCGATGGTCGTATGAGAACCCAGCTTCCATCTTTAAGGGCGATTCTGATGCCGTCAATGGAGATTTTCTCTTCCACATTCTCAAAAAGATGGGGAAGCTTTTTTTCTACACCATCCATTATTTGATCTTTTTGGGATTTATGACAGTTTACTTTACCCCTCAAAGTAGGATAACTGGTTATATTCTCTAAAAGACTTGATAAGGACCCTTTTTTCTGTACCAGTTCTATGACCCGGAGGGCGGAGAGTATTCCGTCGGGGCACATGCAGAACTCAGGGTGAATCCAGGTTCCAGATGGTTCACCTCCGAAAGATGCTTTATATTTCTCTATGGCCTCTGCAACGTATACATCACCCACCTTGGTTCTGATAACCTTTTCCCCTAGTTTTTTCATGGTCAGGTCAATGCAGCTTGACGCGTCTACAGTGGTAACCACACACCCCCCGATTTCAGAGGATATCAGGGCCAGTAATGCATCGAATTCCGCCATTTGACCATTATCATCCACTGCCACCATACGATCGGCATCACCGTCATGGGCAATGCCTAAATCTGCTTTGGTGGCCTTCACTATCTTCATAAGTTCCTGGAGGTTTGGCTCTGATGGTTCGGGCATTCTTCCGGGGAAGAACCCGTCTGGCTGGCAGTTAAGTGTTAATACCTTACATCCGGCTTTTCTGAGGACTAATGGTGATAAATAGGAGGCTGCTCCGTTGGCACAGTCCACCACCACCTTCAAACCCGGTTTTATATCTACAAATGCCAGTAAATCATTTATATAACTGGTGGTTATACTGCTTACATCTTCCGTTCTCCCTATTTCTTTCCAGGAAGCGTTTGAAAAACTTTTTTCATGCACTATTTTTTCTATAACCTGCTCATCTTCCCTTTTATAGGCCATCCCCTTGCTGTCCCACACCTTTATGCCGTTGTCCTGGGGTGGATTGTGGGAGGCGGTAATCATAACTCCGGCATCTGCCTGGAGTTTATTGGTGGCATATCCCACCAGAGGAGTGGGGGCCAGGCCTAAAGTTAAAACATTGCATCCTCCCTGGATAATACCTGCACTCAGGGCCTTCTCCATCATCTGGTTGGAGGTTCTGCTATCATATCCCACCACCACCTTCCCTTTACCACCCAGTTGGGTGGAAATGGCCAGGCCAATGTTCATTACCAGTTCAAGGGTTATTTCTTCTCCTACCTTCCCCCGGATACCGGAGGTGCCGAAGAGTCTTGGAATATCTTCATGAACATCCATTTTTTTAAGCCCCAAATTTAGCTGATCTGTTCATCAGGTCGGTTAAAATGTTCATAACATCTGATCCTCTAATCCTGCAAAGCCCCCCCTTGGAAGCAGCTCTTTCATTGAAGCTTTCTACATCATCTACCCGAATTTCCGGTCCCACAATTAAAATAGGAACCGGGTCTCCGGTGTGGTCCATTACCGAGATGGGGGTGGAGTGGTCCGCTGTAAGGATGAAGTAGGTGTCATCTATATCTTTGAGCTTTCCAACTACATCATCAACTTTTTCGATGAAATTTAACTTTTCTTTCAGATTTCCATCATGTCCTGCCTCATCTGCACCGTCTATGTTAATCAGAAGAAAGTCATAATCATTTGCTGCGGTTTCTATGATGCTCTGGGTTATGTTTTCCAGGTTGGTGTCCACACCGCCGGTGGCTCCTTCAACATCTATGATGTCCATACCGCTGATCTTTCCAATCCCCTTTATAAGTCCGGTCTCGGCTATGCAGGCTGCTTTCATACCATATTTTTCTGGGAATGGCTGAACTTCAGGGACGGCGCCAGCACCCCGGGGTAAGATTATGTTTGCCGGGTTTTCACCATTTTCAATTCTTTCCAGGTTCACAGGGTGATCTTTGAGTAGTTGGTAAGATTTTTTGATGACTTCATTTAGGATTCTGGCTGTTTTGGTTGAATCTGGCAGTCCATCAATTGATTGAACTGGTTTCCATTTTTTATCATTATATTTGGGATCTGCAGCGGTTACTTTGTCGGATAGATCCTTTCCTCTGAGGACCAGAACTGCCCGGTGACCGGTTGATTCTTTAAAGATTATTCCAACGTCTTCCACGGCTTTTATAGAATTAATTGCTTCGGATAACTCTTCAGTTCCTTCCCTGATTCTTCCGGCACGTCTATCGGTTATAATTCCCTCTGGATCGGCGGTGGAGAAGTTGCATCGGAAAGCGATGTCTCCTGCCTCCACATCCACGCCAACACCAGCTGCTTCAAACGGCCCTCTGCCGGTGTAAACCTGGTAGGGGTCGTATCCCAGTATAGATATATGGGAAGTATCACTTCC
>JADGNH010000070.1 GCA_017883605.1 Methanobacteriaceae archaeon
ATGGAAAAAAAGCACATCGCCATGCTAATAGCAGTAGTAGTTATGTTATCCATCCCTTTTTTTCTTTATCAGGGCAAATTGGAAGAACAGGGTTATCTTGGGGGGACTGATGATCAGGCCAGCCAGGTTATAGAACAAACTGGTTATCAGCCCTGGTTTTCATCTTTATGGACCCCTCCCAGTGGAGATGTAGAGAGTCTCTTTTTTGCCCTGCAGGCAGCGGTGGGGGCACTTATAGTAGGTTACTTCCTGGGATATTACCGGGGAAAACAAAAAGCTAAATGAAATCCTATATTTGAAAGCAAAAGGGCCAAATGAACTCTTACATTAAAAAGTAGAAGGGCCCAAATGAACTCTTACATTGAAAAGTAAATTTTAATAAATTAAATTCATAAACAAAAGTCAATGAATTCTTAAATAAAAAAAAGGCCCGAATCAATCCAACTGGTGATTTAAAATGGAAAACACATTAGATGGTTATGCCCACTCCAACGGGCTTAAAAATGCAAATGTATCTTTTAAAGTATTGTTTGCAATTTTGACCATGGTGGTGTGCTTGCTATCAACATCTCCAGTGGTACCGCTTACTATAACTATCTTGATATCGCTAATATTAATATTCAAGGCCCGTATTCCCTTAAAATTTTATCTGAAATTCCTCTCCATCCCCTTTATTTTTGGGTTTTTGACCTTTGTTTTCATGGCCATTTTCTTCGGAACTGGCGAAACCTGGTTTAATATTGGCCTATTCAACTTAGCAGTATATAAAGATGGTTTTAACCTGGGATTACTGGTTTTTGCTAGAGTCCTGGGAGGTTTCTCATGTTTGGCATTCCTGGCCCTAACCACACCCATGACCGAACTCTTTTCAGTGCTGGAAAGTCTTAGAATCCCTAAAATAGTACTGGAAATTGCCATGCTCATGTACCGGTTCATATTCGTCTTTCTAGGGGAGGCAGAGAATATGTACCGCTCCCAGAATACCCGTCTGGGTTACGGCAGCCTTAAAAACACCTACCACTCCCTGGGAATGTTGATGAGCAACCTGTTTATAAGGACCTGGCTCACGGGGGAACAGGTTTATATATCCATGGAATCCAGATGCTACAACGGGTCCATTAGAACCTTAAAACCTCAAAAAAACATAACCCCCCGTAACATCCTTATGCTGATTTCATTCGAGTCTATAATGATAATAGGAGTGTATTTAACCAGCAACTTAAAATTTATTTGATTAGGGATAAAGTAAATTTAATTAAAATAGAATAAAAATTAAACAACTAAATAAAAAATTTAAAAGATAAAAAATTAACTTTAATCAAATTAAATAACTTTACTCAAAATACTCTAAATAAAATAACTTTACTCAAATAATAAACTTACCTGAAAACTAATTTTTATTCAAACATCAACAACATTTAAAAAAAAAATTGGATTTGAGAAGATGAACGTCATTGAAACCAAAGATATAACCTACCACTATCCTGACGGCACCGAAGCCCTGGAGAAAGTCAATTTTAAAGCTGAGAAAGGTAAAATAGTTGCTCTTCTCGGTCCTAACGGCGCTGGTAAATCAACCCTTTTCCTTCAGTTCAATGGGATTTTGAGACCTACCACGGGATCTATAGCCGTAGACGGAGATTTGATAAGCTATGAAAAGAAGAACCTCATGAAGATCAGAGAGAAGGTGGGTATCGTATTCCAGAACCCGGATGATCAGCTTTTTGCACCAACGGTGCTGGAAGATGTGGCATTCGGCCCCATGAACCTGGGATTAGCCGAAGAACAGGTTGAAGAAAGGGTAAATGAAGCTTTAAAAAGGGTGGGTATGGATGGATTTGAAAAAAAACCCCCCCACCACCTGAGCGGTGGACAGAAAAAGAGAGTGGCCATTGCCGGAATACTGGCCATGCGCCCCCAGATAATGGTGCTTGACGAACCCACCTCCGGCCTGGATCCCAGGGGAGCATCCCAGATCTTGAAAATACTGTACCAGCTTAACCAGGAAGGGATGACTATAATTATATCCACTCATGACGTGGACCTAGTACCCCTCTATGCTGACAACGTCTATATAATAAGCGAAGGTAAGATCATAAAAGAGGGAAGTCCCCAGGAAGTTTTTGGAGATGTTAAAACAGTACGGGGAGCCAATCTAAGATTACCCCGCATTGCGCATCTCATGGAAATACTGGAAAAAAAGGATAAAATGCCCTTTGAAAAACCCTACCCCCTTACCATAGGAGAAGCCCGGAAAAAGATTTTAAAAGAGTTTGAGGAATGATGATAAGAGTTTTTTTGAGAATAAACAAGAATTAAAATAAATAAGAGTTTAAAAATGTAAGAATAGTTGTTATATTTTTTATTATATATTATAGTTGTATTTCATTATATCCTCGATTATTTTAATTGTTTTAATTGTAAAATCCAGTAATATTTAAGTTAAAACCTTTTAAGAGGTTTAAAATGGAAAAAACCAAGATTTCTCTGTCAAAATGTGATTCATACCACTTAAAATCAGTTCAGAATGCTGTAAATAACTGTCTGGAAAACATTGGAGGGTTATCATCATTCATTAAACCGGGAAATAGTGTTCTGATTAAGCCCAACATGCTACAGGCCAAAGCTCCTGAAGAAGCCTTAACCACCCACCCGGCAGTGATAGAAGCCATTATAAATGCCGTGAGAGATGTAGGCGGAATTCCTATGGTGGGCGACAGTCCAGGAGCTTCTATACACGATTTAAAAGATTTCTGGGAAACTACCGGCTATGCTGAAGTGTGCAGACGTTTAAAGGTTGAGCTGGTTAACTTTGAAAAATCAGGTGTTTACCTCCGGGAAAGGAATGGAAAAAAATATTACATTGCCAAACCGGTTTTAGACTGTGATCTGATTATAAATGTCCCCAAAATCAAAACACACGGCCTTACCATATTCACCTGTGCCGTTAAAAATATGTACGGAGTTATCCCCGGGATTAAAAAGACTGAATATCATAGTACAGCCCCCAGACCATCTGATTTTGCCGAGATAGTGGTGGATATATACGCCCTTTCCCAGCCGCAGCTGAACATTGTGGATGGGGTGGTAGGAATGGATGGAAACGGCCCTTCAGCAGGTAATCCAAAACAACTGGGTATGATACTGGCATCTGAGGATGGAGTTGCTCTTGACAGCTTTATCTGCCATATTTTGGGGAAAAAGCCCTCAAAGATACCTATTAACCAGATAGCTCATGAGCAAAATCTGGGTGAGACCATTATAGATAATATAAATGTTCTGGGAGAAATTCCCACTATAACAGACTTTAAATGGCCATCTGGCCTTTCAACTTCACTGGATATGATTCCAGCACCCCTGGCCAGGAGTTTAATGAAGCTTTTTTGGTCCCGGCCTGCCATCGACCCTGAAAAGTGTATTAAATGTGGTAATTGTATTAAAAGCTGTCCGGTGGACGCTCTCACCAGCGGAGTTTACATTCCCGAATTTGATTATGGTGAGTGCATAAGCTGCCTGTGTTGCATGGAAATGTGTCCTGAAAAAGCGGTTTATCTGGATAAAAGTCTTATTTTTCGGATACTTTCCCGTTCAGATTAGTTTTATTAATTTAAATTAAAAAAAATAGTTTTTAAAGATGATAAAAAAATAATAATGTTTTTTAAAAATAAATCCTAAAAATTAAGAAAAAAGTGTTTAGTTAATATAATTAATATATGTACTCTATTAAAAGCACATAAACTCTATTAAAGCATAAAAACTCTACTTAAAGCACATAAACTCTACTTAGTGACTTTTATGGCCCTGGTTGGACAGGAAGATGTGCAGAAGTCACAGCCAATACAGATCTGGTCATCAACTTCAATGGTCCAGTCCTCGGTATTAGAGATGGCTTTAACCGGGCACAGAGAAACACAGGCACCGCAGTCTACACACTTCTCTTCATCCTTCTTTACCACCCTTTTTATGGGACTTACATGTATTCCTTCCCTTTCAAGGAATTCTACACCCTCTTTAGACTGATTCCCGCTGATTTCAACCAGCATCTTACCCCCTTTGGGGGTTATGTCCGCCCGATGTATGTTGAAGCTTATATCATAATCTCTCATGAGGTCTGAAATTATGGCCTTATTAACTTTTTTGGGGGAAAATTCGAGCCAGGCTTTCATTTTAATCACCCTCCTCCTCATCGTCGGGCCCATCAACAATGAGCCGGGATATATCCTCTGCTGTGATCATACCCTTAACCCGGTTGTCCTTATCTATGATGGGCAGTCCTGATATTTCATGTTTATCCAGTCTTCTGGCTATTACATCCGCTGGCTCATCTTCTCTGGCGATGATAACCTTTTTGGTCATGACATCCATTAATTTATTCTTTCCCTTGGCTACTGCATTGGCTATGTCCCAGGAAGTAACAATGCCCAGGAGCTTATGTTTGTCGTCCACCACCGGCAGATGATTTATATTATTTTGAACCATCTTCTTGGCCACATGACTTATATCATCGGTGGGATATGCTAATATTAGTTTTTTGCTCTTCAAATCCTTAACCAGAATGAATGGCCTCCTAATTTCCAGGGGATTAACACTCTGTCCCGTGGAAGGCAACATTTCCACCGGATTAGTGAGTAAGAATTTTCCTTTATCTATCCATGCCTTTAACTCTTCAGCAATCTCTAAAGCTTTTTTGTAAGATGATAGTGATGATGTTGGAACATCCTGTCCTTCCAACTCGATTACACCACTTCTAAGTTCCTGGTAGTTGGTCTCTTTCACAGGAGGGCGGCTTCTTCTGGGCACCCCATAATCCATTATGCGGCAGCCAATATCCTCATCACTTATACCTGTTCTGAGAGCTATATCCTCATTGAGAACAGGTATCGGTATTCCAGCCCCCACATAGAGTGTTGGGCCGTATTTGGGCATGGTTGCTCCCCGGACATATTCAGAGTCCATATCTTTCAAGTCTCCCTTGAGCATCAGGGTCCCGGAGGGTGAAACTGGCACTCCATTTTTCCGCTCAGATTCAGTGGAGTGCTGGGTTCCTTCCCCTATGATGTAACCCTCTGCCCCGCAGAGGAAAATCCTGGTCCCCAAACCTATTGTTTGAAAATAAGGGTCGTTCAGAAGCGGACTAAGCTCCCCAGCACTTGAATAAGTTACGTTACCCATTTGGGGCAGTAATGTGCCCATATAAGTGTAGAGAGTTTCTTCGGTGGAGTTGGTGGCTGCGGCATAGTTCTGGTAGCAGTTTCTGGGATTGACCATAATGGCCTGATTCAGCTTATCCAAAGTTATCTGGGTTTTTAACTCAGTAAGTGGGTAGCAGTCTGTACCATAGGCTTCTGCAACCAGTTCCACCTCTTCACCTCTAATCAGGTCTTCTATAATATGAGCTCCGCCGTATGCCAGGCCAATATCTGGACTTCTGTTGGGTTGGGTGGCTCCCAGGTAGGCGTCCACCGCTGCCAGTCCAGAGTAAGCTTCCACACCATTTAAATAGGTTTTGGTCATCTTTATAGGCGGATCAGTGTGGCCGAAGTTTATAAATACTCCTGAGGAACACATAGCACCAAATGTTCCGGTGGTCACCACATCAATCTCTTCGGCAGCTTTTTCTGCACCATCTTCCCTAACAATTCTGGTCATTTCAGCTGCAGTCACCACCACAGCATCCCCATCTTTGATCCTTTGGTTAATTTCATCTACTGTCTTCATCCTGTCACCCGGTGCTTATGAATTATTTTAATAAATAATTAAAAGAAAATGAAAGGTTAAATAAATTTGATATCTGATAATACTCAAGTTTTGATAAATTTTAATTATGATACTTATAAGTATGATAACCTTCAACTATGATAAAAACTTCAGTCTAATAAAACTTCAAGTCTAATAAACCTTTCAACATTTTATTAATATACTCTAAATTTTATTAAATTATTCTATTTATTAAATTATTCTAAATCCATCATTTCTACACACTCTATTCCGAATTTCACATCCTTTCGGACCGCAACAGAAGTGTTGAATTTCAAATTTAGCCTGCACTTATTTTACTCCTAATGCTCAGATTGAATATATAATGTAACATCTAATATAAATTAGTTGGCTCCCATATATCTCAATCGATGAATATCACCACAGTTCAACAAGGACTATATAATTGGAAGATCATAATTATAAGAGAAAATGAAAGGTAGATATCATGAAAGATACATTAGATCCCGATTTAATTGAAAAGATCATTAAATCCATGGAAGAAAAGGCAGATTATGTGGATATAAGAGTTAATGAGAGTCTTAACAATGTAGTAGTTATGAAAGATGGGAAGATCCAGGAGATAAGGTCTGGAAACGATTTTGGAGGGTGTGTGAGGGTCTTGAAAGACGGATCCTGGGGCTTCACCTTCACCACCCAAATGTCAAAGCTGGATGACATGGCCGAATCTGCCTTAAAACTTGCCAAGTCTCTTGAAAGCCAGGTTAAACTGGCAGATATTGATACCACCACAGATAAGGTAAAATCAAAGGCCAAATTAAAGCCTTCAAATGTATCACTGGATGAAAAAAAAGAAGTTATGGTAGACGCAGAGAAGGCCGCCCGTCTGGATGGAATTGTAAGCACCACCGTGAACTACATGGATATGGAAGGGCAGAACCTTTTTTTGAGCTCAGAAGGAACCTCCCTACAGGTTGAGGAAAGCAGAGTGGTCCTGTTTTTAAATGCAGTTGCAGCTTCTGAAGGAGTTATGCAGTTTGGACACAAAAGTACCGGTGGAGTGGCTGGTTTTGAAGTCCTGAAAAATGAAGATATGGAAAAATTCGGAAGAACAGCCGCATCAAAGGCTTTAAGACTTCTTAAAGCAAAGTCACCGCCTTCTGGAAGGTTTCCAGTAGTGATGGACTGCGAACTCACCGGAGTTTTTATCCACGAGGCCCTGGGACATGCGGCAGAAGCAGATCTTATCCTGCAAAACGATTCTATACTCAAAGGAAAGTTAAATTCTCAGATCGGCTCTGAAAAGGTTACTATCATCGACGACGCCAGTATGGATGCTTTCGGATACTATCCCTATGATTCAGAAGGGGTAAAAACATCACAAAATATTCTGGTGAAAAATGGAATTCTAAAATCCCTATTAAGTTCCAGGGAAACAGCATCTCAACTGGGCATAGTTCCATCTGGAAACGCCAGGTCATCAGTGGGAGAACAGCCCATAGTCCGCATGAGTAACACTTACCTGAAGCCAGGTAATCTTAAACGCAGCGAGATCTTTGAAGACCTCCAAGAAGGAATATATCTTAAAGGGTCCCGGGGAGGCCAGGTTGACACAGGGAAAGGAATTTTCCAGTTTAACGCTGCAGAGTCATTTATGATAAAAGATGGTGAGATATCCGAAACTTTAAGAGATGTGTCCCTCTCTGGAAATATTCTGGAGATGTTAATGAAAGTGGATGGGATTGGATCTGATTTTAAGATGGGCGTGGGTTTCTGTGGTAAAGCAGGACAAACCGTTCCGGTAGGTGATGGAGGGCCCCATGTAAGGGTCACCGAAGCAACCGTAGGGGGTGCCATGTGATGTTATCTCAAGAGGAAGGAAATTTCCTGGTCAAACTGGCCAGAAAAACCATAGAAGTTTATTTAAATGAAGAAAAAGTTTTAAACGTACCTGATGATACTCCTAATACGTTGAAAGAGGATATGGGAGTATTTGTAACCCTTAATCGTGGAGATGATCTTCGGGGATGTATAGGATACCCTGAACCAATAAAACCCCTGGTAAATGCCGTTATAGAAGCAGCCATATCCGCTGCAACTCAGGATCCAAGATTTCCCCCAGTAAAACCCCATGAAATGGATGAAATCACGGTGGAAGTAAGTGTTTTGACCAAACCCCAGCTTATAGAAGTGGATAAACCTGCGGATTATCCTGAGAAGATTAAAATTGGTGAAGATGGACTCATTGTAGAGACCAGATTCTATCGAGGGCTTTTACTACCCCAGGTAGCCACTGAATGGCGGTGGGATGCAGAAGAGTTTTTAAGTAACACCTGTATGAAGGCCGGTCTTTCACCAGACTGCTGGCTCTCACCGGAAGTGAAAATTTACCAGTTCCAAGGCCAGATCTTCCAGGAAACCCCTAAATAACTTTTTTTAGTTATTAATTTAAATTTAGTTACAAATTTAAAAATTTAGTTATTAATTTAAAAAAATCTAAGTGATGAAATGTTTTTACCAACCATACCCACCCCAGAAGAGGTTCTGGACAAGAGTTTTAGAAGGGCTAAAAAAGCCGCAAACAAGGTGAGAAGTTCAAAAATACCCCGCCATCTAAAAGCAAAAAGGACAGAAGAGGCTCGTGTTAAAACTGCCTGCCAGGTAATCCAAGAGACCTTCAAAAACATACTGGAGAAGACCCCTAATGTAGAAGATATGCCCATGTTTTATCAGGACTACATCGACGTAGTGGTGGGAGTAGACCAGCTTAAAAAGTCCCTTGGTGCATTGAACTGGGCCGTAGCCCTGATATCCAAGTTTGAAAACCAGTATGTATTTAAAATAAGAAGATCAAACCCAGAGAATGCGGCAAAAATCAGGAAAGAGGCTTTTGGGCGAATATCTTCTGTGATTTACAGGATAGAGGATGAGCTGAACTTTTTGAATTATGCCAAGGTAAAACTGAAAAACATGCCTACCATTGACTTTGACGCCATAACCGCAGTTATAGCTGGTTTTCCCAACGTGGGAAAGTCCACTGTTCTCCGACAGATGACCACGGCAGAGCCCAGAGTGGCTGACTATCCATTCACAACCACCGGTATTCAAATAGGTCATTTAGAGAAGAAATGGAAGAAATATCAGATAATAGATACTCCCGGGCTTCTGGACAGGCCAATTAGGGATATGAACCAGATAGAGCTCAACGCCATGGTGGCCCTGGAACATCTGGCCGATGTGATTATCTACATATTCGATGCATCTGAAACCTCAGGATATCCACTTGAAAGCCAGTACAGTCTTTTAAAAGAAATAAAACATATTTTTAAGTCACCTATAATCTGTATTTTTAATAAAATGGATTTAGTGGAAGATGTCAAGTATTCAGATGAATATATTAAAAAAATTGATGAACCCATTCTGGTGGCTGCATCAGAGGGAAAAGGAATAGCTGAATTAATAGAAAAACTGGAAGATTTTGAACATGAAAGGATAAATATACCAAAAAGAGTTAAATAACCGGGAATAGTACCTCCAACAATATCGCCGATAAATTCTTTAAATATTTTTATTTGGATAAAATCCTTACTGTTCCTTTAAAACCAAATAATTTCTTTTATAAACTAACACATTCCTCTATAATTTCAATGAATTCTTTTACAAACTAAATAATTCTTTAAATTCAATTTGAGGGAGCTTTAAACCTATCTATAACAATTAATAATTAGATTAATATTATAAAAAGGTCCATTTTACTTTTTTTTATTAATTTCATTGCTATTTATCCATTTTTTTCATGCTTTATATTCATTAAAAGAATTTCTCAAGCTTCCTTTCAAAAAAAAATATAAACAATAAAATATATTCTGTGAGTAAAATAATAAAATTTTCCAATTTTATAAACAAAATTATATGTGATTACGAAACAGATATATATAAAAAATATAAAAGAATTAAAAAAACTTCTTTAATGGATGGTTTATTATTTAGATTATATTGTACTCATTTAGGTTCATCACAAGATATTGCATCGTCATCTATAAATTTAGTTAAAAATACACTTAATATAGGAAAGTTAGTTACAAGGCAATCATATGCTAAAAGAG
>JADGNH010000009.1 GCA_017883605.1 Methanobacteriaceae archaeon
TAATATTAACTTTATGGTTAATGTGTTATTTAAGTTAATGGACCCAGTGGATTTATAGATGGTTATGATCTTATAAAAAGGAATTTCACAGGTGAGTTAGGTGGGATGAGCTAAGAAATTTACAAGTGAAGTCTAAATTTTGGTGAAATGGGCAAGAAGTTTATGATAAATGACTGCATAAATATAATATTGGTGTTAATTATGGAAATAAAGGAAAAGATGGTAGAAGAGACACAGGTAGCATATATATCTGCAAAAGGACCTTATGACCAGTTAATGGAACTTTTCAGCGAATTAGTGGGATTTGTTATGGGTAAAGGCTTACAAATGACCGGGCCTCCCTTTGGGATATACTACAACAGTCCCATGGAAGTTCCACAGGAAGAATTACTGTTTGAAGTGGGAATGCCCTTCATTGGAGAAGCAGAAGAAGGCAGGGTTAAGATCAAAAAAATCCCGGCCCAAAACGTCCTTTCAACGGTTCATAAGGGGTCTTATAGTGGAGTAAGTTCAGTATACATGGCCTTGGCAGAATATACCCTGAAAAATGGTTACGAGATAGTGGGACCGCCCATGGAAATCTATCTAAGCAACCCCAGCGAAGTGGCAGAAGAAGATCTGTTGACTGAAATACGGTTTCCAGTGGTTAAAAAGTAGGATTTAGTCGTTTAAAAGGCAAAAAAAAATTAAATCCTTAAATCTAAAGAGGGCTTAAAATAGAAGGTAGAAATTAATTTCTAATCTTTCAAAAAATTTATTTTTTTTATAAATTTGGTTAAAAAAAATTGAAGTAATCCTATCTTTACATATTTACCATAGTCCAATAGTCCCTACTTACATATTTTTACCATACCCTCCATTACATAAATTTTAAAATAACCCTTATTTTAGGAAGGGTTTTTATATTTTCCTGCAATTTCTTTAAAGGACTCTGCGATATAATTCATCTGATCTTCACTGAAGCCGTAGACACTGCACTTGAACCATCTGGTCTGACCTCTTTTGATCCCTACAATCTTTTTTTTCTTAAGTTCTTCGTAGAGGAAGAAACCACGGCGGGGATGATCCTGGGCTATTCTATCAAAAACAGGGGTTTCAAACCGTACCAGGTCGTGTTCTTTGGGTTTCACACCTAACTGTTTCACACCCTCAATTTTTTCCATCTTATCCACGAAATCTCTGGTTTTTTGAACCTCCACATCCCATTTTTCCACTCTTTCCCCCACGTATGGTAGGGAAGCCATGAGGGTGGCCACCGGCGCCCCCCGGCTGGTGCAGCCCAGCATTTCTATCTCCTTTACCGCGTGTCGCAGGGACTTTTTAAGCACCAGGTCAGCCCATTCATCCTTCATACCCAGCACCCCTATAGGGCCGGAGGCAGCCATGCTTTTATGCCCGCTGCCCACCACAAAATCAGCATTTAAAGCTTTAGCATCTATAGGCATCCTTCCCATTGAATATGCACAGTTTAAAAGTAGGGGTATGCCGGTTTTATGGATTATTTTACCAACTGCACTTGAATCTGTGAGATTACCGTAGTTACCGTCGACATGGGTTAATAAAACGAGACTGATCTCTCCTCCTCTGTCCAGCTGATTATCAAGAACTTCCTGATAGCTTTCAGGAGTTATTTTAAACTCAGGATGATCCGTATGAGGGACCTCCACCATGTTCAGGCCGCAGCGTTCAGCAGCGATATGGGTGGTGTAATGGGCGTTTCCATCTATCAATATGGTATCCCCTGGTTTGCAAAGGGAATGCATCACTGCGAATTTCCCTTCCCGGGCTCCGTGAACTGTTCGGGCGTGATCCACATTTATGAAGCTGGCCAGATCGTCCAGGAAACCGTGTATCTGGGGTTTTGATATCTGATCCAGTCTACCTGCGCAGTAGTCACATACACTGTAACCATCTGAAAACTCGTATAGTGCTTTCCTGGCTTCTTTGGGCAATACACCCCCCCTCTGTAAAGGGTTGAGATTTAAATTATCTCTTTCAGTATTCCGACTTAAAGAATAATCTTGACATTCCATGGGATTCACCTTATAATATAGTTGGGTTTCCTCTAAAATTAATTTAATTATTTCATTTTATTGATCATATTAATTCCAATTCATTTATTAGATCATCTTATTCCAATTCATTTATTAGATCATATTAATTCCAATTCATTTATTGATCATCTTATTCCAAATTTTTTTTATAATCAGTTATTTCTAGATTTTTTTTTATTTCTTTTTAATTCTTTTTTTTAGTTTTGGGAGATCATAGGTTTGAATATGAATTCACCAACTTTAAGTGGCATGGTTATATTTTCAACGTCTGAATAATAGATATTGAGTCCGTTGGGCAGTTTAATAGTTTTTATCTCTATTTGTGATTCGAGTTCTTTATAAAATTGAGATTTATCATCCATGATCCACACCATTTTGGTGGTGGAGGGTTTTATGGGAATTTCTAAATTGTTACCTTCAACGCCGGATCCAAGGTGCATTTTTCCATAGGAAAAGGATACATTGTCCTTCATTTTTGCACTCTTCAACTGGGAGTTTTCAGAATCAAAGAGATAATATATATCGTATTCCGGCAGATAATACATGGCCTTTCTCCAGCTAAAACCCTGATCTTCCCTTATAATGTCCCTTATAACAATCTGAGTGGTGTTAGGATTAAAATTAGATATATCCATAATGTTTTTAATATGTAAATCCATATTCTGGTCGTTTATAACTCTCTTCTCATTGTTGTACATAAATGACAGGTCTATCCCCAGTGTAATCTTCTGGGAATAGTTCATATTACTGATTTGAGTTTCCCAGGTTGTCTCTTCATTCAGATTATAGGGATAGAAAAAGTAGACGCTGTTTATGAAGATGTAGAGGATTAAAATAATAATAATACACATGGATTTTGCTGAGATATTGAATTTAGGGCTGATATCCTTGAATTTAGGGCTTATATCATTAGAAAAAGTCTGGATTATGTATCCCAATATTAAAATCAGGGCAGATAAATAGACTAAAATATATCCTGGTTTGGATAGTGGTATCAGAACCTGGAAAAGAAAGGCGGGCAGTATCCACAGTGCCAGGAAAATAAAATTGAAATTTTTCAGTATTTTCCTGTTTATAATAGTTTTGCGCATCTTAAAAAGGAATATTATAAGGAACAAAGCCCCTAAGAAACCTAACCCTAATATGAGCCATGAAAAGAGCATTCCGTCAAGTAATAAATGATTGGAAAGCGGGGCTCCGAATAATACTGAGCTGGTTTGAAATGACCCTGAAAAATGTTGTGATGCAGAAAGGTAGGGCCCCATACCATTGGCCAACATGATGGTGGGGATTAACCATAATAAAACAGACGCCACCATCACTATAAATGCCTTTAATATCTGTTTATAACCATTATCACCATAAAATAGGCAGAACAGCCACAATGGGAACATGAAGATGATAAGATCCTGTCTGAAACCTCCGGCCAGGCCCAGTATCAGGGCGGATAAATAGAAAAACTTCTGATTCCCTCTGAGCACTTGGTATGAGGTAAAAGCTATTAAAATGGCTAAAAACGCTTCGCCGGGATATATGGTCGCGATTTCACCATAAAACCAGAAGATGGGACTGAAAATAAGTAAGATGGAACTGATGATTCCAACATTCCTGGAGAAGATCTGTTTGGCCAGGAAGTAGAGAAGTATAACGGTTAATATGCTGAAAAGAATGCCCAGAAATATGAGGCTCAGGTTGGCATCGTGGAAGACGGTGTTAACCACCCTTCCCAGGGCCACGTAGAGAATGTACCCCGGAGGCTGGGGCTGGTGAATAGCAATATTGTAGTTCTCCAGGGCCAGGGCGAAGTTCACAGAATCCCATTCATAGAGATATTTGCTGATAAAGGGGATTCTGGTGATGGCCACCAGCAGGCCAAAAAACAGTGAAATTAGGAGGTCCATTTTAAGGCTGTTTTTTGAGCTTGAATATTTGCTATGATCAGTCATTTAAGAACCCCTGATTTCTATAATACATCTAAGAACCATTAATTTATTATATACATCTAAAGTTTCCCTAAAAAACTTGTCTTCTCCATATCTTCAAAAGCCAGGTTAATCCCAAGTTTATGGGCCACGATTTTTCACCAAAAATTTCGAAATCTCCCTTCAGCACTGCTTCTTGGATATCATCTGATCTGGTGATAATACCTGCCTTTCCCAATTCATTCAGGAAATGGGAGTCGCTGCCGGCAATGGTTTTCAGACCATGGGCAGATGCAAATTTTGCTGCCTTATCATTGTACTTTTGGAGAATGCACCGGGAGTTAAAGACCTCCAGGTGGTCTATGAACTTAATATCATTCTCATCAGGATGCACCGCCGTGCTCCGAACGCCGTCAAAGGGGTGTGGAATGACTACTACACCATTTTGAGCCCTTATATCATCTACAATATCTATAAAGGTCTTTGATCTGATATCTTCTGATAAAAAAAGACCTATCACCTCACCTCTTTCTGTAGTTATCTCAGAACCCACAATTACCCTGAATTCATTGGTTTCATATTTTTTGGCCTTCAACCCGCCTTTAATGGTGTTGTGGTCAGTAATAGCTATCCCTGAAAGTCCCTTTTTTAGAGCAGCTTTCACCATTTTTTCCAGGTCCAGGAACCCGTCTGAAGAATACTTGGAATGGGTATGGAGGTCGTATTTCATGTTCTATAAAAGTATGTTTTGTTATAAAAGTAAAAAATTTATTTAAAAAATTATAAAAAAAACTAGATTTCAGGGGAAAACATAAAAAAAAGGGGCATGAAATTTAAATTTTACCCCAGGATGCCCATATTTTTATTTGTTTTCTCAATAGATTTGGATGGATCCTCTTCCATCTCCAGCATGGCCCGGATACAGTCCACGTTCTCCGGCACTACGTCTGATTCCTGGTGGATGGCCTGCATGTAGTATAGTTCTCCGTCAACAATGTTAATGGATTCTTTCCACACCGCGATTTCGAATAAGTCACTTCTGGACCTTCCTATGTCTCGGGCGAATTCCATGATTTGAGCTGTGGATCCGGCGCCCTTATTTGCTTCAAATAGCAGGACACGAGGAGTTTTTTCAAAGGTGTCTATGATGTCGTCCAATGAGGGGGTTGATTCCATCTCTACCATGAGGTTGTGCTGGTGCATGAGGGTGGTTGGTACCAGAATAGCCATGGTGACAATATTAAGGCCGTACATAACTGTTTGCACGTCTGGCCCGTGGTGACTGGGCACAGTGGGGGGGTTAGGCACTATAGCGTTGATAGGTCCGGTTTTAACGTCTCCAGGGTCGGCTCCTCTTCTTACCATCACTGCTCGCACCTTTTTTATTCCGCAGAGGTCTTTGATGGGTTGAAGAGTCCTACAAAGGCCGGTGGTGTTGCAGGACACAACTCTTACGTAATCAGAACCCCAGGCATCTTTATAGTTTGAGAAGGAATTGAATGATTGCCCAATGGCATCGTGCTTCTCTCCACCCTGGAAGATGCCTTTAACTCCTTTCTCCTGGTAGACTTCCTTGTTCTTAGCCCCGATGCCCCCCGGGGTGCAGTCAACCATGATATCGATCTTTTCGTAGAGATCATCAATGGTGCCAGTTACAGGTATGCCTGCTTCTTCGAAGAGGCCTTCTCTTTCTGGTGCACTGATGTAAAGAGGGAATCCCTTCTCAACTGCCATTTTTGCTTCAAAGTCCGGGGTTCGCTTGGTTACCCCCATAATCTTCATATCGTCCTGACAGGACACCGCGTCCGCCACTCTTTTACCTATGGTTCCGTATCCGTTTATTCCCGCGTTTTTCATGATTAATCCCCTTCATTATAAAATTAATTGCTTAACCTATTTTATGGTATTTTTTTAATGATATTATAAGTTTTACTATTTTGTTATATAAGGAAAAAAGCACGTTTTAGATGGTATTATAGAATTTTGATAACAATTAAGCATGATTCTTAAAAAATAGAATCATAACATGTAATATCAACATATTAATACGAAAAATAGGAATAATAAATAAAAAATTAGAAAAAAAGAAAAAAAAAGTTTTGATCAACCTTTTATTTAAGGCTAATTCTACATTGCATCCAGTTTCTCAGGCAGGTAGGTATCTACCACATATTCCAGCCCGTATTTAGAGAAGGACTGCTGTTCTGCCTTTTTACCGATTTTGAGCATCTTTTTGATTTCAACTTTCCAGAACTCATCCCGATAACGGGGGTCTTTTAAGAGTTCCTTGAGTCGCAGTACGTCGATGTCCTTTAGGGGGTCGGTGGGCAGGTCGTAGTTTATTATGTCTGAGGCAGTTACTCCCAGAAATTTGGCATTGGGGGTGGCCAGCTCATGATTCACGTGGGCCAGTTTGGCGCTTCCGGATATGATTACCATGGCGATGTGGAATCCCCAGGGGTCTCCGTCATTACAGACATAAACCGGTAGGTTAAGCTCTTCATTAACTCTTTTAAGGAATCTGCGAGTTGCACGTGCTGCCTGTCCCTTTAAACCAACTATTAATGTGTCAAACTTATCGTAAGCTTTTTCCTGAACCATTCGGTGGAACATACCCATGGTCTCCACTGCTATCACCCGTTGTACGTCGTGGTCCACGAAATCCACGCCGTCGATGGTGGGGGATATGGTGTAACCTGATTTACCGGATTTCAGGGCGTTAATCTCTACGTCATCTTCCTGGATGGTGAGTTTGCCATAGACCGATGCACCGTCCTCTTCTGGCATCAAACCTAAATCTTCCCTGGTCATTCCCAGGGTGACTTCCAGGTCCTCCCCTACAATGTTGGACTCCTGCTGGTCTCCGAAATCAATGTCCCAACCTTCTGAAACGTAATATAATTCCCTCAAAGTGGCTGTTTTCCCGGTTTCAACCAGTCCCTTGCAGAAGTTGGCCATGTAAACCATCTGGCCGATCTTTTTTATCTGCTTCACATTGCCCAGGGATCTTCTTCCGTAACGGTCTCCCAGCACGTAATAACGTCTCTCTTCGTCGTAGACTATGTTAGATGTACCTCGGGAGGGAACCTTTATGGAAGGCACGTTCATTCTGTTCACGTCCTCTATTATTCTCTCGCCAAGGCTTTTAAGCTTGTTTACTGCAATATCTTTTCTATTCATCATGGGCGTCGCCTAATATTTTTGGTTTCCTGGTTACTTTTGCTAAAATGGTATCATATTCTGGAACGTCTTTTCCTGCCAGGACAGCTGCTTCTCTTAATATTACTGGTACGTATGTTTCAAACACCTTGGAACGCATGGCCTCTTCTTGGGCAGATTTCTTTGCCCTTAAATATTTCTGGAGGCTTCTGGATATTTTCATGGTGGCCTGTCTTACCTCGTGCAGTATTTCAGGTTCCGGAGCAATACTCTGCTTTCCAGTGGATAGGTAGGGCACGTTGGTAGATACAATATTGACAAAAACGGTTATTGGGGCATTTTCAAGGTCTCTTATTCCGTAACGCTTCCAATCTATGCTTTTTAAGCCCTCTGTTATGGCACAGCTTCCTTGATCAAAGGTTAAAGGCACTCTGTTGGCGAACCTCATGATCTCGGCCCGTTTTTGTTCTCCTACCGGCCTTCCAGATTCTCCTCCGTAGGAGATTCCTGCTTCTATTACAAATGCCACCCCTCCCCGGTAGGTTTTCGGCTTTCTGGTGGTGGTTGCCACAAATTCGGGGTTTAAAATTTCCCGCATACCCTTCTCGATCTGGGCCTTTCCGATGGGGATTAACCCCGAGGTGGGTGGTGCCATGAAGTCCATTCGAGTGAAAAGATCCACAATTTGCTCTGCTTCCTCCCATTTCATGTCTTTGGGCCGTTTGTTAAGGTCGATTCCAGTGATCTTCTGGATCTCGTTAACTCGATTGGTGGACATTCTGGACAGGGAACTGGTAAGTAAACTTCTGAATCTCCTTTTATCGGTGTGTTTAGCCATGAATATAAGATCATCGGCAGTTACACCCCGGGGGTGGGGCAGTACCTCCTTAGGTAAGGGGGGGATCTCGTTGGTGGCCCTTTCAAAGATGAATTTATGCCCGGTGGGGTCCCGGAATCTTATCCTGGCGTGGGGGTTGGCAATCACGGTTCTCCTAATATACTCGTATGCCCCCTGTTCGCTCAGGGAATATGAAACGTCTTTGAAGTGCAGTTCCAGGGATACACCGGTTGATTTGACCTCTACCGCTTTTCGCTCTAATATGAGTCCCTGGTTCTTTTTGACATCCATTTTGAATGTCATCTCCACTCCCTTAAGCTTTTCACCTTCATAGTATCTAGATACCACCCTGGCTGGTTTTCCGGTGGTCATCTGGGACAATAGAACACATCCACTGCATCCTAAACCCTGCTGACCCCGGGATTGGATGTTACGAAATTTGGAACCGGCGAACATGGTACAGTAAACCCTGGTTATGAAGGCCTCGGGGATACCTGGACCATTGTCTGTATGTTTTAAGATGTAATGGTCTTTATCCACTCTTTTAAGGTCTATGGTTATTTCTGGTTGTATTCCCGCCTCTTCAGCAGCGTCAAGACTGTTGGTGATGAGTTCATGGAACACCATGGTCAGGGATCTTATCTTACCAGAAAATCCCAGCATCTGCTTGTTTCTTCTAAAAAATTCTGATGCTGTAAGTTCTTTAAATTCTTCAAAAAGTTCAGCTGCTTCTCTCTCCAAAGTAAGCCTCCTTATTAATAATTCCTTCTATTGATTTTGTGATCTATTTGTTAGTATCTTAAATTTTTAATTAAATCTAGACATTTTTTAAATTAAAAAGTATCCAATTATAATATTTAATATTTTATTTTTATTATAATATTGATTGTATCAATTTGGATTCATTTCATTTAGGATATAATAATCTTCATTTAGGATATAATAATCTTCATTTAGGATATAATAATCTTCATTTACGATATCGTCATTTTAAATCTCTCAGGGTTTGGCGATTTTTTTGAAGTGTTTCATCCGTATATCCTTTTTTTTCCGCTCTAGAAATGCGTAGACGCTTTTGTGTTGGGAACCATTTAAGATCATTTCCACAGCTTCCTTGGCTATCTGAATGGTTTCCATATCTCCCAGGAGAGCAACAGTTTTACCGTAAATTGAAATGTCCACCCCAGTCATATCGGTGATGATATCTCTGGTTCTACCTTCTTTACCAATTATTCTTCCTTTCTGTCTTAGGATGGCCTTTTTTGATTTACCAACATAATCTGGAAGATTTATTATGTCCAGGATCATATTGTCATCTTTGAGTTTAAGGGCAATCTCTGGATTAAAACCCCTACCTATGGCTTTTACGACGTATCTGGCTTTCCAGACAGATAGGGGATCTTCTGCATCTTCCCGGGGGTCGATAGACACACTTCCAGTTTCACTATCTATGTCTATCCTGGTTTGGGTTGTTTTTTCAATTTCTTCCTTGGCAATCCCATTCTTTCCAATTACAACCCCTACCCTTTCTCTGGGAATTTTTAGATATTCGGTGTTGGTCAAATTTTCACCCCACTGTAGCCACTGAATTTATTTAAAATTACAATTATCATGAATATCCTTTATCATAATCATATTACATTATCCTTTATAATATACTTTACTATCCTCATAAATCCGTAATTTGACTTTTTATCTCATCATAGGATGCTTGAACACCTAATTTTTTGAAATCCCTAACCAAATTGTCTACATCTCTATTTAAAAGCTCTTCTGATATGGGATTTTCAACCACAACACCCTGGGATATATCAATTATAACAGGCTCATCATCCAGTATAAGAATATTAAAGCTTGATAAGTCTCCATGGACAAGTTTAGCATCTTTGTAAAGGATTTTAATATAGTCTACTACTTTTTCTAAAACTTTTCGGGGATTATCAATTTTGGAATGCTTCATTAGTGGTGCAGGGTTTCCTTCTTCATCTCCTATAAATTCCATAACCAGTACGTTGTTTTTAGCAACTACCGGTTTGGGAACTCTAACACCAGATTCATGGGCTCTTTTAAGATTTCTAAATTCTTTGTTAACCCAGGCATAAACTATCTGCCGTTTATTGTTGGTTTTAACATTAAATCTAGGATCTCCCTGGATATACTGTTGCATTTTTTTAAAATCAGAAGTGACCACCCGATAAATTTTGACTGCAATGAAGTTTCCTTCATCATCCAGACCCTTAAAAACATTGGCCTCTTTCCCTGTACTTATAGCTCCATTTAAAAGGTCGATATGCCCTTGTTTAGCTAGTCTGTACAGGGTTTCCAGGGTCAATTTATCGAAAACCTCGCTTCCAACCCTTCTATCCTCGACACTTTTTATTCTCTTCTCTGATAACATTTTTCTAAGGTCATCATCTGCCTTAGATATTTTAGAGCACATTGAATCCCCACAGAAAATTTAGATTAAGAACGCAGAAAAATATCAAATCATGATAGAATCAGCTATTGTAAAAAAATGCCAAATTGCCTTGATCTGTTTTAAAATGACGATAACTAACTAAATCAAATATTTATGTTTCAGATTTTATAATTTAAGATAACCTCTGCGCTCCAGCCAGTTGGCCTCTGTCCTGGTGTATCTCCATATGACATCTGCTTTCTCATCGCTTTGGAAATCCCAGGGTTTAATCAGAACCACATCTCCTTCCCTTATCCAGATCCTCTTTTTCATCTTTCCGGGGATTCTGGTGAGTCTGGTTTTACCGTCAGTAGATCTCACTCTAAGTTTTCCATGGCCCAGTATCTGTTCCACCACGCCAGGTATTTCTCCCCTTCTTGGAGATCTGACTCTTCTAACTTCCTGATTTTGCTGTCCTTGTCCTCTTCCTCTACTCAAATACTCTCCTCCTTCTTTAAAATTTGGTTAATTAAACTAAAATGTCAAATAAGCTTAAATAGATATCATATAACTTCTATTAAACTAAATATAATATCATTAAGCTTAATAGATCATTTTAATACTCCTAAGATTAATAGATCATTTAATACTCCTAGTAAATCACGATCTAGACATTAAGAGTTCCTATGAAAACTATGTTAGGTCAATTAATTTTTTAGACTAACTATTTCATAAGCAAGTCACATAATAATTAATATAACAATATTACTTTTGAAGTCCTTACTTAATCTTCTTATTTATATAGTATTTTGTTATATATAAAAAGGAGTATTAATTTTGATAATACAATACCAACCTATATCATCTGATTTTATTTAACTGGTATGGGGCAAGTTTCTGGTAGCTAATCACACCAATTTGAACCCGTTACAATTAACCTATATAACTCTATAAACAGTTCATAAAGATTTGCATTGATACATCAGAAGATTTGCAATTTTATATTAAAATAAAAAAAGATTTGCATTATATCTCAAATAAAAAAAAGATTTGTATTGATATCTCAATAAAAAAAAATTTACAAGGATTATGTCCAAATAAGATTTAACCAATAAATTTACAATATAAACCTCAAGTAAAATGTAAAATGTGGTATTATGGGAAAACAATTTTTAGATTTAAAGAACCCTGCAGAAGTGAAAACCATCATAGAATCACTACCTTTCAAAAAAGAAGTAGAAAGGGTGGCTTTAGAAGATTCTTACCAGAGGGTTTTGGCAGAAGATGTTTATGCCACTATCAGCTTGCCGCCCTTTAAAAGAGCGGCTATGGATGGATATGCGGTGAAAGCTGAAGAAACCTTTTCTGCATCAGAAAATAAACCCGTAATTTTAAAACTCGCAGGACAGATAAAAACAGGAGAAGCCCCCAAAATAAGACTAGAAAAAGGGGCCTGTATCGAAGTTAGCACTGGATCTCCCCTACCCGAGGGAGCCAATGCAGTGGTTATGGTGGAATTCACAGAAAAAAAGGATAAAACAGTGTATATGCAGGATAGTGTGGCCATAGCCGAAAATATAACGGATAAAGGTTCTGATGTTACTGAAGGAGAGCTCCTATTATCACAGGGAACGGTTATCACGCCCTATAAGATCGGTGTTTTAAGTGCTGTGGGAATGGGAAAGGTACCTGTTTTCACCCAGCCCAAAGTGGCGGTTGTATCCACTGGAAATGAGATAATCCTCCCTGATGAAGAACTGAAGTATGGCAAAATTTATGACATAAATTCTCAGACCATTTCAACCGCTGTAAAATCCTGTGGTTGTCTTCCCATAAGTTCTGAAATAGTAAAAGATGATTATAACTCATTGAAAAATAGGATAAATCAACTCAAAGATGTTGATATAATAATAACCTCCGGCGGAACTTCAGCCGGGACTGGTGATGTTTTAAGAGCGGTGCTGGATGATATAGGGGAGGTACTGGTTCACGGAATAGCTGTGAAACCTGGAAAACCCACGATTATAGGTCTAATCAAGGGTGAGGATGATAAAAATAATAGGGCTGAGGATGATAAAAATAATAAAAAAATTATATTTGGCCTCCCTGGTTACCCGGTGGCGGCGGTGATGGTATTTAATATCTTTGTTGCTCCATTTTTAAAAAAGATGGCTTCCCTGGATATTGCTACGGAAAATCCCACTTTGGAATTGAAACTTTCCAGAAGATTCCGGCCTTCCCGGGGCAGGCTTCATTATGTCCTGGTAAAGATTCAGGATGATGTAGCTTACCCTATTTTAAAAGATTCTGGGGCTATAACATCTCTTGCAGAAGCAGATGGCTACTTTGAAGTTCCAAAAAATGTTGAAATTATTGAAAAGGGGACTCCAGTGGAAGTGATTCTATTGGGGGATTTAAAATCATGTTATTGTCAATAGACATCAAAAAAATCCCCTAAAACCACTTTTTTATCTGTTTTTATGAGTTTTGGGATTTTCCCAAGAGTTCCTGCCGATTCCCCAACTATTACCAGCACCCCCCCCAGATTTTCCCGGAAGTCTTCTGCCCTTTCCAGACAGTTTTCCACAGCAACCCGATCCAGATCACCCACAGCCTGGTTGGCAATGGCAGTAGCCAGTGCATCTGCAATGCTTGCCTCATCAGCAAATACTGTAACAGAATCAGCCCGACCAAAGCTTATTGAATGTCCCACTGTACCTGAAGAGGTGCATATGCCCAGTGGAGTTTTTTCATGCTTTATCTTAAAGCCAATTTCACCTGAGAGGGACGATTCCCCGGCATAAAGACCGATTATAACGTCTTTATTGGTTTTAATAGCCACATCACCACCGTTATCCACTACCACATATTTCGCCCCACTATTTATAAGAAATCCCATGGAAAGTTGGGATATGGTCCCTGCGACAGCGGCCATAGGGCCCACTTCTGCTTTTCTCCCTGCCCGGGCCATCATCTTCACTATCAAAGGACCTTCTTCCACTAATATGGGTTCAAAACTAATTAAAAACTCGGGATTTCTTTTTATATAATTTTTAAGTTCTATACGTTCTTTAAAAATATAATTGTAAAGTCCATGTCTATTTAAATCGGTTTTAAGGACGATATTTGTCTCTTCGATGGAAATTTTTTGCTTTATCATTAAAACTTTATCTATTGAATCTCCCATAAAATATTTAGACTATCAGATGAAATAGTTAAGAAGGTGATGGGATGGTTGACAGAAAAAAAGGAAGTTCATATCCAGGAGAAAAAGTTTTGTTTGAGACCAGGCCCAGGTTTGCCATCCATCTGAAATCTACTATCCTGAAACTCTTAATAATCATTTTATTGGCATTTTTTTTCCAGACAATGCTCTCTGCAGTTGCAGTTATACAGAACTATTTGGTAAGTTATATCCGACTGCCCCTGGTTGAGGGAGTCAGCTACTTTTTATTGATCCTGATATTGGTGCTGTTTTTATGGGCCCTCTGGGACTTGTTTTCATGGAGGTCAACTAAATATCTGCTCACCGATCGCCGGGTAATGATTAAGAAGGGTATAACAAGAAAAAAAACAGTCTATATTCATTTTAATAAAATTCAGGATATTTCAATATACCAGAGTCTGTTGGAGAGAATTTTCCAGTCGGGTGACATAAAGATATTTGGGGGCCATGAACACACCCAGATGCTACTGGAAAACATTCCAAATCCTGTTGAGGTCGATAATATGATCAACAGGTTGATAGATGGTGAAGAAATTGGATTTGAAAGATATAAAGGGCCCTCTGCAAAAAAATCCATCATTCGAGAATATGACAAGAAATTTAAAAGATAAATGGTGGGAAAAAAGATTTTTTAATGTAGATGGGGGAAGTTTTTTTATATCTACTATAATAAATCCTTTTTTTAAAACAATGTTCTCTTTTTATTTAATTATAATCCTTTTTCATTAATTATAATCCTTTTTCATTAATTATAATCCTTTTTTATTTAATAATAATCTTATTTATTATTATTAATAATAATAATCCGTTTTATTAACTGCAGCGTCTTCATATTAATACAATAGCTTTATATTTATAATTTCAGTTCTCTCCAGGCCATTAAGTCTATAAGTTGTTGGGTTTGGGTATCATAAACATCACTGTTCATCATGATGAACTGGGCATCCTTGAAAAGATCCCGGGAAAACGTCAACACCATCATATTGCCCTGAACTTGAACGGAAGGCTTTTTATCGGGCTGAACACTGTTATTGGCCTTTTTCTCGTATTCTGCCTTGCCGTCCTGGACCACTACATCCATCCTCTGGAATTCTGTTCCATTGTAGATTCTGAAATGGAATTTATAGAGCAAACTGCTTTTGATATTGGCGGTGTTTTTCAGGATCAGGTAAAGATTTTGATCATCCTGGGCCAGGCCAACTGCACTCAAATCATCAGATGATTTCAAAGATTTAGTGTTATAATCCGTTTTTACATCTTTGAAGGAGGAATTGGGCATTCCTATCTGGAAGAAATTGTTGCTTTTAACTTTCTCTACTTCTACCGGGGAATGGGTGGCAAATAATTCGTTGCTGCGGATGAATGATTTCAGATAGCCGTGGGTAATGAACAAAGGAATTTGATAAGAACCAACCGCATCCTCTTTAGCTTTTTCCTCCTCTAAATTCAGGGGTGATACCAACCAGGTGACGTCTAGATTCTTAAGTTCAGGCTGGGGCACCAGATTTAATGGTGGCAAAAAATAAGGGGGAGAAGGCCAGTTACGTCCATTATGGACCATATAAGTATATTTTTGTCCAGTGTAGTTAGTTTCAGCCGTAGAATACGTTACAAAGGCATTGGTGGCCCAGTGATCACGATGTTCATCCCATCCGTCTGGGTAGAAGATAATAGTGGGTTTGAAATCCTTTATTATCTGATCCAAATTCTGGACCAGATTGGCCCCGGTATAGGGGACGTCCTTCTGGTAGCTGAAGTTGTAAATAGAATGGTTCAACTGATTAAATTCCATATAACTTTTATATGGCTGATCATAATCCCAATAATCCTCAAACATGGCCCTAAGGCCAGCATCAGGATAGTTCAAGAATATTAGGCTGTTTTCATTCAGTCCCAATTCTTTCATAGCATTTATGGCTTCTTGATGTCTTAATTCAACCAGGTCGGTGGTATTACTGTTATTAGTTTTTTGCAAGTATTTCGAAAGCTCTTTAGCGCTGGCTGCACCGCTTCCATCGGTTACCATCACCACGGATACAGTGGCGTTCTTTTCAACGGCCTTTTTTATAATTCCTGCGGTGGCTAATGATTCATCATCAGGGTGAGGGGCGAATATTAAGATTCTGTCAGAACTTTTGATCCCCGGTATATTAGGATATTCAGATACATTAAAGTAAGTAAAAAATAGGTATGAAAGGGTTATGATGGCTATTAAACCTAATAAAATTATTATAATCTTTCCCCTGGTTAGTCCTGGTCTGAATGAAGGTGAAATTCCTGTCATTTACTGATCTCCAGTTTTTCTTTGTATTCCCTATTTCCAGTTTTTCTTAGTATTCCCTATATCTTGTTTTCATTAATATCCATGATCCAGCGTTTTACTGGCTATTGCAAAATGCAAATCAGTTTAAAATTTTTGTATCTGTTTTTTTGTATGTTCTTTACAGGGATCATGGGGAATGGATAAAATTCAAACGGGATTTTGGGGATGATAAAATTTGGGTAGGACGATATAAATTAAATACCCTTTATTGGATATAGAGGTATGGTGTATTAATGAAATATCAGAAAATCTTTGAAGATAGGCCTATTTTATGGTTACTGATCCCGGCGTTGGTGGCCTTTTTCGTCACGCTGATCCCTACTTTAAAGTATAGTTGGCCTCTGGGGAGTGATATCTTTTATCATGTACACATGGCCAAACTATATCTACAACAAGGGCTGGTTTACTGGGATCCTTTAACTTCCGCACCATTTGGAAGACCTATTTTTTATCCCCCGTTATTTCATCTGCTGCTACTTTCATTAGGCTCCTTTTTTGGAGATGTTTTTCAGGGGGCCCGTTTTTTACAACCATTTTCATCCATGTTAGTTGTTCTATCCTTTTCCTACGTGGCCTATAAATTAAATAAAAGCATTCTGGTGGGAATTTCTGCGGGATTCTTCATCTTTTTCAGTCTGGTGTTCCAAAGATTTATGCTTTCGGGACCGGAAAATCTGGCTTTGATCCTGTTTCCCCTGGCGATTTATGGGTTTTATCTTTCTATTGAAAATAAAAATTATAGATATGCGGTTATATCGGGTATACTTGGCGGTTTAACATTATTAACCCATTTACTATCTGCATTGTGCTTGTTTTTAGTTACATCCATTTATTCTTTGATAATCAGTGTTAAAAACAAATCTGCGCTCCAGTATTTAATTGTGTTTCTTTTCTGCGCTTTTTTAGTGGCATCAATATGGTGGTTGCCACTCCTGGTTAAATATGGATTTGTTTTTAATTCAAGTAGTGATCCTCCCTATTTCATGAGTTTGTTAAAATATCCCAAATTTTTCGGGGTAATCACCCTGATTTTCGCATTGTTGGGTGCTATTTTAATGATTAAAAGGAGATGTAAACAGGATATTTTAATTTTAACTATTTTGATCAGTTTATTGGTCTTAAGTAACTTATATTATCTGGGAGTTCCGGTTATGAGCAACAGAATTCTGACATTTGCCCTTTTTCCCCTGGTGGTAATGGCGGGGTTGGGAGTGGAATTCTTAAAAACCAAGTTTGAGGAAAAACAGATTTCCCGGAAAATTTTTTATATCCTTATTTCAATGGTATATTTGTATGCGGTTTTTATTGGTTATAATATGCTGGCCGATGTTGACAATGGAGTGCCCTGGTTAAGAGCATCTGATTCACAGCTGGATATTGCACAGTGGTTTCAGGCAAACGGGGATAAAAAGAGTGTGGTCATAGCATATGGAGATCCAGTTATAGTGGCTGTTGCAGAACAACCAGTTGCATTAGGTGGTTATGGACAGGGTACAGTTAAATCTATAGATGTGGAGAAATATTCCACAGGTAAAGCCACTAAATCAGATTATTTAAAAGATGGGGTTGGATATGTAGTACTTTCTTCAGGAGCTGAAACACCTCCATATACCCATCTAGTCTATAAAAACAGAGATTTTGCTATATATATGTTTGATTCCTAGTTATAAGTTTATTTGTTAGTTATTCTGGTTTATTTGTTAGTTATTCTGTTATTTCATTTATCCTATTTATTTCATAGTCTATAAGTTATAGCCCCATAATTTATATTTCATAGTCCCCTAATTTGAGATTTTAAATGCTGAATGAACTTAAATTCTGTTTATGAGGAAACTGCAGTTTTTGTTTCCCATGGCGTAGCATTCTGTTTCCTTGACGGTGGTTTCATGGTTGTAGTGGGCTTTGAACAGTGTTTTTAATATTCCAGAGTCAAAGGCACAGGCCGGTCTTCCCAGATAGGGTAGTCCGCTGCATTCAAAACAGTCATATACATTTATTGCCAATGGTTCTGCGCTTTTCAGTTCTATGGTGCCCAGACTGTGGGTTTTCCAGAATTTTGATATATTTGCCAGGAATTTATCCAGGGAAGGATCAGCTACTTTATCGTAGAGTACTTCTCCCACTCTTATTCCTGCTTCCTGTAGTATGGGGTCCACGTCAATGCCCTGGGTTAAAAGGGACACGCGGATGGTGAGAAAAATCAGTCTAAAGAATTCAAAGGGGTCATTTTCACTATTAATATATCTTTCTATGTAACAGTTGATATCATCCTGTAGTTTTTCCCGGTATAATTTGCCAATATATTCGGATTTTATATAGAAAATCTTCTTTCTAGCATCTTCAGGATCAATTTTAGAGCCGATAATCCCGTTTTGTACCATTGTCTTCAGGTGGGCTGAGACTGTTGATTTTGCTTTTCCGGTTAGTTTCACTATTTCATCGAAACTTTGTTCATGTTCACGAAGTACTGATAGTATTTTTAACTTCACCGGGCTGTCTATGGTTTGGACACCTGCAGCAGTGGCAAATAAATCAATTTGAACATTTTCCAGGGATATATTCTTTTTTTTATCATTCATGCCTGATCCTCAAAATCCCGTCATGGCCGGATCCTCAAATAAAATCATTTTTTTCTTTCACAGTCAAAGCAATAATCAGCCTCTCTATTTGTTTTAAAAACTTTTCCACAGCCTTTGCATCTAATTTCTCTTAGAGAACATTTTTTATCCACAATATCCAGGGAGCATGAACATTTCCAGCCCATTTTACCCTTCAGTTCTTGTTCAAAGGCTTTGTCTTCATCTATTTCTTGGGTCATGGTGTCACCGTTTAAGATTTAAAAAATCACAGTTTAAAATTTTAAAAAAAAATAGATGGATATTTATCCTAACATCTTTTTAATGTCTTCCTCTGGATCGCCGATGGGTGTGAGATCGTAGTTTTGTACTAAATAGTTTATTATGTCTTCGTTGGCCCAACCAGGGAGTATTGGTCCAATGTACATTCCTTTGATGTCCAGGGATAGTAGGCTCCATAATATGGCCGCAGCTTTCTGTTCCATCCAACTTAAAACCAGAGTTAATGGTAGGTCATTAATTTCAAGCCCGAATAGTTCTGAAAGAGCTGCAACAACATCTATAGCAACTATAGCGTCGTTACATTGGCCTATGTCGATTAATCTGGGGATTCCTTCTATATCTCCCAGGACCAGGTCGTTGAACCGGTATTTTCCACAGGCCAGGGTCAGGACTACGGTGTCTTCCGGCAGTTTCTGGACGAATTCGGTGTAATATTTGGCCTGGGGTAGGGGTGAGTCGCATCCGCCCACCAGGAAGAATCTCCTGATTTTACCGGCCTCTACCAGTTCTTTTATTTTGTCTTTAAGTGAAAGTATGGTGCTGGCTCCGAATCCTGTGGTTAAAACAGTTTCTCCTGGTTCATCAGGCAGTTCGGGGAGTGTCATTGCTTTTTCTATGACTGGTGTGAAGTCGTAGTCGTCGATGTGCTGTACTCCTGGCAGTTGAGCTACACCTGAGGTGAACATTCGGTCTTTGTAGTCGTCTTTAGGTAAAAGTACGCAGTTAGATGTTCCCAGTATGGCTACAGGGTACTTGGAGAATGTTGTTCTCTGGTCGAACCAGGCTTTGCCCAGTTGGCCCACCAGGTGTGGATATTTCTTGATTCCTGGATATCCATGGGCGGGTAATAATTCAGAGTGGGTGTAAACATTTATACCTGTCCCTTCGGTTTGTTTTAATAGTTCTTCCAGGGCTTTTAGGCTGTGTCCGGTGGCCACAATCCCACGGCCTTTTACCGTTCCAGTTGGGACCTCTGTAGGCACTGGTTCGCCGTAAGTTTCTATGTGGGCTTTTTTCAAAAGTTGCATGGTCTTTATGTTCATTTGACCTGATTCCAGGGCCAGTTTTACAAAGTCCATTGCATCAAAGTTTACGTTGGTGAGGGTGGCGTAGAAAGCCCTCTCCAGAAAGCCGTCAACCTCTGGATCAGTGTAACCAAGTTCTCTGGCATGGTAGAGGTATGCTGAAATACCTTTAACGGCAAATAGGAGGTTGTCCTGTAGTCTGGCAACAATGGGTTCTTTTCCACATACTCCTCTTACGGTGCAGCCGGTTCCTTTTGCTGTCTGTGAGCACTGATAACAGAACATGTCCAGTGCTGCTTTTTCAGGTTTCTCTTCTGTTTCTTCCAGGGGGGCGAACTGGTCCTTTCCCACCCCACAGAGTGGACATAACCAATCATCTGGTAGGTCTTCAAATGAAGTTCCTGGCTCTATTCCTGCATCTGGGTCTCCTTCTTCGGGATTGTATACATAGTCACATACTAAACATTTATATTTTTTCATAAACCATCACATCTTAGAGTTTGTACTATTGTTCGTATTCAATCGAATGTTCTAGTATATACGAACAGACTATTTAAATATTTTGATCTTAAATTTTTAAATATTACTATAGTTAATTGATTGGTAAAATTTCAACAACAAATTTGGATCAATATCAAAAATAGAGCTGAACACAGTATTTTTGCTACAATTTTCTATTTTATTTTATTCTATGAATTTTAATAGAAATTTTTTTTATTAATTATAAATAGAAATCTATTCAGTATTTTAAATGGAAATCTTATCGAGGAATCTATCGATTTAAATAGAAATCTTTTATTAAAATATGGCATATACTCTTATAACTCAGTAATTAAGATTAAGAAATTTGGTAATAAAACAGCATAAACCACCTATGAAAAAGGTAATTTGACATTTTTGCAGGGTTAAAAATTGGATGTTGGACTTCTAATCAAATAATTAAATAATATTAGATTTATATAATAATTGGATTTTGTAAAATTTACCTGGTTAAGAACATGATGAGTTACGATGTGGTGGTGGTGGGCGCTGGCCCGATTGGTTCGACATTTGCCAGGAAGATGGCACAGAAAGGGTTTAAAGTTGGTATACTGGAGAAAAAAAGAGATATAGGTGTTCCACTCCAATGCGCTGGTCTTTTAGGTAAAAAAGTAAAAGGTCTGAACATTCTTCCCCCTGAATTTATAATAAACAAAGTGCAGGGGGCTGACCTCTACTCTCCTTCCCATCACTTACTTTCCGTTGCTAAAAAAGAAACTGCAGCATACGTACTGGACCGGGTGGGATATGATAAGTTTCTTGCAAAATTAGCAGTTGAATCAGGGGCTGATTTATTTTTAAACCATAATGTAAATGGAGTAGACACTGAAAAAGGTGTTGTTCATGTTAACAATGGGAAAGACAAGATTAAAGGTGATTTAATTGTTGGAGCGGATGGATACCGGTCTTTAATATCCAAAAAGTTCAATAATACTCCAGAACCCATCCCAGCCGCACAGGTACTGGTTGATTTTGGGAAAAATCTATTAAAAATAGACCACGTCCGTCTATATGTGAATTCGAAAATTTCACCAGGATTCATATGGATCATTCCATTATCCGAATCAACTGCCCGGGTCGGTTTATTTGGAAATCAGGATTATCAACATCTTAACACCATTTTAAAAGAATTTTTAAACAAAAATAAAGACTTTGAAGGATTTTCAATTATAAAAAAATATCATGGAATGATTCCAGTATACGATTCTAAAAAGAAAATAGTAAAAGATAGAACTATCATTTTAGGGGACGCAGCGTCGCAAATTAAGCCAACTACTGGTGGAGGACTCACAATGGGCTTTAAATGTGTTAATATGGCTGTTGAACCCGTATCAAAAGCATTGGATAACGAAGATATTAAAATTTTAAGAGAATATGAAATAGAATACAGAAAAAAATACAGAAATGAGCTTAACACCCAGCTTAAAGTTCAAAAGATCTTTAAATCGCTTACAGATGCTGATCTGGATCAAATGTTCTTAAAGCTTAAAGAGGAGAGTGCTGAGGATCTTATTTCAGAATATGGGGATATGGACGACCAGTCCCCCCTGATAAAGCAGATGATCAAAAGTGGACTTATTTTTAAGATTATCCCCAAGATAATCTCCAGGGGGATAACAACTCTATGGAAATAGCTTTTATCCTGTCCCGCGAACACCAAACCCTCCCTAAAGCTGAATTGAAAGGGGTTTTAGAGGCCGAAAACATCCCCTTCAAGATTAAAAATTATTTCAACGGACTTTCACTTCTAAAAATTCCAGAAAACTGTTTAAATCGACTTAATTCAGTTGAAAAAAGGGTTTCATTAACTCATGAAATTTTCAGGGTTATTATAGATACAGATACGGATAATCTCATATCATCTATTGAAAAATACCAGTGGAAAGATTTGATTGACTCCGACTATGCTGTAAGAGTAAAGAAGATGGAAAAAAGCCAGGATATCAACACATTAGAACTCGAAAGGGAGATTGGGGGTATAATAAAAGATCAAATTGGAGATCGAGTAATTGTAAATCTCGAAAATCCATCCACATTTATCAGAACAGTTATCTTAGATGAAAAGGTTTTGATGGGACCAAGACTATTCAAAATCCCTAAAAAACATTTTTTCGATTTAAAACCTCATAAAAGGCCATTTTTTTATCCGGGATCCATGAGCCCTAAACTGGCCAGATCCATGGTCAACCTCACCCGCATAAAAAGAGGAGAAAAACTCCTGGATCCCTTCTGCGGTACGGGAGGCATCCTTATAGAAGCAGGGATCATCGGCGCCCGGCTGGTGGGAACAGACATTGACCCTAAAATGGTGAGTGGGACCATAGAAAACCTCCAGCACTGCAACATAAATGATTATGAGGTTTTTAGAGCTGATGTCCGAAAATTAAACCTCCCCCACAAGGTAGACGCCGTGGTGACCGACCCTCCCTACGGTATTTCCGCTTCCACCCGGGGTGAGGAAAGCCGAGAACTCTGCGGAGAAGCTTTATTATCTTTGGAGCATTTAATAAAAGATTCTGGGCGTATTTGCCTGGCAACACCACATTACATGGATATTCAGGGATTGGTGGAAGGTACAAAATTTGAAATAATAGAACAACACCATATAAGAATGCACAAAAGTTTAACCAGAGTGATATCTGTCATGAAGAAGAGTTAAAATTTCATGTACTGAAGAATAGTTAAAATTTCATTGTACTGAAGAATAGTTAAAAATTGTCCTGAAAAGAGTTAATATTCATAAATTCATTTAATAACAAGATAATCAACCAAAATAAAGAAGGGGATACCTTTGGACGTTAGAATATTTGATACAACACTTAGAGACGGTGAACAGACACCAGGAGTTTCCTTAACCCCAGAAGAAAAGTTGAGGATTGCACTAAAGCTGGATGAACTGGGAGTTAACGTTATCGAAGCCGGTTCTGCCATAACATCTAAAGGTGAGAGGAAGGGAATTAAAACTATAGTTTCAGAAGGTCTTTCTGCTGAAATATGCAGCTTTGCAAGGGCGGTTAAGGGTGATGTTGATGCTGCCCTGGAATGTGGAGTTGACAGCGTTCATCTGGTTGTTCCAACCTCAGATCTCCACATAGAACACAAACTAAGAAAGACCCGGGAAGAAGTAAAGAAATTCGCTGTTGAATCAACAGAATATGCTGTCGATCACGGATTAACAGTGGAGCTCTCTGCAGAGGACTCCACCAGAAGTGATTTCCAATTCCTGAAGCAAGTATTCCAGGAAGGAATAGCTGCAGGTGCAAAAAGGATATGCGCCTGCGACACGGTGGGAATGTTGACACCGGAGCGGTCTTATGAATTCTATGGCAAACTCCAGGAACTGGGAGTGCCGGTAAGTGTGCACTGCCACAACGATTTTGGACTGGCAGTGGCCAACTCCCTTTCTGGGCTGAGGGCCGGCTCCAGCCAGGCCCACGTAACCGTGAATGGAATAGGAGAGAGGGCGGGGAACGCATCCCTGGAAGAATTGGTAGTGGCCCTTTACTCCCTCTACAATGTGGATACCAGGATAAAGATAGGCATGCTCTACGAGGTATCCAAAATGGTTGCCAGGATAACTGGAATATATCTTCAGCCTAACAAGGCCATAGTGGGAGAAAACGCATTTGCACATGAATCCGGTATACATGCCGATGGAGTAATAAAGAAAGCCGAGACCTACGAGCCCATAACCCCGGAACTGGTGGGGCACAAGCGAAGATTTGTAATGGGAAAACACGTAGGCTCCCATATAATCAAAAAACGCATCCAGGAGATGGGACTTCGGGTGGACGACGCCCGGTTTAACCAGATATTCTCCAGGATAAAAACGCTGGGTGACATGGGAAAATGTGTCACTGACGTGGATTTACAGGCCATTGCCGAGGATGAAATGGGAATACTCCCTGAAAAGCCGGTAGAACTGGAAGAAGTCACCATAGTCTCTGGAAATAAAGTCATACCCACCGCATCTGTAAAACTAAAAATAGATAATGTGGATAAACTGGAAGCTGGTGTAGGGGTGGGTCCGGTGGACGCCGCACTGGTGGCCATAAAAAAAAGCATCGAAGATGTAGCCGATATTCAGCTGGAAGAATACCACGTGGACGCAATCACCGGCGGTACCGACGCCCTCATTGATGTGGTGGTGAAACTTAGAAATGGCGATAACATTGTAAGCGCCAGAAGCACCCAGCCAGACATTATCATGGCCAGTGTAGAGGCATTTTTAAGTGGTATAAATAAGATATTGAGCGATAAAAA
>JADGNH010000010.1 GCA_017883605.1 Methanobacteriaceae archaeon
AAAAAAAAATTAATTTATTGAATAAAATTGAATTAGAATCTCTTAAACTTTCATTGGTTGCAGAAACAAAACAGGGCATAGTAGTGGGAAACGAAAAAAAATATATAAAACAAGAACCTCTCTCAGAACAATACAAACCAATATTAAGAGGGAGAAACATTTCTAGATACAATATTAAGTTTGGAAATGAATACTTATTTTACGTACCGGGTACTAAAGTCTTAAAAAGAGGGAAAACTCCAGATCTATTTGAAAAAAAGAAAAAATTTTAACCCAACATGTTTCTGGGAAAATAGTTGCTACACTAGATAAAGAGGGTTTCTATGTTTTACAAACTATAAATTTAATATTTTCAAAAAATCCGCTTTTATTCAATAATAAATACTTGTTGGCCTTACTTAATAGCAAATTAATAAATTTTTATTATGATTGTTATTTTAACATGGGATCTGAATTTACAACAGCTGTAGCTACTGCTAATTTAGATTTACTTCCAATAAAAAATATTTCTAAAGAAGAGCAGATCGCTTTAGTAAAAAAAGCAGATTTAATGCTAGAACTCAAAAGAGACCTTTTAGGAGAGATAAAATGATTCAATAATTGGCTTCAGCGAACTTTCAAAATTGAGAAAATATCCAAGAAGCTTGAAAAATACTACGAACTTGAATTTGAAGAGTTCTTAAAAGAAGTCAAAAAGAAAAAGGTTGACATCAACCCCAGAAAGACCCAGAATATTCTAGAAACTGAGTTCAATACAAGTTTAGCGGTTACTAATCCTTTGCTCCAGGAAATAGAACAAACAGACAAAGAGATTGATCAGATGGTTTATGAACTGTATGATCTCACGAAAGATGAAATAAAGATTATTGAGAATAGTTTAAATTAGTTTAAGAATTTTTATATCTTATTTTATATTCAAAAACATTTGATAATTTTAATAAAGAATAGGTGATATAAGTGAAGAAGTGGTCATTTCAGTTAAAGGTGAAGATTATGTTCTTGAATTTCTGACCAAAAGGCTTAATTCTCCAACTTTAAGAGTAACAAAAGATAATGATGATTACTACTTAAAAGCATCAGATCTGGAAAACAACTTAAAAAACCATGATAACTCAAAAGATCATTCTGAAGCCCGTTTAATTGTATCTGAAATTGTAGGCCATATAAACAGGATTTTGAAGGTTGATTGGGGATATGGTAGTAGTGTAAAAGTTGGTAAAATAATTTGTGAAAAAGATGGAGAACCTCGCTATTCTGACTATATGGATATAAAGAGTGACATCTTTGTTACAAAACCTGTTAGACTTAATATTGATTATGAAGCTTTAATTCAATGTATGGAAAATAATAAAGAAGTTGAGGATGCATTTATTTTTTATTATTTAGAAACTAATTGGCATAATCTTTTCAAAGTATGGGAAACCATTGAATTTGATACTAGTCGCGAGGCCATAATTAAAAAAGGATGGGCTAATGAACTTGAAATTAATCTTTTTACATGCACGGCCCATAATAGAGAAGCTTCCGGATATCACGCACGCCATGCTGTTGATGACCCCAACAAAAGTAAGTTTTGTAAGGAAAAAGTTTTGTCTTCTAATAAGCCTATGGGATTATATGAAGCTCAAAAGTTAATTAAAAGAATTTTGATTAAATGGGTTAAATCAAAATGCATTATATAAAATGCGATTATTATAATGACTGATTCAAGAATATGTAAAGATACAACTACAAAAAATAGATGATTAAATTTAAACTAAAATGTAACTACATTTGAATTGTATGATTAATTTTTAAGTAATAAAAAAATAGTCAATAAGACATAAAAATAGTAGGTAATTACGACATTATTATCGGAATACCATTCTCATATCTACAAACAATTATCAATTTTAGATCCATCCACTTTTTTTGCCATAAATTAATTTATATCCTGTCTTCACATAGTTAGATTAGAGTTTATTTGAGTAGATATTATGATAAAAAGAACAGATTCTTCACCGGTAACCATGTTCATGGGTGCATCAACCAAACAGGGCTATGATATAGCCTCAAAAAGCAGAAAGATAGTAAAGTCTTTAATAGACCATAAAACCCGCCATCTATCGCCAGAAGAGAGGGCCATCGTGGAGAGGATTGTTCACTCCACAGCAGACCCAGAGTACGCGGATATAACTAAGATGAGCAGTAATTTTGTAGATGAAAGTTTGAAAGCCATCAGAAATGGCCAGGACATCCTGACCGACATTACCATGGTTAAAGTGGGAATTAACCAGTACCCGGGAGATGTAAAATGCTATATAAATCATGATGAGACCTTGGCCCTTGCAAAAGAAGAGGGTATAACCCGGGCGGCCGCAGCCATGAAAGTAGCTGCAGCAGAAGGTTTTGATGGGGTGGTGGTAATAGGAAATTCACCAACAGCACTTTTAGAAGTTTTAGAACTGGTTCAAAATGGAGATATGGATGTTAAATCAGTTATTGGTGTTCCTGTTGGATTTGTTGGTGCGGCAGAGTCTAAGGAAGCCCTTCATAACACAGAAATTCCTCACTTAATAACCCAGGGCCCCAAAGGAGGGACACCAGTTGCAGTTGCGGCTGTTAATTCATTGATTAATCTTAAATCGTAAAAATGAGTTCCAATATAAAAATCGTAAGAATGAGTTCAATCGTAAAAAAAGGAGTTCATTGATTAAATTTCAATCGTAAAAAAGGAGTTTTGATAGTTTGAAATCAGAAGATTTGTTTCAGGAAGCTCAGAAATTTCTCCCGGGAGGGGTTGATTCTCCGGTGAGAGCTTATAAACCCTACCCTTTCTTTGCAGATAGAGCTGAGGGCTCTAAGATCTACGATGTGGACGGAAAAAGTTACATAGACTACTGTTTAGCCTATGGTCCCCTGGTTCTAGGCCACGCCCACCCCCAGGTGATTAAAGAAGTTTCAGAACAGATAAAAAAAGGTTCTGCCTATGGTGTGCCAACAGAAAAGGAGATAGAACTTGCCAAACTGGTGGTAGAAAAGGTCCCCTGTGCTGAAATGGTCCGATTCGTGAATTCTGGTACAGAAGCCACCATGAGTGCCATAAGGCTGGCCAGAGCGTTTACCGGCCGCCAAAAGATAGTAAAATTTGAGGGCGCCTACCACGGTGCTCATGATTACGTTCTGGTAAAATCTGGCTCAGGAGCGATGGGAATGCCTGACTCCCCCGGAGTTCCAGAGGATACCACCAAAAATACCATTCTAATACCCTTTAATGATGAAGAGGCGGTGCGTAATTTAATAGGTAAGGAAGGAGAGGACATTGCAGCCATCATCTTGGAACCGGTGATGGGTAATATTGGATGCATACCTCCCAAAAATGGTTACCTTGAATTTTTACGAGAAATAACCATTAAAAATGATATTGTTTTGATTTTTGACGAAGTTATAACTGGATTTAGAATCGCAGAAGGCGGGGCCCAAGAATACTTCGGCGTGACACCGGATCTGGTTACTCTGGGAAAAATCTTAGGTGGAGGATTTCCCATGGGAGCTTTATCCGGAAAAAAAGAATTCATGGAAATGATAGCCCCCTCTGGGGATGTTTACCAGGCAGGAACGTTCAACGGAAACCCAGTGTCAGTTACGGCCGGTCTGACCACTTTGAAAAATCTTGATCAAAACTTTTACCAGGAAATAAATGATAAAGGAAATTATATGCGTTCTGAGATTCAAAAAATATTGGAAGACCTGGATATGGACTTCAAAGTGGCTGGTTTAGGGTCCATGTTCCAGCTGTACTTCACAGATAAAGAGGTATGGAATTATGAGGACGCCAAGTCATCTAACACCGAAAAATTTGCTGAATATTTCCGCACCCTACTGGATGCAGGAGTTTTTATACCGCCTTCCCAGTTTGAGTGCTGTTTCATATCCCTTATGCACCGGGAATCTTACCTGCAAAAAACCCTGGAAGCTGTTGAAGAGGGAATAAGGAATGTAAAAAAAGCTATTTAGGGATTTAAATTATAATAAACCTTATTTTTTCTTTCTTTTAAATTAATGGTGGAAATTGAATGGTTAAAATAATTGGGAATTAGCCTTTAATTGGTTAAAATAATTGGGAATTAGCCTTTGATTGGTTGAATTAGAATTAAAGAATAACGACAACTAAAACAATAATTGATAATAAAATAAGAAAGCTTAAAATACTTAGCCTCTGAATGTCCATCTTCTCAATCTTCTGAATATAGGATCTTAGGGGGTTTCTGCTGTTTGTGGCTTTGTTACGCTGTCTTTTCTCTCTTATCACCATCATAAGACGGTCTTCATGTTCTGCTATTTCATCTAACAGCATCTTCTGGTCTTTGATATCGTTTTGCAAACCTCTCTCATCTAAAACATTCCACAAAGTCCATCTTTCCTCTTTAATCTCTTTTAAGAGTTCTTCCTGTATTTCAATACGCTTATAAAGATACTTTAACGTATCTTTCCTCTTTTTAGCTTTGGTCCTTATTATTTTAAATAACTGCTCTATCTCATCATAATCCTCGTAAAGTTCATCTAGGTTATAAGGATCCTCATAAAAGCTTTCAGAGTAGTTTTCAATAGATTTATGATATTCTAATAGATTTCCACATTCGCATCCTTCAAAATCCTCTGGAGATTCACCATTTTTCAGTTGGTAGTATCCATGGCATTTATTGCAGATCAGGTATCCACTATCATTGGATGGGTTTATTGGGAGAATTTTCTTGCTGCTGTCTTTTGTATCCATTAAAACACCTTAATTATTTAACGGAGTTTTAATTTTGCTTACCGCATTAAATATTTTTGTTATTTGGTCTTTTCAAGTGATATCTAATTTTACTATTTATCCACTTATATTATCCACTTATATGTATTTAACATTAATCTCCTTTGGATTCATTCCTGGATTTTTCCTAGTAAATCCTTTAAAAAATCCAATTTAGGCTTTCATCACCTAATAACTCGTAAAATAGTGATGGGGGTATGACTATAATATTTCCCTTAGAATATTGATCAGTGATGGCAGTAAAAGCTTTGGAACGTTTTGCTTTGGAGTATGAAGCATTTTTGATAGCAGCGGCCAATGATTCAACAGCATCGCCCCTGGTCATATTGCCGTTGTTCTGTTCCTCCCGCAGGAAATCTATTGCGGTCATATTCACATATCCCTGGTTTGGCACATAAACAGGTCCAATCGCATTTATCAGGGCATCTACGGCTTCTGGTTTTACAATGACCACGGAATCTGTTGTTATGTTGGTGTTGTACTCTACGGTCTCCTGGGCCAGTTTGACATCTTTATTGACATCACTCCACCAGAGGGTGTCGTGTAAGTAGAGTTTGTCATCACCGCTCATTGACGCTATATCAGTGGGGGCACTTTCGTTGGGATGGGTCAAAGCCCCCGGGTAAATGGGCGTCATATTTGCTATGGTGCCATTTTTTACCACAACAACAAAGGCCATGTCCACAGCACCGGGACCGGGCCTGGTTTCTGAAGGATCAGCAGCCAGAATCAGCACGGTATGGTTTCCAAGCATAGTTCCTGTTTTTACTTTTGTTTCATAAGTATATACTAAAATAGCCGCAATCAATCCTAAGACAATGATAACTAAGAGTATAATGGCAATTTTCCGACTCATGTATTTCACTTTTCCCTATCTGGGTATATTCACTTCCTGATTTATTCACTTTCTCTGAGTTTAAAGTATAATCTAGCAATATTTTATATGTTATTAACCATATTTTGCTACTATTTAATTATTAATGTCCGGTTTCACTCCTTAGATTTTGTTAAACCTTTTAAAAAATCCATTTAGATACTTTAATTAGCTAAAAAATCATAAAATATTCCTGGATTTGTAACTATAATATTTCCCTTAAAGTATTGGTCAGTGATGGTGTTAAAAGCTGTTGAACGTTTTTCTTCGGAGTATGAGGCATTTTTAATGGCGTTGGCCAATGATTCAACGGCATCGCTTTTGGTCATATTACCATTGGTTTCTTCCTCTCGCAGGAAATCTGTGGAGTTAATAGTCATGTTTCCTTGACCAGGTACATAAACAGGTCCAACTGCATTTATTAAAGCATCTAATGCTTCTGGTTTTACAATCACCACGGCATTTATGGTTATATTGGTGTTGTACTCCACAGTCTCCTGGGCCAGTTGGACATCTTTATCGATATCACTCCACCAGAGGGTGTCGTGCAGGTAAAGTTTGTTATCGCCCATTGCCGCCAGATCGGTGGGGGCACTTTCGTTGGGATGGGTCATAGTTCTCGGGTTAATGTTTATCATGTTTACTATGGTGCCATTTCTTACCACAACCACTAAGGCCATATCCACGGCACCGGGACCGGGTCTGGTTTCTGAAGGATCCACAGCTAAAATTAGCACGGTGTGATTTTCAACTATATTTCCCGTTTTTACTTCAGTTTCATAGCTATATACTAAAAAAGCCGCAACCACACCTAAAATGATGATAATAAACAGTAACATGGAAATTTCCCGGCTCATGTATTTCACTTTTCCCTATCTGTTTATTCAGTTCCTGATTGTCACTTTTCTTGAGTTTAAAGTATGATCTATACAGTATTTTATGGCTTAAACCATAATATTGATAATAATAATTTATTATATCATAATAGCTACGATTTTATTTATCTTTCATTAGACATAAAACTTTTTATAAAGTAGGCAAGAAGCCTTATATAACTACTTGTAACAATGAGAACGATGATAGTATGAAAATAGCAGCCGGAGTTGGGGAAAATAGGAGTATAGTAGAAGCTTCCCATAAGGTGGATTTTGATGTTGTTTTAGGAGAGTCTGAGGAAGAATTTCTGAAGATGTTCTTAAATGGTGAGGCAGATGCTTTTGTGCGTGGATCTCTCAAGGCCTCTGGTATTATGAGTGAACTTAAAGAAAAATATGAAAACATTTTCCGGGCGTCTTTTCTTGATTTGGGTGTACATAAATTTTTCCTGGCGCCGGTGGGAATTGATGAGGGAGACAGTTTATCACAGAAAATTATGATAATAAAGCTTGGTGCAGAGTTTCTCCAGAAAATTGGTATGAACCCCAAAATAGCCGTTATATCTGGGGGTAGAGCTCAAGATGTGGGTAGGAGCCGTAAAATTGATAATTCCATTGCACAGGGCGAACTTTTAACAGAAATCACAAGGGATAAATATCCTGTCAAACATTACTTTATATTAATAGAAGATGCAATAGCTGATGGTGCCAACTTCATATTGGCGCCTGATGGTATTTCAGGAAATTTAATATTCAGATCTCTGGTTTTTTTAGGTCCAGGAATAAGCCATGGTGCAGTTACACTGGGAATCGATGAGATACTGGTGGATACTTCTCGTTCCCAAAGTGTAGAAGGATATGTTAGAGCTTTAAATTTTACAAAATATTTGTTAGACTTGAAGGTTAAGCAGAATAATGAATAATGGTAAAAATGAAGATAAGGAAATGTTAAATAAGGGTTTTAAGTAAAAAAAATGCTAAATAAGGGTTTTAAGGATAATTGAATGTTAATACAGATTAAAAGGATGAAAAATTTATTAAATTATAGTTTAAAGGGATATAAATTGTTAAATAATGGCTTAAAAGATCAAAGATTATTAAAATGATGTTTTAAAGGATGACAAATTATCTAATTAAAATTTAAGGATAAAAAATTTGTCTAATTGATTTATTAAAAAATGTCTATCTGATTGATTATTAAAATCTGGTTGATTATTAATCTGATTGATTATTAATCTGATTGATTATTTAAAATGTAATTTAAATTTGATATTAAAGGAGTTGGAAATGTCAGTTTTAAAACCGGTTTACACGGCTTACGAATGGTATATATCCCGGAATCTCCGGCCTGAGAACATGCCTAAACACGTGGCCATAATAATGGACGGTAACAGAAGATACTCAAAAATTCAGGGAAATGTGGACATTATAGAGGGTCATAAACGTGGTGTTAACACCCTGGAACGGGTTCTGGATTGGTGCCTTGACCTGGGAATTGAAATACTCACAGCTTACGCATTCTCTATTGAGAACTTCAAAAGACCAGAAAATGAAGTAAAAGGTTTAATGAACATTTTTAAGGAAAATTTTGAGACTATCGCTAAGAATAAGAAGGTTCATAAGAATGAAGTAAGAATTAAGGCTGTGGGTAAATTGGAGTTGCTGCCGGATGATGTGAGGGAAGCAATAAAAATTGCTGAAGAATCAACAGCTAACTACAACAAGAGGCTAGTAAACATTGCCATAGGCTACGATGGACGTTTAGAAATAATAGATGCTATAAAAAAGATTTCTAAGGATGTTCAACAGGGCAAAATGGATCCGGAAAATATTGACGAGAAAATTGTGAATGAAAATCTTTACACGGCAGGTTTAGAGGATCCAAATCTGATAATCAGGACCAGTGGAGAGGAAAGACTGAGCGGGTTCCTCCTTTGGCAGTCTTCATATTCTGAACTGTATTTCTGCGATAGTCTATGGCCTGAACTTAGGAAAGTAGACTTTTTAAGGGCTTTAAGATCTTATCAACAGAGAGAAAGGCGTTTTGGAGTTTGAGTATAGGAATGGACTAGAATTTGAACTAATGATTTATAGTCTGAACTAAATGATTAAAGTCGGAACTAATGATTTAGGGTCTGAGCTAATAGGAATGAATTTTTATGATTGATACCCACTGTCATGTTGATTTTAAGGTATTCAACAGGAACCGGGAAGAGGTAATAGCCAGAGCTCGGGAAAAATTAACGGCTATTATCAATTCCGGCGCAAGTTTAGGGGGTAACAGGCGTACCTTGAAATTTGCCGAAGAATATCCCGAATTTTTATATCCCACTTTAGGATTTCATCCGTCAAACGCATCAAAAGCAGATTCCACAGTGATAAAACAGGCTTTTGATGAAATAAATTTACATATAGATAAAGCGGTGGGTATAGGTGAAACCGGTCTTGATTTCCATAATTTGAATGATGAAAAGGCAAAAGAAAGGCAGATAAAGGTATTTGAAAATTTTATAGATCTGGCAGTTGAATATGAAATGCCTCTGGTGATCCATGCCCGAGAAGCCGAAGGTCAAGCCCTTAAAATGGTAAAAAAACATTCAAACATTCCTGATGTAATATTTCACTGTTATGGTGGAGATTTAGAAACAGCAAAGCTTATAGTAAATGAGAACTACTACATCTCCTTTTCCACTATCATCTGCTTTTCAGAGCACCATCAAAGTCTGGCAGATGAACTACCCCTTTCTTGCATGTTAACTGAAACAGACAGCCCTTATCTATCACCATTTAAAGGTAGAAGGAATGAACCGGCATTTGTTGAGGAAGTTGTAAAGACCCTTGCCAGGATAAAATCCCGGTCACCAACTGAGGTTGATCAAATAACACAGAACACCGCTGCAAAGATTTTCAGTTTGTAGGGGCCCATAATGAATAAAAGGGAAGATTATCAGCTTGTGAATAAGGAAAAATTTATTAATTTTTATGAATAAAGAAGGGAAAATGTCAGTTTTATGAATAAAGGAAATATCTATGAATAAAGGAAATATCATGGTATTTTACCATCTATCCTTCTAAAAACCTCTTTAGCAGCGTTTATCCCATTAATAGCTGCTGGAAACCCGGCGTAAACCGCCATCTGGATTATTACTTCAACCACTTCTCCCCGGCTACATCCTGCATTTAAAGCGCCATTTATGTGACTTTTTAGTTGGGGTTGGGCATTGCCCATGGCGGTAAGTGCTGCAACAGTGGCAATTTCCCTGGACTTTAAGTCCAACCCGGGACGTGCGTATATATCACCATAAGGGAATTCAACAACGTAGCGCCCTAAATCAGGAGCTATGTCTTTTAAATTTTCCATTAATTCCTGACTATTCTCGTCGTTGAGTTTTTTAAGAATTTCTAAACCTTTTTCAAACCGATCCATTGTTAAACACCTTTATAATTTCCATAATCCTTTTAATATTAATATGTTATAATTATAAAATAGATTCAATTAAATATAAAGAATACCTATACACCCTTTTTATCATAAGAAGTGATAAGATGAAACCGTATGTTATATTAAATGCAGCTATGACCTTGGATGGTAAAATTGCCACCAAAACTGGTAGTTCTGAGATTTCAGGCCAGGAAGACCTTACAAGAGTCCATAAACTTCGAAAGGAAGTGGATGCCATAATGGTGGGGATAAACACTTTACTGGTAGATGATCCCCGGCTCACTATTCATAAGCTTCCTGGAGAGAAATCTGACAATCCGGTGAGAATTGTGGTGGACAGCAGGGGAAGAACACCCTTTGATGCCCGGATTTTGAATGATGAAGCCCCTACCATTATTGCTTTATCTGAAATTGCGGATCCAGAAAAGCTTGAAATATTGGGAAAAAAAGCCGAAACAGTGGTATGTGGCAAAGAAAGGGTTGATCTTAAGATTCTCATGGAAAATCTCTTTCAAAAAGGAATAAAAACGTTGATGCTCGAGGGAGGATCGACTTTGAACTATTCCATGCTCCGGGAGGGATTGGTTGATGAGGTGAGGGTATGTGTTGCACCCATGATCGCCGGGGGAAAAGATGCCAAAACCCTTGTAGATGGTGAGGGGGTTGATCTTATGAAAGATGCCGTTAAATTAAACTTAAAAAAAAGTTATAAATTGGGAGAAGACCTTATACTGGAATACAAGGTGTTTTAACTGATTTTTATGATAATATTCATTAATCAAATCCTTAATTTATATTTAAACCTTAAATTTATATTTAATCCTTTATTTATATTCATTTTAATTAATGTTAAATCTTTAACTCATATCAACCCTTTATTTTTTAATATTCTTTCAGGATTATCTTTAAGCGCTTTTTTAACATCTTTTTCAGATAAACCAGCCCCCAAGGCCACTTGGTATGCGGATTGGTAGGACATCAAGTCTTCAGGTGCATGAGTGTCTGTATTCACCACCAGATCAGCTCCCAATTCAACGGCAAGTTTACCCACATGTCCGTTGCCAAGGCAGTGCCCTCTTCTCGAGCTTATCTCCAGGGCAACATCGTTTTCCCTGGCAATTTCCACATCTTCAACTGTTATAAGTCCTGGATGGGCTAACACATCTACTTCTGGACAGTTAACTGCAGTGAAATTTGTTCCTTCTATCACCGGTTCCACTATGGTCTCCCCGTGGACCACTATGATCTCTGCCCCCAGTTTCCGGGCTTGATTGGCGATTTTATCAATTATCTCCACTGGGGCGTGGGTTATTTCAGCTCCAGGGATAACTTCGATGTCCCAGTTGTCTCTTATATCAAGAACAGTGTTTATGATCTTTCCAACGCAATCAACATTGGAAGCATCTATGTGGTCGGTTATTGCCACTGCCCTGTGGCCTAGAATTTGTGCACGCCTTGCTATTTCCGATGGAAGAAGTTCACCATCGCTGAATATGCTGTGTGTATGGAGATCTATTCTTTTTTCCATAAGGAATCCTCCATTGCTTTTAATAGATTATTTATAGTTTTAGGTATAATTAAATATAGTGATTTCCATGAAATGTTCTATCTTCGCTCCGTCTCATATAACTGGTTTTTTCCAGATAATTGACCATCCAAATCCCCTGAAAAAAGGATCCCGGGGTGCGGGTGTGGTGCTTGATAAGGGAGTCATAACTCAAGTTAAAATAAGAGATGGTAACGAAGAGGTTGAAGTTAAAATAAATGGTAAATCTGACCCAAAAAATTCTTCCATAACCTATAAAACCATTGATTTGATTAAAAATCAATTTGAATTAAGAAATAAAAAAATAAGTGTTAAACACCAATCACAAATTCCCATAGGAGCTGGCTTCGGAGCTTCTGCTGCCTGTGCCCTGGGAACATCTCTTGGAATTGTAAAAATCATGAATCTTCCCCTAACCTACAATCAAGCGGCCGCCATTGCTCATATGGCAGAAATTGAGATGAGCAGTGGATTGGGAGATGTGATAGCTGAATTATGTGGAGGTATGGTTTTAAGGCTTAAAGAAGGTGCCCCTGGATTTGGAAGGGTAGATAAAATTATTGGAGGAGATTCAGACCATGATAATGCCCTTTTTGTTATAAGCAAAACTTTGGGTGGTATTGCAACATCAGAAATTATTGGAGATCCTTCCCATAAAAGGAGGATCAACGATACTGGGGAAAGTTTAATCCGCGAACTTTTAAAGAAACCAGATCCCCGCACTTTCATGAAATTATCTCGGAGATTTGCTGAAAACACGGCACTTATGGATCATGATGTTTTAGAGATTATCAGAATATTGGAAGATGAAACTATGGGTGCTTCTATGGCTATGCTTGGAAAAACCGCATTTGCATTGTCTGAAAGTCCAGATTCAAGTATTGAAGATGTTTCAGTGGCTAGAATTCGTCCTTTTGGGTGTGAATTTCTTTAGATTCCTGATGAATTCTCTTCAAAGGTTTTCCGGGCACTGTTTTGACCTAGTGCATCAACCGGGAATAGACGTAAATTACTAATATTATGGTGGTTAAGATGATTATCCTTATTAAAATAAAATTTGTCCACCATCTCATTTTTTGAATCTCCTTAACAATCAGGATATTCTAAAATTTAAAGGAATAATTTCTAAAATTTAAAGATAATTCTAAAATTTAAAGGAATAATAAGTATTTACTTTTAGCATCTTATTTTTTAGTATCTTCAATGACGTAATTCACTTCTTCATAATCAAGTTTTCTGGTGATGCTGTTGGTCATCTTACCCACAGCAAATACCAGAACTTTAAGCCCTCTTTTTGCTGCTGCTACCGTGGATTCTGGGGTTGCAAATTCAAAATCAGCTTGGATCCCCAGTTTCTCAGTTACCGCCCTGGAAACTGTTCCCATGATCCCTATCCGGTCAAAACCGTTCCCATATATTTCTCTGATTTTTTCCAGGTCAGCTGCCCTTGATCCGCCCTGGCTTATGCTTGGAAGTTTTATGACAACCACCTGTCCTGGTTCAAGCTTTATTGTACCGCCTAATTTGATCAAAGCCACATCTTCCCCCTTTTCAGCATCGTTAAGCACTTCTGCATAGGCAGGTGTCTCATGTTTAACTGCGTAGAGGGTTCCCTGGTCCATCTCCAGCCACACCCTTTCACCGGTCTTTAACCTTTCCCGGGCTATGGCCGGCCATATAGATTTGTAGGTGTTCATGGTCTCCAGGACTTGGTCTGCATACTTTCTAAGGTTTCCTGCCTCGTTTTTGACCTTTTCTATCCCTCTTTTGGTGATCTTGTACCGGGATTGTCCCTTGCCGGTTTCAACAAATCCTTCATCTGCCAGGCTTTTGATATTTTCAGAAACGGCCTGAACAGTTATCCCCAATTTTTCAGCAATATCTTTCTGGCGGAGGTGGGGTTCCTGTTTGGCGATCTCGGCTAAGATCTGGAATCTGGTGAGTTCACCTTTTTTTTTGAATACTTTCATAAGTCTTAAAATGATTTTATTTTTATCTTTTTTTGAATACTTTCATAAGTTTTATATGATTTATCCTTTTTTGAGATATTCGTAGAGTCTTACATATTTATTCTGTTTTGGTGCTCCAGACAACTTCAAGCCAGGAATATTTCTTCATTGAATTAAATGATAATAATAATTTATCAAAGGGGTCTAGAATCTTAAAGGAAACATTTTTAAGCCTTTTAGAATCTAGAAATTTGATTTGTCCAAAGGTTAAACATAAAGGAGAAATTAGATTAAAATATTCAGTGTGAACATTTCCAAATATTTTAAAGAAAATATTTTTTAATTCCCCAATTTGGAAGGGATGTTCTGTTGGTGTGGAAGGGTTGAAGAATTTTCTTCCAATTATGGCAATGGGGTTCTCGGATTTTGGTTCCTGGGCAATCATTATGCCGTTCTTTTTTAAAGATTTATAGAGGGTATTAACCACGCTTTCCACATCGTAAAAGTGGTGTAAAGATCCTCTACAGTACACCACATCGAATTCATTTTCATAAGTTAAATCTTCCACCTTTAACACTTTAAAATCAACGTTGTCAACTCCCTCATCCGAGGCCATTTTTTTAGCTAACTGAATGCTTTTATGGGATATGTCTATAGCAGTTACCAGGGCACCTCTTTTTGCAAGTAAAATGCTTTCTCTGCCAAAACCACACCCCACATCCAAAATTTTTTTTTTATTCAGATCTCCGATTACACCCATTATATATTCCCAATTCTCTACTTCCCAGATATCTATTTCTCTTAATGGCTTTACAGTACCAGCAAGATCATCATGAAAAGAAACTTCGATTTCATGGAATTCGTCTTTGCTATAGTCCTTGATTTATACCACCATCCATTAATGGAAACACATTCTGAATAAAGATTATTCTTTGATCGTGAATAAACATATTCTGAATAAAGATTATTCTTTGATCGTGAATAAATTTTATTTTTAATTCTCAATAGTTATTTTATCCTAAAAATTTTAGATGACATTGTTTATCTAAATTTTTTGCAAGATAAAAAAATTATTGTAAATAATATTTTAAAAATTTTTGAAATAAATTATTGTAAATGAATCTAATAATTAATTGGTTTATCTTAAAATTTGAATAGAATTATTTATATGGGTTAATAATTAATTTACCATTGTATAGATATGTAATTTAATTTATCCTACCTGATTAATATTCTTGCCTTAAATAACACCTTCTAAGGCTGCATCAAATATTTTAAGGAATTTATCTGTACTTGATGTGGGTATATATGCACCGCAGGCTACAGAATGACCTCCCCCACTACCGCCAACCTTTTCAGCAACTTTTCTGATGATCCGTCCGAAGTGTATTCCTTCAAAGGCTAGAAGGCGTGAACAGCGTAAAGAGACTTTAATATCTGATTTTCCATCCCCAATTTCTGTAAAACCTATTATAGGCTTTCTCCAGTCTCCGTAACTTAATATCATACCGGCAATGGTTCCGATAACTTCGCTTTTTATTCCATAGCCTTCAAAGTATTGCAGATTTTTTAGGTGAACTATATGGTCATCTCCCCTTACCCAATCCATCTTCTGGGCAAGATATCTTCTATGCCCCAGGGTAAGATCTTCCATATCGTCTAATGCAAGACCCCTATCTCCTTTCAAAACTTTAAGTGCAATTTTAGGACTTTTATGCCGACTGCAGGCGTTTATGGCTGTAGAGAATTCACTGGCATCGCGGAGTGGTGAGTATTTTTTCTCCTCCAAAAATTCATATGAATCCCCTGAAACAAGTTTAGGAATATGTTTGACGTATTTGGTGGGAACTTCTCTGCTCAGCATTCTCACCAGCTCTGAAAATATCCGCCTTTTCTCATCAATACTCAAATCACATAAAGGCCTATTTTTCCGGCCGTTCTTGGTGGGAATATCAAGTTTTTTTAAAAGCAGGATACATTCATTCTGATTATTTGTTATGGGTAATTTTACATCTCCGAAATAGGATAAAGCCACGGATAATGATCTGGTCTGCCTTCCGTATATTGAAAGGTCGTTAATTGACTTTACCAGATTATTGTTGACTCCATCTTTCAATATCTCCTGATTTAAGCCAAGAAGTTTTCCCGATAAACTGTTCTGCATGTCGCCCACAGCACTTAAGACCCCCATCCAACTTAGATCATAAAATCCAAATGTTCTGGCCAGCAGGTAAGCCATTCCTCCACCGGAAATCTGATAAGATCCGTCTATGTTATAGTGGTGAGGATTTAACTCGATAAATCCGCCGTTTGAACTGTGGGATATATCTCTTAAGGGAGGGTGATGATCTAAAATCATAACCTTTGATAATGAACTGTAGAAATTATCTAAATTTTGGCCGGAACCAAGATCTGAGAAGATGGTAAGTTCATTTTCGGCTTTAAGATCTTCTATCTTATCCAGGCTTATAAATTCAATTTCATGGTCTATTTCCAACCGATCAAGGGCTGAAGATAGTATAGCTCCGGCTGATATCCCGTCACAGTCAATATGGCTGTAGATTTTAACGTCCTCTGCTTCATTTACCATATGATGTGCCTTGCTGAAGGCCTTGTTCATGATGCCGTTTTGAGCTTTAGCCATTAAGTGTCCTCTTTTTTTACTGAAATTTATTTTTATATAAACTTTTTATTATCTTTCTATTTATTAATGGTTATAATTAAATATTGATGATTATAATTAAATTTAACTAATTTTGGGCGGAATAAAATTGGAAGATTTTATTTAAAAGGGTTCTCTGTTCGGTGTTCCAGTTGTATTTAAGGTTTTACATTCGGATCTTTCATGTTAAAGATTTTATGTCCGGGATCCCCTAATTAAATTGCTGATCTTTATCAACATCTCCCTCTTGGGCAGGTTCTTATCCACAATCACCCTCCCTGAGGTTTCCCACCAGGATTTAGGGTAAGATTTGCTGTTTTCCACTTCAGGATTCATTCTCAGCTTTTCAGCTGCTTTGGATATTTCCCTGAGTTTGGGAGAGCTCACAGCAAATTTTTTGGGAATCTTTCTTCCCGCTCCTTTGGTTCTCTTGGAATCAAGATAGGCAGGCCAGATTATTGTTTTATTTTTATTTTTCATACTATCACGGCCGTTAATTTCAGCTAATTTCATCCCTTAACTTTTCCATCATAGCTTCAACCGTATACTTTGCAGGAGTTATAGCCTTAATGCCGTACTCTTCCAGGGTTTTACCAGTTACGGGACCTATGGCTGCCACCAGGACATCCCCTTTTTGCAGGGGCTCTAAAAATTTTTCCATATCTTTATCTTTTACCATTTTAAATAGATTTTTAACGGTAAGTGTGCTGGTAAAGGTCACAGCATCTATTTCCCTGTTCATTATACAGGTTATTAGTTTATTGACCTTATTTCTATCCTGGGGTAGGGCTGATTTATAGGCCTCTGCCAGGAAAACCTGAGCTCCCATCTCTTTCAACCCTTCTGGCAGTACATCTCGGGCAGCAAGAGTTCTTGGGATTCCTATATTCTTTTTTTGGATATCTATGTCTTTGAAAACATCAAGAAGCCCCTCTGCTGTGTAATCCTCCGGGACCAGCTCCGGTTCCAGGCCATGTTCTCTTAAATAATTCCCGGTACGGGGCCCAATAACTGCTATTCTGCACTCTGGGTTTAATCTATCTTTTAAATCTTTGCAGTGCTTAAATAAGGATAAAATTGAGGTAGGAGAAGTAAATATGAGCCAATCAACTTTATCGGCCATTTTACATAGATTGAGCAGAGATTCTGAACTGGAAATTTGTAGTTCCAGGGTGGGTGCCACCAGGGCTGTTCCTCCATAATTTTCAACCATTTCCACCGCCGCTGGACTTCTTTCAGCAGGCCGGGTTATAGCAATTATTTTGCCTTTAAAGTCTTTCATGGTTTAAAACTTCCTGGGTCTTCATGGGTTTAATTTCCTTAAATATGTCCACCACATGACCCACAATAATCAGTGCAGGTGATTTGATGTCTTTTTTGCTTACATCTTCCAGGGTACCGGTTATTACCCTTTGATCCGCCAGGGTACCATTTTCTATGACACAAACTGGGGTCTTTGGATCCCGGTTCTTCATTATTTCTTTTACATTCTCCTCCAATCTGCCCACACCCATAAGGATTACCAGGGTGTCGGCTTTGAAGTCCCATTTAACCTGTCTTTCCTTTTTGGTTGGATCTTCATGGCCTGTAACGATGGTGAGAGATGTAGCTACTCCTCTATGCGTCAGGGGGAGTCCTACAGATGTGGGGGCTCCTATGGCCGAGGTCACGCCGGGTACCATCTCCACGGGGATTCCTTCCTGGTGAAGGGCCAGCATCTCCTCTCCACCCCTTCCAAATACGAAGGGATCTCCTCCTTTGAGTCTTACCACCTCTTCATGTTTTTTTCCCTGGTCGATAAGGATCTGATTTATTTCATCCTGGGTTTTGTAATGCTCTCCTGCCTTTTTTCCCACATAAATTAATTTGGCTTTTTCAGCATATTCCAAGATTTCAGGGTTTGCCAGCCGATCATATATAACTACATCGGCATTTTTCAGGACTTTAACCGCTTTTAAGGTTATGAGATCAGGATCTCCAGGACCTGCACCCACTAAATATACCACCATGGATTCACCACTTTGTTCTACTTTAAAAAGGATTAAAAAGATAATTTTTTGTAATTTAATCTATTTCTCTATTTCTTTTGATTTATTTCGGTGTATATCTTTATTTCATTTGAAATTATTTCGGTGTATGTTCAATTATTCTAAATTAATTAGATTATTCTAAACTATTCCTTCCAATTTGTATTATTATTCCATGATTCAATTTGTTCTGTTATTCCAACGATTCCGCTAATTAGATATCTAAATTATTTTAAATGACTTAACAATTAACCATTCTTAATCATTCCCTTAAAGAACTTCAAACCATCATCTGTCCCGAGAACAGTTTCAGAAGCTCTCTCTGGATGGGGCATAACTGCACAAACTAGCCCTTCTTCATTGCAAACGCCGGTTATGGCTTCTATGGACCCGTTGGGGTTTTCACCTTCAAATCCCAGGACTATCTGGTCCTGTTCATAGAGTTTTTCGATTATATCAGTGTAGTACCGGCCTTCGGCGTGGGCAATGGGCATTCTGATAACCTCATTTTCCTTATACAAACTGGTAAAAGGTGTTCTATTTGTTTTAATCCTTAATTCTGTCCATTTACAGATGAATTTGGCGTTTCTGTTGTTGGTAAACACCCCTGGAACCAGACCGACCTCAGCCAGTATTTGAGCTCCGTTACATATCCCCAGCACTGGTTTTTCTTCCTTAGCAGCTTCTTTGATCCCGTCTATCACTGGAGTTATAGCGGCTATGGCTCCTGCCCTCAGGTAGTCTCCGTAAGAGAAACCTCCTGGTATTACTATGGCGTCAAATGTGGAGAGATCCCTCTGATTCCACCAGATATAATCAGGTTCTGCTCCTGCAATTTTTAGGGCATGGAAAACATCCCGGTCACAGTTTGAACCTGGAAATCTTATTATTCCTACCTTCATTTTATCACTCTTTAAAATTTTCACTTTATGGAATTTTTGGAGGTTATTTTTATTTCATAGTTGTGGATTACCGGGTTGCAGAGCAGTCTCTGGCACATTTCATCCACTTCTTTGTGGACTGTTTCATCATTTTCTCCTTCCAGGGAGAACTTTATTATGTCAATGGTTTTGGTATCTTCCACCTGGTATTCTAACAAAGCCAGAGCTCTCTCTATAGTGGCAGCTTCAGGGTTCAGCATACCTTTTTTTAGACTTATTTTAACCTCAGCATCGTATTTCATAAGATCACCATTTTCACCATTTGGAATCAAATTTAATTATTTTAATGAAAGTTAATTATTTAATGACGGTTATTACATATAAAACATATATCAAATCCCTAAAAATCTAAATTCCACCTTTTTTTATCTTCAACATCCAGTATTAATGAAGCCACTTTTTGGTAGGCCTCTATCACTCCAGACTCACCTTTGCGGAAAAGATCCTTATCAAGGACGTCACAGGTTTCATTGTCCCAGAATCTACAGGTGTCAGGGCTTATTTCATCACCTAAAACTATATTTCCCTGGCTGTCGTATCCGTATTCAATTTTAAAGTCAGGGAAAAGGATTCCCTTAATTTCCAGAAACTCCTTTAAAACCTGGTTGATCTTGAGGGTGGTCTTCCTGATGATTTCCAAGTCTTTCCTGGTTGAAAAGCCCAGTGCTACTGCTATGTCCTCGTTTAGCATGGGATCATGGAATTCATCACTTTTGTAGTCCATCTGTATAATGGGGGGGTCAAATTTCTGTCCCTCCTTAAAGGGGAACTTTTTAATCAGGCTTCCTGCCGCTATATTACGAGTTATGATTTCTAGGGGGATCATTTCCAGCCTTAAGGACAACATTTCCCCTGGATTTATTAGATCCAAGTATTGTGTCTTCACCCCGGCGGCTTGAAGGATTTCAAAGAATTTTGCAGATATTATGGAGTTGTAGTAGCCCTTTTTATTGATAACATCTTTCTTTTCGCCATCTCCTGCCGTTATATCGTCTCTAAATTTGACTAAAACCTTTTCAGGATCATCTGTTTCGTACACATCCTTGGCCTTGCCTTGGTATATGAGATTTCCAATTTGAGGAGTCATGATAATTCCATTCTTTACATTTTTTTTATTCTTCTTTATTTTTTAATCAAATATTTATATACATATAAATCTACAATTAGTGATATTGTACTTTCTAGTTATAATTAATTGATTGTTAGAGGTTTACCAGAAAACACATTTAGGTGAGATCATGTGTGGAATTGTAGGATGCATACTTAAAGATAGAGAGGCTGCACCAATACTTTTGGAGTGCGTTAAAAAATTGGAATACAGGGGATATGACTCAGTAGGTATAGCCACCTCTGCAGATGAAATGATAATTAAAAAAGGCCAGGGAAAGATTGATGAAGTTCATGAAAAACTGCACTTAACAGATTTACCAGGATATATGGGTATAGCACATGTTAGATGGGCCACCCACGGCCTTCCAACCAAAGAAAATGCCCATCCCCATACAGACTGTAGGAATAGAATAGCAGTTGTTCACAATGGTATAATAGAAAATTTCAGAGAGTTGAGGGATCAACTTGAAGCTGAAGGCCATAAATTCACTTCAGACACAGATACGGAGATCATTCCTCATCTGATTGAAAAGTATATGGAAGAAGGTCTGAATTTAGAGAAAGCCATTCAAAAATCTACCCAGCAAATCAGAGGATCCTATGCCCTGGCTGTAATATCTGTAGATGAGCCGGACAAAATTATAGGAGTTAGAAAGGAAAGCCCACTTATAGTGGGGAAAAGTGAGGGAGAGTATTTCCTGGCATCAGATGTTCCGGCTGTACTGAAACACACCAATCACGTCATATACCTGGATAACAATGAGATGGTTATTCTGAATAAGGATGGGGTGACCATAAAAAACATGGAGGGAAAGGTCATCCAAAAAGAGGTAGATGTCATTGATTGGACTCCAGATATGGCAGAAAAGAGAGGATACCAACATTTCATGTTAAAAGAAATCCATGAACAACCCGAAGCAGTGAAAAACACCTTGATGGAAGCATCAGATATAAAGGAGATGGTTCGTAAGTTCCCTAATTTTAAGAGGATCTGTTTTGTGGCCTGCGGAACTTCCTACCATGCATCAATGGTTGGAAAGTACCTTTTTGAATCATTATTAGACATAAATACCCAGGTAGAGCTGGCATCTGAATTTGAATATGTATCCGGGAGTTTAGACCAAGATACACTGGTCATATTGATAAGTCAATCAGGAGAAACTGCGGACACTTTAAAAGCCCTCAGAATTGCCAATGAAAAATCTGAAACCCTGGCCATAGTAAACGTACTGGGAACCACTGCTACCAGAGAGGCTGATCATGTAATATACACTAGAGCAGGTCCTGAAATTGGTGTTGCTGCTACTAAAACCTATGTAAGTCAGCTGGCGTCGATTTATCTTCTGGCAATATGCATGGCTGGTAGAAATGACCTGTTAAATGAACTTGTGAAGATTCCGGATTATATGAAAAAAACACTGGAAAAAGAAGATCAAATAATGGATATAGCCTCCAGGTATAAGGATACCAGAGATTTCTTCTTTATTGGAAGAGGCTTTTCCTACCCCACAGCAATGGAAGGTGCCTTAAAGCTTAAAGAGATAACTTATATCCATGGAGAAGGCTATGCTGCTGGAGAGCTTAAACACGGCCCACTAGCTCTTATAGAGGATGATGTTCCGGTGGTTGCTGTTCTACCCCCGGGTAAAAGTCACGACAAGACTTTGAGCAATCTTGAAGAGGTAAAGGCAAGAGGAGCTAGAGTTATAGCCCTGGGTTCATCCCAGGACGAGATTTTAGTGTCAGAAGCCAATGATTTCATTGGATTTGATGACGAAATCAGTGAGCTATTCTCTCCCATAATATATGTGGTTCCTTTACAGCTTTTAGCATATCATATCAGTGTTGAACGAGGTATAGATCCAGATAAACCTAAAAACCTGGCCAAATGTGTTACAGTGGAATGAGTGGACAAATTTTTTTTATACATTTCTCTCAACTATTTTTAAAATTAATATAAAATTAAAATGGAGATTTAAAACTTTTATTTTTATTTAAAATGGAGATTTAAAACTTTTATTTTTAAACTTTTATATAATATGAAAACCTCTTTTAAAGATATGAAAAAATCTTCAGTCATAACGTTGTTCATATTGATAAAGCTTTATGGATAAAGCTTTATGTATTATAAAATCCTCTATCTCATATTAAATTCTAATTTTTTTTTTAATTATAATTGAGATAAGGTATCTAATATCTCATCGACAATTGAAAATATCTTAAATTTAGTTAACTAATATTAACCATAATTATTTATTAATTAACCTTCGTTTTTATCTTCAAATTGTCTTTAAAAATTTCTATTATATTCAAAAATACTTTAGCACCATGAAATATCGATCCGTATGATTATTACAAATTTAATTAATAGTGGATGTTATGACATTTCCATAACGAGGTTTGCACAGCTAAAAATAAATAAATGAATTATACTAATGAAGTATTATACTAAATATATTAATATACATCGTCTAAAGACTTAATTGGAATAATTTAATTATAGCGATAATTTGGATTGTAAGGTGTCAAAATTGATATTCTAAATCGGTGGTTAAAAATGGGTTTTTTTGATGAAATATTTGGTCCAAACACTGCAAAAATGGCTAAAGAAAAAGATGTAGAAGGTTTGAGCAAGCTATTAGATGATAAAAATGTGGATGTCCGACTGAAGGCTGTAGAAGCTTTGGGGGAGATAGGTGATGTTAGTACTTTGGAAGCTCTAACTAAAGCTTTAAAAGATGAAGATAAACATGTTCGATGGAGTGCAGTGCAGGCTTTGGGAGAATTAGGCCAACCAGCTCTAGAAACTCTAACCGAAGCACTAAAGAATAAAGATGATACTGTCAGATGGCGTGCAGTGATGGGTTTAGGTAAAATAGGCCAACCTGCAGTTAAATCCTTAATCAAAGCACTAAATGATAAAAGTAATAATGTTAGAACTAAGGCAATGGAAGAATTGGGAAAGATAGGCTATGATAAAACAGAGGTTGATTCGGGACGAATAACTGAATCTGCTGTGGAACCTTCAGTTCAAAGATTAAAGGATGATAATTGGCGTGTTAGAGAAAAGACAGTACTATCACTAAGAGATGTGGGTGATAAGAATACTGTAGAACCTTTAATCCAGGCATTAAAGGATAATAATTGGCATGTTCGAGAGAAGGCAGTAATGGCTCTGGGGGAGATAGGTGATGTTAGGGCTGTGAAAACTTTAATCCAGATGCTAAAGGATGATAATTGGCGTGTTCGAGAGAAGGCAGTACTATCTTTGAGAGATATGAATGATAAATGGGCTGTGAAACCTTTAATCCAGACATTAAAGGATGAAAATTGGCATGTTCGAGAGAAGGCAGTAATGGCTCTGGGGGAGATAGGTGATGTTAGGGCTGTGAAACCTTTGGTTCAGACATTAAAGGATGAAAATTCAGATGTTAGAATGGTTACAGCACGTGCTTTGGGAGACATAGGTGATGTTAGAGTTGTGGAACCTTTGGTCCGGGCATTAAAGGATGAAAATTCAGATGTTAGAAAGTTATCAGGAGAGGCTTTGGTAAATGTGGGTGGACCAGAGGTTTTGGTAAACATAGGCGAAGAAGCAGTGGAACCTTTAGTCCAGGCATTAAAAAACGAAAACAATCATATTAGAACCAAGGCAAAGGATGTTTTAGGAAAAATAAACCAACCGGCGGTGGAGCCTTTAATTCAGGCTTTGGATGATGAGAATTATCTTGTCCGGCAGAATGCGGCAGAGGTTTTGGGAGATATTGGTGATGTTAGGGCGGTGGAGCCTTTAATTCAGGCTTTGGATGATGAGAATTATCTTGTCCGGCAGAATGCGGCAGAAGCTTTAAGAGAGATAGGCGACAGCAGGGCGGTAGAACCTTTAACTCAGGCTTTAAAAGATAGAAATGAATACGTCCGACGGAATGCGGCAGAAGCTTTAAGAGAAATAGGTGATAGTAGAGCTGTAGCAGCTTTGGGAGCGGCAGGTTTGGGAGAGAAGGATGAACTTAAAGTAGAACTTTTAATTCAGGCTTTGAATGATGAGAATGATGATGTCCGATTGAATGCGGCAGAAGCTTTAAGAGAAATAGGTGATAGTAGCGCTGTGGAGCCTCTATCCCAGGCATTAAAAGACGAAAACAAAAGCGTTAAATTTGAAGTAATAGAGGCATTAGGAAAATTAGGCCAACCCGCGGTAGAACCCTTAATACAAACATTAACAGATGAGGATAGCAGTATTAGATGGAGGGTGGTGAATGCTCTTGGTATAATAGGCCAAACAGCTGTAGAACCTTTGATTCAAGCTTTGAAAGATGAAAATGAATCATTTAGGGATGGTGTAATAGAGGCTCTGGGAGAAATTGGTC
>JADGNH010000174.1 GCA_017883605.1 Methanobacteriaceae archaeon
TAAAGAGGAGTTAAAGATCTATAAACAAAGTGGAAAAGGAACAGTTCAGTTTCCCTATGGAAAACCCATACCGCTAGATTTGATTAAACAAATTGTCCAACTTCGAGCCAGGGAGAATGTTGAAAAGGATAAGACCATGCCAATTTGAAAAAGGAGAAGGAAACCTAAAAACAGTTTTAACCTAAAAATATGCTAGAGCAGGGTCAAAGAATATATGGAGAGGTAAATCTATGAATGGAAAAAACAGAAAAGATATAAAAATAGGGTCAGAAGTTTATATTATCCTGAAAAAAGACCAGCGCACTGGAAAAAAGAGTAAAGGCATAGTTAAGGAGTTGCTCACCCGTTCTTCCTCCCATCCCCACGGCATAAAAGTAAGACTGGAAGACGGCCGGGTGGGGAGGGTTCAGGAAATAATAAAATAAAAGAAGTATGTTAACTCCTTTGTAAGATTACCCTATTTTACTTTTCAGTGACGGGAATCTTCCAGAGATAACCAACTTTCTTCCCTTTTTCATGTTTATTTTTCCCTTTTTTCTTTTTTACCTGGGCTTCACTGCCTTCCCAGGTATCCACGTTTTTGTCCAGGTATTGGACTATTTTTTCACTGTATATCTTAGTTCCGATGGTGTAGTAATCAGTTTCATTACGAATATAGCTAATTCCCTCACCTTCTCTTTCCATTACCTTTGATATTTCCATTAACTTTTTATAAAATTTTTCAGACACCATGTTACGTCTTCTCCTTTAAATTTTTATTCTTTTCTTTCTTTGCTTAAAGACGTATTTGATACAAATACGGGTAAGGAACGTAATATAACCAATCAGAGATAAGTTATATGATCAATCCTACTACAATATATGAATTCTCTCATGGATTAATGCTTCTATTTATAAATGAAGAAGTACTAAATTTCAGTCCAAATTTATCACTGGCTGTGGGGATAATGACATGTTTTTTTAGCCCCAATAGGATTTAATGTTCAGAGAGGATGAATATCCAATAGGAATTTTCAATACTCAATTGGTATATCTATATTTCAGTTTACCTCGGCGTTATAATGGTCAAATGAAGCTTCTAGGATTTCAGACATTTTGTTGCCCACCTTCTCATAGTCTTTGCACATTAAATTGGCCAGGGAAACTCTTACCGACCAGGTTGGTGCTTCAAAACCTGCTCCGGGTAGTATAACCACAGATTCCATATCGGCTAGGGCAAATACAAATGAAAGGGGATTGTAGTTTTTCTCCATCCACTCTGCAAAGTGGGGGTTGTAGCGTTCCCGGGCAACCTCCAGGATGTCGATGATGGCATAGTAATTGGTGGCGCTTTTATCATATTCCAGGGGCAGGCCAAAAGACTGGTAGAGCATGTGAATACGATGGTTCAGGGCCCTTTTGGTCCCCTGGATATAGGAGGCATCTTTTTCCATCAGGAAAAACAGGGCGAAGAGGGTCATCTGCGCCTGCTGGGGTAAGGAAAGACCTGCGGTATGGTTAAGGGCCACAGAACGGCTGTCAGCAACCATCCGATCAATGAATTTCATATGGTCAGGGTCAATATTTATGCTCTGATATCGCTGGTGCAGCTTCTTTTTCTCTTTTTCAGGTAGGCGGGCTATCATCTGGTCGATCTTGTTATCCTCATTCAAGGCAACCACTCCCAACCGCCAGCCGGTGCAGCCCAGATGTTTAGAAAAAGAGTAGACACAGATGGTGTTGGAGGGTATTACTGCCATCAGAGAGCGGAAATCTTCCACAAAGGTGGCGTACACATCATCAGTGAGAATAATCAGATCCTGGTTGTGGTTTTTAACGATATCAGCAATTCTCTCCATGGTCTCATCTCTGATGGCCCGGGCCTGGGGATTTCCCGGGTTAACCACAAAGAAGGCCTTAATGGATGGATCTTTGAGTTTATCTATTTCTGAATCGGGATACTGCCAGTTGTCTTCTGAATCAGCTTTGATTTCCACCTCCACCAGGTCGTAATCGCCAAGGCGGGGAATCTCCAAGTAAGGGGTGAAGATGGGTGATCCGATGGCAATCTTATCCCCCTTATGTATCAGCTCATTCTCCATTAGGGAATCAAATACATATTTAATGGCACCAGTACCTCCTTCTGTGGCGAAGAGGTTGTATTTACAGGGATTTGATTTATTGTTGCATAAAAATTTGAGTAAAAATGTGTGCAGCACCTCCTCGGCATGGGGACGCATCCGGTCAGGTTCAGGATAGAAATCCCCGATGGTCCCGGTTACCAGTTCATATACCCAGGGATCCGGGTCGAAACCCAAATTTTCTATACCATACTTAACTGAATCCCTTAAAAAGGCCGCGCCCGGTGCATCTGGATTGTTCAATAAGTATTCATGTAATCTCTGGGCGATTCCTTCTATATCTGGGTGTGCACCTCCATGGGGGTAGTTAAAATGGCGTTTAGATTCTTCAACGGCCAGCTGGCCCAGGGTGAAGAATGCCTCCCGTGGTGTGGTGGCTATCCAGTTGGGATTTCCACGACCAGCATTCAGGAGGGTGCGGTCTCTGAAATTCCCTGCGATGTTAGTCAGCTCAAACTGCACTTCAAAGGGACTGAGCTCCATATACTTTTTTAATTCCTTATAATCCATAGTTTACCTCTCTATTTTGTTATTTTAAATCTGTAATTTGTTAATTAAAGTTATAATTTGGTATTTGGATCTGTAATTTGTTATTTGAATCTTTAATTTGTTAATTGAATTTATAATTTGGTATTTTGATCTGTAATTTGTTATTTTAAATCTGTAATTTGTTATTTTGATCTGTAATTTGTTATTGGATTTGTAATTTGTTTATTAAGTCCTCTCAATTTGTTTT
>JADGNH010000011.1 GCA_017883605.1 Methanobacteriaceae archaeon
TCACCTCCCTTAACTCAATGGATCTTGTGATCTGTTTCTTAGGAGGACTTACCAGCATATTATGGTTTGAAGGGCTTAAAATGGTTAAGAAGTTTTAAATAATATACATTTTATTGAAATCAAGGTTAGAAAAGAATTTATATTGATTTCAAAGATTTTTTATTGATTAAAAATTCATTTATTGCTCAAAAAGAGTTATTGAAATAGTTTATTAGTTCAAAAAAAATTTATTATTCTCAAAAAAGAATTTATTGATTCAAAAAGATAATATTACAAGATGAAACCTAAAAAGCTTAAGCAGGAAATTCTGGAAAAGTGTAAGGAACTGGGAGTTCCCTTAGTAGGATTTGCACCAGTAGAAAGATGGGCCCATCCACCAGAAGAACTCCCCAACACATTCCCTGAGTGGATACCAGAGGAATTCTGGCCCCAATCCATCTATCCTGAAGTTAAAACAGTGATAGTTATCGGGCTTCCGGTTCAGCTCCCCATAGTGGAAACCGCCCCCTCCATTTACTACCACGAACTTTATAAAACAGTGAATGCCCTTTTGGATCAGAAAGCCTATGAAATTGCCAATTTTCTGACAGAAAAGGGATATCCATCTATTTACCTGCCCAGAGATGGATATGGAGATATAGAAATTCTTTTAAAGAAACCACTGGCATTTTTCTCCCATAAACACGCTGCATATCTGGCAGGATTAGGTTCATTTGGTCAGAACAACGTCATTCTCACCCCAGAATACGGGCCGCGTGTCAGGTTCACCTCCATTTTCACCACAGCAGAAATAAAGCCAGATCCCATAAAAATCAAGGACCTCTGTACCCGATGCATGCGGTGTGTAACCAGCTGTCCTGTAAACGCCATACCGGTAGATGATAAAGTAAAAGGAGAATTTCCACCACCAATTGATAAGATAACCTGTGCCACCCGTAGCAAAAAGCTTCGAAAGGAATATCAGGCCCCTTGCGGCATCTGTATCAAGGTATGTCCGGTGGGTGAGGATAGAAAAATATTTAACCGGGAAGACATGGCCATATATTCCGATAATGAGAGGTTTAAGAAGTATAAAAGGGCCTGGAAGCACGTTAGGAAATATGGGAGTGGGGATTGAACAAGAGAGAGAGAGAGAGAGAGAGAGAGATTGAACGAGAGAGGAATAAATCTTTTAAATATTTTGTTTTAAAAATTAAATCCATTAAATCTTATTTAAAAATAAAATCATCAATCAAAATTATCGAATTTAACCCATCAAAAAGAACGATAAGCGGAGCAACATTAAAATGAACAATTTATTTGCAGAACGAATGTCAAAAATCCCCAGATCCTTTGTAAGGGAGATCCTGAAGGTCACCGAGGACCCCAAAATTATATCCTTTGCTGGTGGGCTTCCCCATCCAGAATCATTTCCTTATAAAGAGATAAAATCCGCTGCTTCAAAAGTTCTCTCAGAAAACAGTCAAGAAGCTCTTCAGTACAGTACAACTGAAGGATATAAACCATTAAGAGAATATATCGCAAAAAGATATCTTTTAAAGGGTTTAAAGGTGGATCCTGATGAAATACTGATTACCAACGGCTCGCAGCAGGGCCTGGATCTGGTGGGTAAAATTTACCTGGATAAAGGGGACACAGTGCTGGTTGAACGGCCAACCTATCTGGCAGCAATACAAGCATTTGGTTTATATGAACCTGTTTTCAAATCCCTACCCCTCCTGGACGATGGAATTGACACCGACGCCCTTGATGAGACTCTAACTTCACAGAAAATAAAACTGTTTTACGCCATTCCCAACTTCCAGAACCCCACCGGCATAACCTACTCCAGACAAAAAAGGCAGAAAATTGCAGATATCCTGAAAAACCATGAAACCATCCTTATCGAAGACAACCCTTACGGTGAGATAAGGTTTATGGGAGAAGATCTTCCTCCCATAAAGAGTTTTCTTGAGAAATCTGTTCTTCTGGGTTCTTTCTCTAAAATAGTCTCACCAGGCATGAGGCTGGGCTGGGTAGTTGCCGGGAAAGAAGTGATGGAAAAGCTTGTCACTGCCAAACAGGCATCAGACCTGCACTCCAACTACCTCTCCCAGAGGATAGTACATCAATATCTCAGGGATTATGAAGTTGAAACGCAACTGGAGAAAATAAGAAAAATGTACAAGAGGCAAAGAGACCTTATGATCGCCATGATCGGGAAATATTTCCCTCATGATGTTGAATACACCCAGCCTGAAGGCGGGATGTTTCTATGGGTAACCTTGCCTGACGGTCTTTCTTCCATGGAACTTTTTAATCGGGCCCTAAAAGAAAAGGTGGCTTTTGTACCGGGGGAAGCTTTCTACACTGATAATCCCCAGAAAAACACTTTAAGACTTAATTTCTCCAATTCAGATGATGAAAAGATCACTGAAGGTGTTAGGAGATTGGGAACTGCCATTAAAAATTTAATGATTACTGAAAAGTTTAATGAATCCTAAAAATGATTAACCAATCCTAAAAATGATTTAATGAATCCCCCTAAAGATTTATGAAGCCCTAAATACAATTTATAGTAATGAGGAGATGAGAGATTATGGAAAAATCTGATCTAAAAGAACGCAACCAGATACTGGATGAAATTTTAGAATCAAGGCGTTCTATAAGAGTTTTTAAAGAAGAAAAACCTCCAAAAGACTGGATAGAAGACATTATAGAAGCCGGGATGTTGGCACCATACGCTGCAGCTGCAGTTGGTGATGAAAAAGATTTCAGGCGTTTTTTTGTCTTTGAAAAGGGCAGTGAAAGTATTGAAACTGCGGCTCAGCTCATGCAGAAGAAAGCTGCTGATGGAGTGCAGCATTTTGAAAATTTAATGGCAGAAAAACCTTTTATCAGATCCAAGTTTGAACCATTTGTGAAGAGACTTCAGATGGCTGTGGATAACGGTGTTCCGGGAGTGGGGAGTGCACCATACTTCCTGGTGGTTGCTGAACTTAGAGGAGTTCCACCAGCAGAACAGGAGTCACTGGCCCATGTACTGGAGAATATGTGGCTTAAAGCTACTGCTCTTGATCTGGGATTCCAGCTGGTATCTCTCACCAGCCAGATGGCCGAAGATGAAGGCTTTATGGGGCTTTTAGAACTTCCTCTTAAAAAATTTGCCCTTAACGGGTGTGCCGTTGGTTACCCTGCTTTTATTCCTCCAGCTACACCCCGTCCCGATACCATGAAGGCCACCCGATGGATGGATTAACCAAAGTCAAATGGGTAGAGCCAAAGTCAATAAATGGATCAACCAAAGTGGTTAAAAATGGCGCATTCTTTCTATATAAAACTAAATCCAGTTGCTCCCTATGATTTCGGGTTAATTGCGAAAATATTTACCGACAGCGACCCTCAGATCAGTAGATTTGAGAATGGCAGGTTCTGGCAGGTCATAAGGGTAAACAATAAACTGATTCTCATTGTTGTAGAATCAACAGGAACTACGGATAAACCAGAGCTGTCCGTCCAATTAAAATCTAATGAAAAAGTTTCTGATGATGACCTGGAATTAACCAAAAAGGCCATTACTTCCATTTTTAACTTAGATTTCGGCCTCAGCAAATTTTATGAGGAGGTTAAAAGCGATCCAATCATGGCGAAACTGGTAAAAAAACTCAAAGGCCTCAACAGCCCCTCCACACCCACGGTTTTTGAAGCCCTGGTTTCGTCCATCATTGAACAGCAGATCTCCCTTAAAGCCGCTCACAGCATAGAGCGGAGAATGGTAAAAACCTTCGGTGATAAATTAGAAATAGAATATAAGACCCATTATGCCTTTCCCACCCCTCAAAAATTAGCATCTGTGACTAAAGAAGAACTGCGCGAATGTGGGCTGAGTTTTAGAAAATCAGAGTATATAATAGATTTATCAAAGCAAGTTGTGGGTGAAACATTAGATTTAGAAAAATTAAAAGAGTATGAAGATGTAAATGAAATAATTAATGAGCTTTCTAAAATAAGAGGAGTAGGGGTTTGGACAGCTGAACTGGCCATCCTCCGTGGAATGCACAAACTGGAAGCATTTCCTGCCGATGATATTGGCTTAAGAAGAGCAATATCACACTTTTATCGTGACGACCAGAAGATATCGGCTGATGAGGCACGGGAAATCGCCAGTAAATGGGGAAAATGGAAGGGACTGGCTGGTTTTTATTTGATAGTGGCTGAGATTATGTCCATAGAGTTGAATGTCAATAAAGTTAAAACATAATGACGTGTTCTCTTATTGCACCGATAAATGAACTTATCCTTGTTTTTCCACCGATAAATGAACTTATTTGGTTAATTTCTTAACTTATTTGGTTGAATCTCCATTGGGCTGGATTTCACCTAAAATAGCTGATTTTATTATTTCACCATGACATGGAAGGGGATCGCACCAGCAAATAAGTATTAACTCTCCTTTCTCTTCATATATCTTTTGTAGTCTTCGAATCTCTTTCCACTGGGGACTGTCTTCTGGAAGGGATTCAAGTAATTTCCTGAACTTTTCAACCAATCTCAAATTTGACTTATGGTTCACCGGCCCAGTAAACGGGTTCTCCAGCGGTGAGGCCTTAAGTTTATAGTAATAGTTGTATCTTCCAATATACTCTCCCGGGCCATTGTATTTGGATTGCTTCTTAATTTTTATCAAATGATCACCTTAACTTTGTTTTGACTTTCTACTACAATATTAATAAGTAAATGCGAGGGAATATAATTTTCGCTTAAAGAGTTTAATTTATAAAATAACCCACAGAAATTTAATTAAATGCCTTAAATTTTATTCCTTTCAGAATCTATGAATAAATCATTTTTTTTCTGTCATTGGATTTTTCCAAGAAAACTAACTTCTTGAGTTTATTTGTTTATTTTCCCCTTCATCCAACTTTTTATAAACAAATGAAAATGTATAAACAATAAAAAAACGTGATATTGATTTATTAATGTAAAACATCAATTAATGTAAATATTAATGTAAAACATCAATTTTTAAATCAGAATACTAAACTTTCCTAAAAGAATGGTTTTAGAATGATATTTTAGTAATTGTTGTTATATTTTAGTAATTGTTGTTAACATAATGTAGTAATCTGTACCATATAAAGTTTTGCTTTCCCGTAGGTTGTCATGTTTTGGCCGTTAGTTTTTGGTTCTCCGTGTTTTCGGCTCTATTTTTCTATTTTTATCCATAGATAATTAATAATTAGCTTAACAGCCTGTTCTAATATAATATGCCCAGTATCCCTTAAACTCCCCATAATCATCGGAAATTCTCTTTAACTCTTCTTCTTTAATTTCAACACCGTAAACTTTCCTGGCACATTCAAAAAGCATTTTATCATGTTGGGAGAGCTCTTCCATTCTTCCCAGACCTCTTATAAGTTCTAGATGAGCTGACCATTCCCCTATACCCCTTATATCCATGAGCCATTCTTTAACTTCTTCTATATCACCATTTTTAAGGAACTCTTCATCCACCCCATCAAATGCTTCTGCAACTGCCATCATATACTCGGATTTTCTTCTGTTTTTTAAAAGAGAGAGCAGCTTTTCTAAACCCAAATCTTTTATCTGACTGGCAGCAGGGAAGGTCCGGTATTCAACTCCGTCAATTTCTATAACATCACCCACCGCTTCAACCAGCCTGTCCTTCATTATATGGGCTACTTTCATGGATATTCGCTGGCCTAACACTGCCCAGGAGGCCGCTTCAAAGGGGGTTAAAAATTTGACCTGGTGCAGGCCGTAGAAATCCTCCAGGACAGGGGTAAACTCAGGATCTTCTCTTCCTAAAGCATAAAATGACCTCAGATCATCATCTAAACTTAAAAAAAATTTTATTCTATCTAGAAGTGCTGATTCTGTTTCTTTTTCTATTTTTTCATAGGCAAAAAGAGTGTAAGATAAAACTGGTTCTCCAACGGTACCTTCATCTTCAAGTCTGAAGGCCAGGGTCTGATTTTCCAGGTAAACCGCCTTGGTAAATGTAAAACCAGAAATGGTCTGTTCATCTTCTGTGGGGGTGAACATGCCTGCAAAATGTAGGGATTTGGAAAAGTCAAATGGGGGAGTGGGGAATAGTTTTCCTTGCAGAGTATAAAGCTTCATTTTCTCACACCTCAAAAAAAATAAACTATAATAACGCCGGGGACGGGATTCGAACCCGCGAGATCCAAAGGATCATTGGCTTAGCAGGCCAACGCCGTACCAGACTGGGCCACCCCGGCAAGAACAATTAACAAAAGGGCTAATCAAACTATTTCTCTTTGATCAAATAAAAGGATTTCCTTTTAATCAGACTTTTCTAAAGTTATGAGTATATAATCAAAGTTTTGAAAGTTGAAGTGGGCGTGTTCAAGAGTGGACAGACCTTCCAACCATTGGTGATCCAGAAACCCAACTCCGCCCCGTTGCTCCACAAGCATCAGCTGTCCAGAGTAGAGCTGCTTCTTCCCAGACCTGACCCGTTCCCCTGGCTAAGATAGTTAATTCCGACCCTACAGTCGGGACCCTGCCACCACTGATCCTGCGGGACGAGGTTTCTACGTCAGATTTTTGGGCCAACAGCCGGTTAATCTGCCGCCTCTTGAACTTCGACCGCGCCATATAGGGGATGTGCGCTTACAGAGGACCCCTGACCCTCCAGTCTAGCCCATTATATCTTAGGGTTTTGTACTATTTTAAGCTTGCGATCCATTTGGAATCCAATCCGCTGGTAAATAATTTTTTTATATGTTACCCAAATGGAATGGGGAGCTTTTAGTATTACCAAGATTATTTCTATATCCATAATCATAAACTATAGACATGGACTGGCTATTGATAATCGGCGTAATCATCAGCTTTTATATGGCCTTCAACATTGGTGCCAACGATATTGGGAATTCCATTGGAACCGCGGTAGGGAGCGGATCACTCAACATGAGGAGAGCCCTGATCCTGGGGGCGGTGTTCATGTTTATTGGAGCCATGTACCTGGGGACTAACGTGATCCGGACCATTGGAAGCGGGATAATCAGTACAGATGTACTTACCCCTGGTGGGGCTTTAATCATAATCCTGGCCGCCGCCATCTGGATAAGCATCACTTTACTGGAAAAGATTCCCATTTCAGGGTCAGATGCCATTGTAAGTGCTGTTTTTGGTTATGGTCTGGCTGCGGTGGGGCCGTCCTACATAAACTTCGATGTGATGGGATTTATAGTCTTGAGCTGGATTTTATCCCCTTTAATAGGTCTGGCAGCAGGCTTTTGTTTATATTATATTTTAAGGAAACGATTCATCATAAAAATCCGGTCTGCAGGACTTAAAGACCGGGTGGAAAAGATATTTTCCTACTTCCAGATTGGAAGCTCGGCTTTCGCTGCTTTAAATGTGGGGGCCATTGATATTGCAGCAGCAACCGGGGTGATCTACTATTCATTTGGACCTGCTGCTGGTGGGGATATTAAATTTATAGGGGCTATTGGGCTGGTTTTAGGCATATTAATAGCCGGAAGAAGGATTACCGGCACTATAGGTAAGCGTATCACTGAACTGGTCCCAAGCCGGGGTTTCTCCGCCCAGATATCCATGGCATCTGTGGTTTACATATTTGCATTGCTGGGAATGCCCATATCCCCCACCCAGACCCTGGTGGGTTCGGTGATCGGGGTGGGCATAGCCAGGGGAACTGACACTGTTAAAATAGACGTGATTAAACATATAGCCACCACCTGGATCATCACCATCCCCGCCTGCATCGCCCTTTCTGCCGGTATCTATTTTCTGGTTTCCATAATATTTAAAGGCTTATCTGGTTGAATTTAACCTGAAAAGAGAGTATTTACAATTTTAATATGTTGAAATACCCTGAAAAATCTTTTTTATACAATACCATTTATTTATACAAAAATACCCTTTATTCATACAAAATCTGTATTCTCATAAAAATAATAAAAAATATATAGATCTCCCATAATAATAGTATATAAAAAAGACTTGTTTTTAACTAGGGAGGGAAAAAATGAAAGCGGATGCTATTAAAATTACAGATGGTGTATACTGGACAGGTGTATTGGACTGGGATATAAGAAGCTACCACGGATATACATTAAATGGGACCACATATAATAGTTACCTGGTTTTCGGTGCAGATAAAGCGGTGATTATTGACAATACTTATCCGGGAAGTTCTCCCCAAATGTGGGGGAGAATTAAGGACGCCTTCCAGAAGGAGGGAAGAGAATTAAAGGTGGACGCCATAATACAGAATCACATCGAAAAGGACCACAGCGGTGCTCTGGTGGAAATACACAAAAAATTCCCGGAGGCACCTATATATTGTACAGAAACAGCGGTACCTGGACTGGCCAGACATTACCCTTCCCTGGAAGGAGCTGATTTTAAGACGGTTAAAACTGGAGATACACTGGATATTGGAGGCAGACCGTTTGCATTTCTGGAGGCCAAGATGCTGCACTGGCCAGACAGTATGTTCACCCTCCTGGCAGATGAGGGAATATTATTTTCAAACGACGCCTTTGGACAGCATCTCTGCTTCACCAAACGTCTGGATAATGAAATCCCTGAATATGTTTTGATGGAAGCTGCCCAGAAGTTCTACGCCAATTTGATCACTCCCCTTTCCATGTTAGTGCTGCGTAAATTGGAGGAAGTAAAGGAACTGGGACTCCTGGAGAAGATTAATATGATTGCACCGGCACATGGTCAGATCTGGACGGATCCCATGAAGATTATCGGGGCTTACAGCAACTGGGCCACCGGAAAGTGTGAGGATAAGGCCACCATAATCTACGATACCATGCACCAGTCCACCCAGAAAATGGCCCATGCACTGGCAGAAGGACTCATAGCAGGGGGTGTGGATGTTAAAATGTACTTCCTCCATGCAGATGAGAGAAGTGAGATGGTGAAAGACATCCTAAACAGTAAAGCCGTGCTTATAGGTGTACCCACTCTTTTCAACGAGCCCTACCCCAGCATAGGTGACTTGATGTACTATCTCAAGGGCTTGGGCTTTGCCAGAACCGGGATTAAAAGACTGGCCGTTACTTTCGGTTCAAAGGGATGGAGCGGGAAAGCCATAGATAAAGTGGCGGAATCTCTGGAAACAGTAGGATTCCAGGTATTAAATAAATATGAGGTGGACTACGTTCCCACCGAAGATGAACTGGAGAAATGTTACGAAATTGGCCTGGAATTAAGCCAAAACATCAAAGCTATGGGAGGAGATTAATATGGAAGAACTGGAATTTGAAAGTGGACTGGGAAACGAAAAAAAGGTGATGTTAACCATATTCTGGGTAAACCGGAAGGCTGCCCGGACTGAAGGATGTGCCCCCTTCCTGATAAAGAGGATAGTAACCGGAGACAAAACATATGTACCAGAAGGGACTCACCTCCTCAAAATAAACGATGACATCATGGCAGATATGGTTTCCACCCTGGATGCGGGTAAACCTGTAGATATGGATTTCAACATTGGAAATGAGAACATCGAGGTCACACTTAAAAACGGCGCCTTCTCGGTTTCAGCAGAGAAGAGTACGGAGATAGAAGAGGAAATTATCGAGAAACTGGAAATCGAAATGCCCAAGAAGTTTCCCAGCCTATGTGACTCATTTAAACCACGGGTAACGCCGCTGGAAAAATGATTTTTTTAGGGAAGTGAACCTTAGGGGTGGACCTGGTCATATCCCCTATATCTCTATTTTTTAAATATTTTTCTTATTATTAGTTATTTTTTTTAATTAGTGTTCTTATCTAAAATAAAGGATTTAAAAGAATAAAAAGAATAAATAAAGGATTTAAAAGAATAAGAAGAATAAAAAAAAGAATAATAAAAATTTAAGCATAAAAAAAGAACAAAAAGAGTCAAAAATCGACAATTAAAAATAAAAAAAAGGAAAATTAGAATAAAAAGGACAATTAAGAATTACTATACTTCAAGAAACAAAAATAAACTATGCCTTTATAGCCCTTATTATATCTCCATCAGAGATTATTCCGGTTATTTTCCCATCATCCATTACCACCAGCTGGTTTATTATCTCTTTTTCAGATCCAGACTGGTTCATCTTTTTAATGACACTAAACAAATCGTCTTCTGGGCTTACAGATACCACATCTTTGACCATCACCATCTCCACGGTGGTTCCAATTTCATATTTATCCAGGATCAGGTTATGTCCTAGGTCGGTGGCGGTGACAATACCCACCAGTTCCTCCCCATCAACCACAGGAAGGGCGCTCACCTTATATTTCATCAGCTTTTCAAAAGCAAAAACAACATCCTCCCGAGGGGGTACGGTTATTACCTTCTGGGTCATTACATCTCTAACTTTTAGGTTCTTCAGCATTTTCTTCACTTCCATAGCTGGCGGTTATATGTTCAATTATAGAGTCCAGGGTGGTGGTAACATCGATATTTTCTATAACCGGGACATGGTACTTATTGGCCTGGCTTTCAAAGTACTTGTGGGTCCTTCTTATAGCTCCAAAAGAACTCATATAACGTTTAAGAGGTCTTCTAGCCCACATTTGCCTGCATCTTGAGTAAAATCTTCCCCGGTGTACTTCCTCATCCTGCAGAGTCAGGACAAACATGTTAACGTTGTGCTTGTTCACCAGGTCCTCTTTGATGAATCCCGGTACGATGTGAACACCCTCTATAACAATGCTTATTCCTTCCTTAAGGGCTCTTTCGATAACAGCATCCACACCCACACTCACAGTATCCACATGGTCTCTAAAACCTATTAAAACCTCATCAAGCTCTGGAGGTGGTGGTATTCGCAGTGAACGGTAGGCTGTGTAGCTGGACTCGTAAATGGTGGGCAGCAGTTCTTTGGATACGATCTTACGCATGACCTCTCTGATCATGTCGGTGCTGATCATGTTCCTGATATCCAAACGGTTGGCCACTTCAAATGCAATAGAAGAGGTCCCTACTCCTGATGAGCCGCCGATCAATATTATTAAGGGTTCCTTACATTTACGGACACTTTTCCAGTGTTTGTATTTCTCAGCTATTTCAATATCTTCCTTTTTAAGCTTCTGGTGTACTATTTTCACCAGATCATCCAGATGTATTACATTAACGCCTTCTTTTTTAAGATGAGCTTCTATCTGGGAGGCAAAGGTATAAGACTTGTTGGGATCCATCTCTGCCCTGGTTAACGATCTGGCCAGAACTCCTTTAGAAAAGGGTTCTCTGTACTTTTTCCCGCTTACCTCTCCTTCAACCATTATCATTTTCAATTTCTCACCTCAAATAAGGGATGAACGCTATAATAACTAAAGTCAATATAAAAATGGTTTTGTTAACTGTAGTTAATAATATTTTCTACATAAAAAATTGCCTAAAATATCTTATCATAAAAAATTGCTTAAAACAATTTCTAAATAAAATTTACTTAAATACTTTTTTTACACATGATATTCTCATTAAAGCTTCCAGAACTTTTAAATCCCATTTATTCCTTATCACTCATCAAGTTTTATGATCTCTGGTTTTACCTCGACTTTATCTTCTGTAGAATCATTTACATGGATTAAACAGCCGTATCCCTTGGATATTTCACCAGGATTAACTACCCTAGTTTTCCCAATAACATCCATTCCCCGGGATTCATGTATATGTCCACAGATATTTATAGACGGTTGCAGCTCCTCTATTATTTTACGGATGCTCTTACTGCCCACATGAACACCGGAAGGGAGCAGATCAGTCTTTGTCCCGTAGGGCGGGGCGTGGGTTATGAAAAGGGTAATCTTATGATCCTTTATGTCTTTAAGGGCCTTCTGGGCCTCGTCGTAGATCTGAACTTCCTCAAATTCCATGGGGGTGTCGAATGGAGTGGGATTTGACCCTCCAAAGCCGCATATACCCATATTTTTAATTACCACATTTCTACCGTGGATATTCACGGCGCGGGAATTTTCTATTTCTTTATGGATGGACACCGGATCACAGTTGCCAGGGATGGCCAGGACCGGCACGTCAAATTGAGTTATCTCGTTTAAAATCTCCTCTCCCAACTCCGCAGGACCGAAATTGGTTATGTCCCCGGTTAAAATAACCAGATCCACCCGGTTTTCCTTGAGATAATCTAAAATTTTTTTGTAATTACCGTGCATGTCGCCAACTGCCAGGATTTTCATTATGAGCCTCCAATAAAATCAGGTTTAAATTGAATTCTTCAAAATTATTTTAAATTAATAATTAAAGTTTGATCATAATAATACAACAATTGATTTATTCCATTAAAGGATTATTCCATTAAAGCTATTTCCAGTTAATAATCGGATTCACAAATCCAGATCCACCTGCTCCTTGAAGAAAGAGGCTATTTCCTTTAAACTTTCTTTGATATTCTCTTTATTTCCAAATATCAATACGATATGGTCTTCTTCAAACTCGATGATCACGTTGTGGTATTCTGCTATCTCCTGCACCCGGTCTTCAGACAGGGGCTTTTTGAAGGTGATTCTGGCCATTGAAAAACCTGAAGGAGCTCCCACGACAAATCTGGATTTTTTATCAATTATCTGGTATATCTGCTCTCCTCTGGAAGCTTTTCTAAGCTTCTCCAACCATTGTTCAAGATAGTATTCTCCCTGGTCATCGGCCAGGGTCAGTAAAGGGTCCTGAGCAGAGTTAAGGAAATCGTTTAATCGTTTAAGCTCAACCATTCTCTCAGGATCGGTGGGATCCACCTTGTAGAAGTTCAGGGTGGTCCTGGCCATTCGGATGTCTTCTGTGACCTGGGGAGGAATTTCAACACCCTTCTTCCGGAGGTCACTCAAGAGCTCAACCAGGATCATCCAGGTCTGTTCCGCTGGCAGGTCACTCATAGATGTCCTTCCAATATTTTCTTACTGTTGTAATTCAGTTTAGCATCTACCTCTTTCAGTTCATCAACTATTTCATCTATACTTTTATATGAGCTCAAGAGCAGTACGTGATGGCTTTCGGTACCGGCTATATTCAGGATGGCTATTTTTTCATCTTTATCTATATTTCTTTTTTCCAGTGAAGCTTTATACTGTACAAAGGGGCCGTATTTTTCGGGCAGTTCATTAAATTTAAATACTCCAACCACACTTGCAATAAACAAGAAAAACACCTCGCTTTTGAATTATTTTTTCTCTCAAGTGGTAAAATATGATATTAATTATAGAATTAAGATGTACTTAAAATATATTATAGAATCAAATGTAGTTAAAATGTATTAAAATAGATTTAAAAAAAAATAGAAAAATAAAGGAGAATTGATTATTATTCTCCTCCGGTAATTTGGTCCATTTCTTCAATTTCAGCGCATTTTTCTAGAGCTGAATCTACGCATATCTGGTGTGCGTCTACAGTAAGATCATCTGCACTTAATCCCATTGCCAGGCCGTAAAGCTGTGCCAGGTGGAAAACAGGTATGCTGTAGTCTGTTCCGTGTTTTTTGTTCACTTCGGTCTGTCCTACATCGAACTGCAGGTGGCAGAACGGACATACGTTAACTATAGCGTCCACACCGGCATCGGTCATGTTGTCCAGTTTTTCTTTGGTGTAGTCCAGGGTAACGTCTATGTCACGGGAACGAAGACCTCCGCCTGCTCCGCAGCACATTAACTTGTCACGGTAAGGTACAGATTTTGCACCGGTTGCTTCAACCAGTTCATCAAGTATGGTGGGTTTTAATGCGTTGTCGATTTCTATTTCAGCGCTTGGTTTGAGGAAGTGGCAGCCGTAGTGGACTGCAACGTTGAGGTTTAAGGGTTTTGTAACTGCTTCTGAGAGTTTGTCCAGTCCTACGTCGTTGTAGAGGATCTCTGCGAAGTGTCTTACATTTATTTCTCCTTTAAATTCTCTTCCTGCCTCTGATAGTACGTCGTTTATTTTTGCTTTCATCTCTTCGTCTTCTTTTAACATGTGATTGGTTTCGAAGAGTGATCCAAAGCATCCGTTACATTCAGTCATCACATCAGCGCCCATGTCTTCAGCTATGGTGATGTTACGGGCTGCTATAGCTGCGTGTGATGTTCTATCAAATGATCCGAAAACACCTGGTGCTGGGCAGCAAGATGCTCCTTCCATGTCTTGGAGTTCAATACCCAGTTTTTCCATCATAACTCTGCTTGCCTTTTCAATTCCAGGGTATCTGTTGTTCATTATACATCCTAAGAAATATGCAAATGCCATTTTTGATTCCTCCTTATTCTATAGTCTCTGTTTCCCAGTTGTATCCTATGAGGCTATCAAAGCCTGTTTTCTTGAATATGGCCTGAACTTCCTGCAGTGCTTCTGGGAACTGGTGGGTGGTTGGTGGTAATTCGCCTAGGCCTACCCTTTTCCTCAGTTCCATGGTGGCGGCGTTTATGGGCACACCATGTCCTGTTTTAATAACAAAGGATCCAGTCATTTTGTGGGCTTTTGCCATGTATCCTGCCTGGGACGCGTAATTTCTGGCGATTTTCACGATGTCCACAATTTTAATGCCTCGGGGACATCTTTCCTGGCATTCGTAGCAGGTTGAACACATCCATAGGGAATCGTCAGATATTACCTCTTCTTTAAGGCCCATAACTGACTTTCTTACTACCTGTCTTACTCTATATGGAGTTCTTCTTCCAGATGGACATGCCCCTGTACAGGTCCCACACTGGAAACATAACGCTAATGACTCTGCACCAGCATCCATCACTTCTTGTTTGAAATTTTCATCTATATCTTTACGGGTTATGGTTTCTGCTTCTCTTCCTTCAAGTAAAGTCATACTATCACTCCTCTTGGTTTTGGGTTCTTCTTTGGGTTCTTCAACTTCTTCAGTTTTTTCTGGTTCTTCTGTTTCTGGTTCTTTCGCTACTTCAGCTTCTGGTTTTTCTGTTTCAGCTGGCTTTTCTTCCTTTACTGTTTCTGCTTCTGGTTTCTCTTCTTCTACTTCAATAGCTTCTGGTTCTGGTTTCTCTTCTTCTACTTCAATAGCTTCTGGTTCTATGGTTTCAGTCTCTGATTTTGGCTGTTCCGCTGCTTCTTCTGATTTCTTTTCTTTCTCTGGTTCTTGTTCCCCAGTTAATATTTTTTTCAAGCGTCTTAATGCATCCATTCTATTTCACGCCCTGTTCATGCTAAGGGTCTGTGCGAAAACTTATGATTTTCAAATTTATGTGTGAGAGTTGCCCTATATAAAGGTTGCTAAAAATCTGCTTACTGTCACCTTTTTGATGACACGTTGGTTCCGTTGGGGCCTGATACTCTGGTAAAAGTTTGAACGACAGTGATTGAAAAAGCAATTAATGGTGATGAAAAGTTGAATATGTCAGTAAAAAAAGTTCGAAACGATGGCAAGTGAAAAGTTGAAATGAACTTTTAAAACTAATCAAATTAAAATGATCAACGAATTTTATCACCACCAGTATAAAGGGAGAATAACCGGCTTATAACGGAGATTATGGTAAAAATAACTGTTAAAGAAAGTAATAAAAGATATACAGAGTTATTAGGGAATATTAAAGTGATAAATATAACTGTGAACAGGAAAGATCCGTAATATTTACCCAGGGGATCATAGATGGGGATTTCAGTTTTTGAGGTTAATATGAACTGCAGGAACATGAAAACAATTATAAACAATATCCAGAAAGGATAAACACCCTCAATGGTAAATGCCAAGAATATTGCTGATATCAGGATAAAATCTGCTGTTACATCAAGATATGCACCTAAAGGGGAGGCTGAATCCCATTTTCTTGCAAGGTAACCATCAATGGCGTCAGTTGCAACTGCGAATATAAAAATGGAAATTGCCCAGAATTTAAGGCCTTGAAAAAATGCCAGTAAAAAAAACGGTATCAGGACAATTCTGATTGCAGTGAAGCCGCTGGGAATTAAACTTTTGAATCTGTAACCATGACTCATTCTTGGATCATCCCCTATGGAAAATCTTAATCCATTTTATTAAGAACTTAAATCCACATTATTTAAGAACTTTTTTTATAAAGAACAATTTAATAACTTTTTTTATAGAAGGAGAGGCTGTCTCATGATTAATTTTGGCACAAGAAATTTTGCTTATTTTTGGATTTAAAGCTCTATTTGCTCTTATTTTTTCTCTGATTTTGAATTATGAGACAGCCTCAAGAAATAATTTTCCAAATTCAAATAATTTTAAATTCGTCGCAAATCACCAGAAACAGCAACCTTTTTTAGTTCTTATCAGTCTATAGAATTACATGCTTGAGATAAAAATTCACGACGGCCCGGCAAGGCTGGGAACTTACCTTGAACTAAAAACTCCCGGCATATTAAGGCCAAATGCATCATTACCTTTTATTGAAGATGAACCCATGCCTTACGACGTGCCAAAAACGCTTGCTGAGTTTTCAGTCCAGCAGACCATCCAAAAGGCCAGAGAAAGCAAAGATAATGGTGTGGCCGTGGTTCATGGCTCTAAATATTTGGAACTCAGAATCCACTGCGCCCAGGAACTGGAAAAACTGGGAAATCAGGTTCTGATGATTGCCAATCCAGAAGAACTCATCAGAAGACCCAGAGATCTGGTCAATATGGCGGTAAATATCAGAGAAGCTGTAAATCCCAATTCAGCCCTTTATTTTCCCTTCGTTAAAACTCCATTCATTCCCCTGCTCTGCTATATGGGTGTTGATCTTTTTGGAGATGCCGCCTGCGACTTTTATGCACAGTTAGACCTGATGATGACCCCTAACGCCATCTACAACCTTAAAGAATATAATTTGTATGATTTCAGCCTGGAAGAACTGAAAGATTACAACCGAAACGCTATGGATTTTGTTTTAAGGGAGATAAGGGAAAACATTAAAAACGGTACCCTGAGGAATCTGGTGGAAGAGAGGTGCTGTTCCCATCCCGAGGCTATGTCGGCTTTAAAGATACTGGATAGGGATTATAGAGAATTTTTAGATAAATATACACCTTTATTCTGAATTTTCGAAGCTTAAAAATGATTGTTTACTTTAAACTCTTTAAAATAAAGATTATTAACCTTTAAACTCTTTAAAATAAATATACGTCTACAAACAGTCCAGCTCTGGAATAAATGGTTTGATATCTAAAACTGGGGATCCATCCAGGGCATCCAACCATTTCACCCTTAATTTATTTTTTTCTAATTTGATGACCTCCACCAGGCATAATGCTATGTGGTTAGGACGTTTGGGTGATCTGGTGGAAAATACTCCTCTTTCTTCAGTCGCACCCGGCGGTATGACCTTAAGAGTATCTTCATCAGCCCTATCAAACCAGTAAAGAACTATTAAATGTTTATATTTATTCAGATCTTGCAGTCCTTCCCGGTACTCATCAAAGATTACAATTTCACTGAATTTCTTCAGAATTACGTCCCTGACGAGGTGCCTGGCCTTGTCTTTGGTATAAAGAATATACGACTCCCAGGGATTTCAACTCTATTAAAGACTCCAACTCCATAAAATCTATCCACAAATAAAAAAAAATAATTATTTTTATTAACCTAAATTTGTGATTATTTTTTTACCGCCTTAACCAGGTAATGATAATCACCCACTTCAACAGTTCCCATCACCTCAAAGCCATAAGAAGTAATTGCCTCCTCCACATCTCCTGGACTTATACGTACCTTGAAGGGCGGGCCGGGAATACCTTCCATCTTCTTGAACTCCACCACTGCAAAGACTCCCTCTGGTTTTACGACTCTTCTGATTTCATTTATGACCGGTTCCACCTCATCATTAGCTACAAAGCCGTGGAGAACGTTGGCCATGACACAGAGATCTATTGAATCATTATCCAGAGGGATTTTATCCATTATATCGGCAACAGTAGCCTCTAAATTTTTTATCCCCTTCTCCTGAACTTCCTTTTTCACCATATCTATTGATTCCGGGTATACATCAACAGCATAAACCTTTCCTTCATCCCCCACTACAGAAGATGCTGCTAGGGAGATGAAACCATCCCCGCAACCCGCATCTAAAAAGCTGTCCCCAGATTTTAAACCTGCCTCAGAAAGCACCTTATCAGCGCTTAAAATATCCCGGGATGACCGGCTGTGATGTACGTGACCATGTTTTTTATCGACCATTTTTTACCTCACTATTGATCTTAAAATTTATCTTCTATTTAATTTCAAATTTAATATCTATGAATTTCTTTAATTTCAAATTTAATATCTATGATATCTTTCATTAAATTTTTAGAAACTCTTTCCATTTAATATCCGGATTTATCTAAATCTAAATTACCAGCCCCACTTATCTATAAATGTTTTTATTAACATAATAGATATCGAGCTTTATTTGAACTAACATTAATAAATCCTGAAGAGACCGAAAGTTTAAGATAAGATTACGCTAAAAAAGAATGGAATTTCAGATAAGACAACTTTTAAAGGTGAAATAGATGATAGAAAAGATCGAAGTCAGCATGATAAACGAAACCGTCCATAACTTTCGTAAAGGCGAGTTTGGAGTTCAGAAAATAGAGATCGACGAAGTCCGTGGATTCATAGAAATAGAGTATGGTGCCCAGGAAGGAGGGGAAAAAAAAGTTTTAATTCCCCTGGAAAACGTGGAAAAATGTGAGTTTATCGATAAAAAAGTTCCTGCTGTTGATGAAATAATTGAATTAGTATAATTTATACCTTAACTGCAAAATAATTATACCTTAAATGCAAATATAAGCCTCTAATTAAAAAAAGATATCAAAACTATTTTTAGGAATAATTTCTGATAATTAATTCCCTTATTTTTCCCCTTCCTGTGGCATCCCGGTTTATATTTCTCTTTGCAACCACTCTTTCCATCTTAAAATCTTTATAAAGGTTATCAAAGAAATCATCCTCTCCATCCTGATTTTTAGGGTCGGAGTTGCTGAGCATCAAATATGCTCCTTTTTTATCCATTTTTTTAAAGAAGTCAGCCAATTTTTCCTGGTCTTCATCATTAAAACCCTCTTTAGAATAACTGGTAAAGTAGGATGTGCTGCTGATGGGTCGATAGGGGGGATCCAGGTAGACCAAGCTTTTATCAAGGATGTAATTCTCTGAATCTGTGAAATCACCGCAGAAGAGTTGGGCGTCTTTTAGTGCTTTGTGAACTTCTGCTAAATTTTCTTCATCACATATTTTAGGATTTTTATACCGGCCAAAGGGGACGTTGAACTCACCCTTCTGGTTTTGACGGAAAAGTCCGTTGAAACAGGTTTTGTTGAGAAAGATTATATAACTGGCTCTTGTTATCCATCCCGGGTGGTAATGATCATAATCAAAATCATTCATCTGGCGGTTATAGGCCTCCCTAATCTGGTAGTAATTTTCCTTGCGACTTTCCTCTGATTTGTGGAGGTGGTCATCCTCTATTTCAGATAAATCTGCTACTAACTTCTTATAATAATTTTTTACAACCCCGTAGGCCATAATCAATTCCCTGTTTTTATCAAAAAGAAAAGATTCCCTTACCTGAAAATGCCGTTTAAGAAAAAAGAACATGGCACCCCCACCTACAAAAGGCTCCACATATCTATGGATGGTTCTTTCGTGGATTATAGATGGATGCAATCTTTTTTCCAATTCTTTTAATAGCTGACCTTTGCCGCCAGCCCATTTTAAGAAGGGTTTTACATTTGAAAATTCATCCGGTGAATCTTTTTCCATTTATCTTCTTCCTATCTTTTCCATTTATTTCTCTTCAATTGTTCCATTGCAGCCAATATTCATTCCATCATCAAAATAATTAAATTATAAAAAGTTTTTCATAATTTTGGACTATAAAGAGTCCTTCATAATTTCCTCAGGCGCCCCACCCAATACCACCAGGGCCTCAGCTTCCATAAAGTGCAGATCCGATGGTATTATCAGACAGTGCAGCGGACCGCCAAAATCCTCATCCAGAAGCTTTTCTATCTTATCTGCCTTTACCACGGGTTTTGGAGAACCAGCGCGGGCAACTGCAACGGCCAGGGTATCCTTTGATATAATATTTTCTCCTCTCTCCCTTTCTACCTGAAGGAGATATTCCAGGCCTTGATTTACGGTCATGTAACGGTCCAGATGGGCCTGTATGTCCAGAAGTACCAGGGTGTGCATCTTAGAATCCCGGTTACCTTTTATGGCCAGGTAAGGGGAATGTGGGAAGTAATTTTCCTCAGGGAAGGGGATAGTGGTGACTTTTCCAAATTTGTAGGCCTGCAGGCCAGATATGCCTGGTGCTGCAGATAGGATGGATGATGAGTGGATAACCATAGTTTCTATGCCATTTTTTTTAGCCTGGATCATCATATCTGAATGGGTGGTGGCGATTAACGGATCTCCAGCGCTTAAAAATGCCACATCATTCTTCTCAGCTTCTTTTAGAGGAATATTTTCTTCCTCCACCTCCTCCCGGCTTAGGGTTTTTATTTTAACTCCCAGCATGTCCTCCAGGGAGTCTATGCTGGCCCCAAAAAGACGGGCGGTGTAAAATTCGGCGTATATAACATCCACCTTTTTAAGGGCTTCTGCCCCCTTCAGGGATATGTCTTTTTCATCGTAAAGTCCCAGGCCAATAAAATAAAGCATTAAATCACCTTGTGATTTTATTTAAATTAGCAAAGTTTATAATTTTTTATTTACTAACTCTAAAATAAGAGCTTAATAAATAAAAGCTTATCCACTGTAAAATGATTTTGAGAATTTAGCCAAATAAAACAATTTCAAGAAATATTATTTAATAAACCTTGAGGAATCCCATGATCGGTTTAAAAGTTCCCAAAAACCAGGCAGATAAGGTGCGTAGAATCCTGTTAAAACATTCACTTGTTGATCTTCAACTGAAGATAAAACGTTCTGGTGATTTTGTTTTAATCCCCCTTGAACAGGGCCCTGATTTAACCAGGGAGAACCCTCAAAAAATTGAAGAGATAGGAGTTACATCCTTTGAAATTATAGAAACCGAATTTGAGGAACAGAAAAGGGGCCCCAAAAGTCTCAAAGACTATTTAAAGGGTAAAATTGACCCTAAAAAGATCGATGAAATAAAAAAATCCTTTGACATCATGGGGGATGTGGTAATCCTGGAAATCCCGGAGGACCTGCAGGATGAGAAATATTTGATTGGGGAAGCCGCATTAAATTTCACCAAGAGACGGGCTGTTTTCTCTAAAAAGAGTGAAATAAAAGGAGTTATAAGGACCCGTGAACTGGAACATCTGGCAGGAGATGAATCCTCAGAGACCATCCACACCGAATACAGCGCCAGGTTCATGCTGGACGTCCGAAAAGTCTATTTCAGTCCCCGGTTGGCCACCGAGAGGGAGAGAATAGTTAATCAGGTTAAAGATGGGGAGACCATTATGGACATGTTCGCCGGGGTGGGTCCCTTCGCCATATCCATCGCCAGAAGGCATGATGTGGAGATCTACGCCATTGACATCAACCCAGACGCTTATTATTATCTCCAGAAGAATATTGGGCTTAATAAGGTCCAGGAAAAGGTATCTCCCATATTGGGGGATGTGAAGGAAATTTTAGCTGAGAGGAAAATAAACGCCGACCGGATAATCATGAATCTCCCGGGAACTGCCTGTGAATTCTTGGGGACTGCGGTTGAATCATTGAAACCGGGAGGAATACTGCACTACTATGAATTTGCATCCGACTTTGAAAGACCTGTAGAGAGAATCATAAAAGCCGCTGGCCATCGGGAAGTTAAAATATTAAACAAAAGAAAGGTTAAATCACGGAGTCCTGGTGTGTGGCATGTGGGGATTGATGCTGTTATCCTCTGAATATCTTATAATCTAGGTCCTTTAAATTTCAGTTATTATGAATAAGGATTAACTCCAGAAGAATTATTAACTCTCTTTAAGTGAAAACCCCATTCAAAGGAGCAACTATGAATAAAATGGGAAAAGCCGTTCTTATTGGTGCCGAAGACGAGGAGAACCTGGCCATCAGATATCTGGCCGCAGTTCTGGATGATGCTGGACATCAGGTTAAAGTGGTTCCCTGTTCCCGATATGAGGATTTTCCCAAAGCCATAAATGAGGTTAAACAATTTGATCCTGACCTGGTGGGTGTTTCCATGGCATTCCAATCCCTGGCTACCATTTTCTTTGCAGTTATCCGGCGGATTAAAGAGATCAAACCAGAAGTCCACCTAACAGTGGGAGGCCATTTTCCTAGCTTTGAATATGAGAAAATACTGGAAACCGTGCCGGTAGATTCTGTTATCCGCTTTGAAGGTGAAAAACCAATTTTGATGCTGATTAATGCCCTCCTTAATAAAGAAGACTTCAAAAACATTCCTAATCTTGTATATCCACTCCCAGATGGGTCCATTAACAAAAACCATTGTAGGAGGGAATTTCCTGACCTGGAACTAATCCCCTTCCCCTTGCGGAATAAAAAGCCCCATGTCAGGTTGGGGGAGAGGTTCGCTACCCTAGTTACCAGCAGGGGCTGTTTTCATTCCAAATGTTTGTATTGTTGTATAGGTACCTTCCACTCCCCTAAAAAAGGCCTTAAATACGCTTTAAGAACACCAGAAAATGTTGCCAGGGAAATGGGGGAACTTTATCACCAGAAAAAGGTGAGATTATTCCAGTTTCATGATGACAACTTCCTCTTACCATCCCCCTCGCAGTCTCTAGCCAGAGTTGATTCTTTAAAAACCGCACTGCAGGATGAAAAAGTAGAAGTTGATGATATAGCCATTATCATAAAGACCCGGCCGGACGCTCTCAGTGAAGATCTGGCTTCCTCCCTGGTGGAACTGGGAACAGTGGGCATCTTCCTGGGGGTGGAAAATGCCAGTGACAGCGGATTGAGGGCCCTGGGTAGGGGTTCCACCAGGGATGATATCCATACTTCCCTGGAAATACTGGAAAGACACGACGTGGCCCTGACTTTTAATCTCTTAATTTTCCATCCCCGGGCCACCTTAAATGAGATCAATGAAAACATCTATTTCATGAACAATAACCTGGATAAAGCCTTTGACTTTGGAAGGGCTGAAATAGTTGCCGGTTCGCCCCTGGAAAAGCTGGTGAAACGTAAAGGACTTTTAAGGGGTAAATGGCCTCAATGGGATTATTGTATTGAAGACCCTGCAGTGGAGAAGATGTTCCGCATTAATGCCCTAACCTTCTACCGGGAAAATTCATCTTATCCTGAGCTATCCCATCAACTGATAGCCCTATCCTACAGAGCCCAACTGCTTAAAAGGTTTTATCCCGGTAAAAAGTCCCAGAAGTTACGGACGGAAACCAGAGACCTTATCATGAAATCTAATGATTTTACACTGAAAAACTTGCTCCAAATTTATGGAATAGTGGGTGATCCAGAAATAGAAGAGGAAGTAAACCTCCTTTATAAAAAAATGGAAGGTTTCTACGGGGAGTCAATTAAAGAAGCAGACCGTCTGTCCCATAGAATGTTGAGGTTCCAGGTGGTGGAGAGAAAGTTCCGGGATCACGGTGTGCAGGACTACTTCCAAAACTCAGATACCATGGCCAGAATTTTCCGGATTTAAAATATTAAACTATAGATTTGAATACTAATCCGTAAAACAAGAATATATAGAAATTTGAATGTTAAATCTCATAAACAATAATCTTAAAACTTTAATATAAAAAAGAATAAACATTATAATAGTTGATGTTTATGGTGGATATTAAAGAGCTGTTGAAGCCAAATAAGTTTAAATTAACCCTATTTTTAGTGTTATCAATCCCCTGTATAACTTTGATCATAATTATTCTGGGCCGTAATTATCTCAATTTTGGTTATAACTATTTTTCATCCCCCTTTATCCTGGTTGATCCCCTACTATTTTTAATCAGCATATCCCCTTTTCTAGTGGTGGGTTTATTCTTTAGCTACCTTCTAGGAAGCATTATAGACCATTACATCCAAAACGAGAATTTAAAAGTTTTCATCGCCCTTATATCGGGCCTAGTATCTATAATAATTATTTATATCTTATATAAGATGGTAAGTGAGCCCATAATATGTGATCCGGTCCATATGCCCCAAAACCAAACAATTTGTGACCCGGTGCACGAACCAGGCCCAGGAGAAAGTTACCACACTCAGGTGTTAAAGGAAA
>JADGNH010000071.1 GCA_017883605.1 Methanobacteriaceae archaeon
GGGGGACGTGATTACCAGGTTCTGGCTACCGAAGACTTTGAAGGCTGGAAAGCTGTGCTTAGTTCAAGAGAAGATGTTTCTTTCAAGCTTTATCCTAAACTGAACCACCTATTTGTTTCCGGAGAGGGTAAATCAACTCCACAGGAATACTTCATTGAGGGTCATGTAGATCCGGAGGTGATAGATACTATTGCCCAGTGGATAGGGAAAATATAAACTTGAGATTTTTGTTAAATTCTTAAATTTTGGATCCACTTTCTATTTTTTAAGAGTAAATGGTTCTAATTTTTTCAAAGAACCCGGATAATGACAAATGCAATAACAAAAATCACCAGGCCGAGGTAGAGCTGGCGAATTATCTTCCGGCCCTCTTCCAGGGTTGGACTGGTTAAAAGTTTGGCGGCAAAATACAGAATAGCAACATCCATGGGCACAAAGATAAATAAATAGATGTTACTAAACCATCCCATCAGGAAGGGGAGAAAACTTAAGAGAACAAACAAAACAAACAAAGAAGTGGAGACACGCAGGGCATACTTCTTTCCATGTATTCTGGCAATGGTTTTGGCCCGTCGCTTTTCGTCACCTTCCATATCCATGGAGTCAGCAGCGATCTCTTCACCAAGATCAAAAATGAATGCCAAAAAACCAAAGGTCCAAACTAAACTATTTGCAAATCCACCCACCGTAACCCCGCCGAAGATAAAAAACCAGGCAACAGAAAGGGCTACCATCATGTTTCCAGGCAGCCCTGTCTCTTTATACCTCCAATTATATAATATGGCTACAAACCATATTATCACGGCAAGAACTAATGGGAGGGTGCCCAAGAGTGCAGAGGTCACAAAGCCAGTAACAGAAAACAGGCAAGCAAGGATCAGGAGTTCCTTTAAGGAGATTCTGCCAGAAGGGAGAGGTCTTTGAGGATGGTTGATCCGGTCCACCTCCAGATCAAAATAATCGTTGGTAATCATGGCAGCGCCTGAAATAAAAAAACCGGTAAGAAAACCCATAATCCCAATAAATAAGGTTGGAAGGTTTCCTAATGCTATTATTTCGCCTGTTACAACACAGATTCCTCCGGCCAGTGGAAGTTCAGGTCTTATAAGATCAAATATTGCTCTAGATTTTTGTTTTAAATGATTCAAACCATTCCTCTCTTAATGAATAAAATTAAAGGTCATCATATTTCCTACTTTTATTTTTCAGAACTGCTAATTAATTATATTTTTTGATTATAAGATAACCTGTAATCCTATGATTGGAGCCTTTATGAAAAGATATATTGATAAATATCTAAACAAACAATATTAATCAATACTTGGATCTGATGTTATGAGTTCAATGCAGGGGTGCCCGAGTCAGGTCAAAGGGGATAGGTTCAGGGCCTATTGGTGTAGGCCTTCGAGGGTTCGAATCCCTTCCCCTGCACTCTAATCCTTTTGATATAGTAGAAATCTAATCCTTTTAAACTATAAGATATAATATAAATTAGTCATTTAACGATAATAATTTTTTAACCCATGAAATGTATAATAGAAATTCACTTCACGAGGAGGGATAGCCATTAAGATGAAATGCGGATTGGAAATACACGTTCAACTTGAAACTGACTCTAAATTATTTTGTACCTGCCATACCAACTATCAGGACGCTCCGGCCAACACCAACATATGTTTTGTGTGTTTGAACCAGCCGGGAGCTAAGCCCTACCCACCAAATAAGGAGGCTCTGGACGGTGCCATAAAGATAGCCCTGATGCTGGGCTCTAAGATATCTCCTGAAGTGACCTATTTCCAGAGGAAGCACTATGACTACCCGGACCTGTCCTCCGGATACCAACGTACATCCATACCCATAGGATTTGAGGGTGATTTAAACGGCGTCAGGATAAGGGAAGTCCACCTGGAAGAGGATCCTGGACAGTACAAACCAGACCTGGGAATTGTTGATTTCAACCGGTCAGGAATACCCCTGATTGAGATCGTGACCGAGCCAGACATGACTTCACCTGAAGAAGCCCGTAAATTTTTAAGAGAGCTTATAAGAGTATTGGAGTACAGTGGCAGTGCCAGAGGAGAGGGAACTATGCGAGCCGATGTTAACATATCCCTGGAAGGTGGAAAAAGAGCCGAGATCAAGAATATTAACTCCATAAAGGGTGCATACAAGGCTCTCCAGTTTGAGATGGTGCGGCAGAAAAACTTGCTTAAACGGGGGATTGAGATCAAACAGGAAACAAGAGCTTTCCTTGAATCTCAGATGATAACAGTACCCATGCGTCTTAAAGAGGAGGCAGAGGATTACAGATACATTCCAGACCCTGATCTACCACCCATGCTGGCAGAAGAGGATAGAATTGAAACTATAAGAGAGAATATGCCTGAACCAGCCCATATAAAGGCTGAACGTTTTGTAAAGGAGTATGGGATCAAAAAAGACCATGCTCAGGTCCTGACCTCTGAACTGGAGCTGGCAGATGCCTTTGAAGAAGTGGTGAAAGAGATAGATCCTGAGTTTGCAGCATTATGGATGAGAGATGAACTTAAAAGAGTGCTATACTACAACAAAATCGGCTTTAAGGATAGTGAAATAAAGTCTGCTCAAATTGTGGAGCTTCTCCAGATGCTTCAGGATAAAAAAATAACCACCAAGGCAGGACAGAGGATAATTGAAAAGTTGCCCCATAACCGGGAAATGCCCAGCCAGATAGCCGAGAAAATGGGCCTCACCGGGGTAGTGGAGGAGAACGTGGTCCTGGATGCTGTTAAACAGGCCATCAAAGAAAATCCGGAAGCAGTCTCTGATTACTATGAAGGCAAAAAAAATGCCCTCAACTTCCTTATAGGGCAAGTTATGAGGATAACCCGTGGAAAAGCTGACCCTGGCGAGACTTTCAAGATTCTGGAGAGCGAATTGAAGAAATAATGAATTGGAGAATAGATCTAACTATGATATTTTTTTAAGTAAAATAACTTGGGTTGACATAAATATTTTTTTTTAGGATGTAGAAATATTTGGAGAGAGTGGAAAATGTTTTTAGTCACCTTCTCCAAAATAATAATGATTAAAATCTTATTAACGGATCAAATTTTTTGGTGATCAAAGCCCCCATTTCCAAATTTTAGATCTTTTACTATATACTATCATTCAGGGTAGATCATAAGCATTACGGGTAGATATATGGCAAAAAATATGTTAAATATGATTCTCTGGCATCCTGAAATGAAAATTGATAAAGCTAAAATAAGTTACATTCACCGAGGGGCTCGTGAAAATATTAAAACAATCCCCGGAAGTTCTGTAGATCGATTAGAAGGTGGATTTTTGATATCAAAGGATGGAACACAAATTCCGTTCCACAGGATAATTAAAATAGAATATGATGATAAGATGGTGTGGAGGAAATGATCTTACACCAACAGAGGATTTAGAATGAGTAGTTCGGCTCTTGTAGAGGATTATATGACAGAAAAGGTTATTACAGTCACTCCAGACACCCCAAACAAGGAAGTTATAAGTCTAATGAAGGGTACAGGTCACGATGGTTTTCCGGTTATGACTAATGGGGAAGTAATTGGAATGGTTACAGCATTTGATTTGCTCTTGAAACCGTGGGCTGATTATGTTAAGGAGATAATGTCTGCTGATGTGGTGGTTGCAGACCAGGAAATGTCAATAAACGACGCAGCACGAGTCATGTTTCGTATGAGCATTTCCAGACTCCCGGTTATAAATAAAGAGGGTAAATTAGTAGGAATATTGACCAACACTGATATTGTAAGGTCTCACATAGAAAGATCCACTCCTATGAAGGTCAACTATTTCAAAAAAACCCTTGAACAGTTATATGGTATTAGAACTAAGCTGGTAAGGATGAAAGTGCCAATAGAAGGGCTCAGACCCACTCAAAACAAGATATACGCCGATGAATTACAGGGAAGGACCTACGAGCTTGAAAGGGGTCTTGCTGAGCCTACCATTGTGGTGAAAGTGGGAAATCGATTTGTACTGGTGGATGGCCACCACCGAACTGTAGCTGCCAAGCAGTTGGGTTATAAGGAGATAGATTCCTATGTAATCTGGTTGGATAGAGATATTCACCTGGGACTTGAAAAAACCGCTGATAAAGAAGGCATATTTTCCTTCAACGACATTGAGATCATAGATGATGCTCAGCATCCTCTTATTGCCATAACCGGGGGCTTGAGAAAGGAGGCCAAGAAGTGAGTGATGAAGTAATAAGAGGAATATATCAAGTTTTAGAGGATAGAAGGGATAATCCTATAGATTCATACACATCCCGGCTCATGCAGGATGATGAAAAAAGAGCTGAAGACAAGATCCTTGAAAAAATCGGTGAAGAAGCCGCTGAACTTATAATAGCCTCTAAAAATGATGAAAACCTGGTTTATGAAGCTGCTGACTTAATATTTCACACTATGCTTTTATTAGCATACAAAGGGGTGGAACTGGACGAATTATTCAAAGAATTCCAGATTAGAAGGGGTTAATGAATTTAACAGGTAAATTAGACTAATAAGGTTATTGTTGATAGGGTTTAATTAATTAAACGGGTCTAATAAATTGGGCACGATATATTATTAGCAAAAATACTGATATGAAACGAAATTAGGCTGTTAAATAAAGATTCACATGTTATATCGTGAGATGGGCACCACTGGTGAGCAAGTTTCCATATTGGGCTTTGGATGCATGCGTTTACCTACTCTGGGCAGCTATGACCAGATTGACAAAGAAAAAACCACTTTACTACTTGATTACGCTCTGCAACAGGGTATTAACTACCTGGACACAGCTTACCCTTACCATGGTATCAGTAACTCCCAGGGAGGGGAAAGTGAAGTATTTCTGGGGGAATATCTCGCTGAAAATGACTGTTTTGATGATATTTATTTGGCTACCAAACTGCCCACCTGGTTGTTGGAGAAACCGGAGGATATGGATAACTTCCTGAATGAACAACTCCAACGGTTACAGACGGAACAGATTGATTTTTACCTTCTACACTCTCTTAAGGAGAAGCGGTGGTCTCATCTGGAAGATCTGGGTGTTCTAGAATTTTTAGACTCTGCAACGGCTGATGGAAGAATAAAATATACTGGATTCTCCTCTCATGATGAAACACACTTCTTCAAAGAGGTGGTGGATGCCTATCACTGGGACCTGTGCCAGATTCAGTACAACTACCTGGACGAGAACATCCAGGCAGGCCGGGAAGGCCTTGAATACGCTGCTGATAAGGGTATGGGGGTGGTGATTATGGAACCCCTGAAAGGAGGTATTCTGGCAAATTACGTGCCTCCAGAGGTGCAGGAGATATGGGATCATGCCCCGGTGAACAGAAAACCTGCAGAATGGGCGCTGCGGTACCTCTGGGACCGTCCCGAGATCAGCGTGGTCTTGAGCGGCATGAACAACAGGGAACAGTTGGTGGAAAATTTGATAGCGGCTGAGGATGGTCTGCCCCATTCGCTGAGCAGAGAAGAAAATGAAATCATGGAAGAGGTGAAAAAAGCTTATAGTGATAAGATCATGGTGGAGTGCAGCGCCTGCGGCTACTGCATACCCTGCCCCAACGGTGTAAACATTCCCCAGTGCTTCAGTTACCTGAACCAGGCAGCCATGCTTAATGATATCTCCAACGTCCAGATGCAGTATTATTTCATGGTCAGTGACACAGAGAGGGCTTCTAACTGTCGGGAATGTGGTATTTGTCAGGAGATGTGCACCCAGAAGCTTCCCATAATGGAAATGTTAAAAGAGGTTAAGAAAACCTTGGGGAATTAATAGATTAAATTAATTCATTTATTCAGCCATCTAAAAATTAATTAAGTCATCTAATAGATTTAAATCATTTAATGTACTTTCTAGTTTGCTGGTGATGAGGTTAATATCTTCAATTAACTTGCACCTTCTTATTAAACTTATTTTTTTAACGGGGTTGTAAAGTTATTGGGGGTTGAAAATTCTTATCTTAAATTTTCCATCCAATAAGTCCCCAATCAAAAAAAGAAGGGAAATACAGGTCAATAAAATTTGGAAAAACCCCCAACACCCAACAACTTTACAGTCCCTTTTTAACTATTTCTCTTGAACTTCTTTAATAAATCGTTCCTTAATCTCATCTGGCTTCATGGGGATAACTGGAACATCTGCATTGCCGGGTTTCACCTTCACATGGACGAATACCGGTCCTTCAGCATTTAAAACTGGCTGGAAGTCAATATCATCGGAAAAAAAGAATTTCTCCTGGAATCCCACGGCATCAGCCACTTTGGAGAGATCCACCGTGCTGGCATAGGTGCACTGCGACCCGGTGGAGCCGTAACATTCATTGTCCAGCACCACCAGAATAAGATTCTCTGGTTTCTGATTGTAGATGGTTACCAGACTTCCCAGGTTCATCAGCACTGATCCGTCACCGTCAAACACCACAACCTTCCTTTTTTGGGCCATGGCCAACCCTAAACCAATGGAAGAGGCCATTCCCATTGATCCCAGCATGTAAAAATTTGTGGAAGAATCTTTGACCTGGTATAACTCCCGGGAGGGAAATCCAATGTTACAGATTACCAGCTCTATCTTCAGACTTTCTACAATAGTTTTTATGGCTTCTATACGTTCCATTTTACCACTCGAATTTGAAAAACTTTCACGCAAACTTAAATAAACAATTTACCAGTAGTTAGTATCCCAGTAATTTTACCAATAACTAATATCCAGTAATATCCCCACGGGAGTACCGTTACTTTGGGCCTGGTTCCAGGCATTTTTTATAACTTCAAATGCATCTTCAGGGGTTTTTGGGTTATAATAAGGAATTTCAAGAGCTTCCAAAACTCGGGGGGTGGCTTTTCCCATGGGTACCTGGGCGTTCATGAACTCCCCTTCCGTGCCCCGGTGGCTCATCACCATGAGGATAGGTAGGTGGTAAAGTTCATAGAGGGATGCCAGCACGTTCACCGAGTTTCCCAGGCCTGAATTTTGCATTAATATGGCCGGTTTTTTCCCGCCCAGATATGCCCCGGCACAGATTCCAAAGCCCTCCTCTTCCCGGGTGACCGGCACATGGATTATTTCTGGGTCACATTCCACTAGTTCCATGACCTTTCCCAGATTTACACAGGGAAGACTTACTATAAAATTTATACCTACCTCTTTAAGGGCTTCATAAACTGCTTGGCTACTTTCCACTCAGAACACCGCTTGTGATTGTCCTAAAAAATGGTTTATCATTATTATAAACTTAATCTTTGACAATAAAAAATTATATGTTTTTTTACCAGATTTATGAAAAGTCTTTTACTTATTGAATATTTAAGACGATAAAATTTAAGGCGTTAAAAGTCTGAAATTGGTTAATATACGTATAAATTAATGAAAATCACTTTTTTATTAGAAAATAAGTGTTTAAAGATGATAAGGACAATTAAATTTTTTTTATTTTATTACTTCCTAACAGTATTTCTGATAATAACGGCTAAAAACAGCATTATGGGCCATATTTCCAGTCTACCTACCCAGAAATCAGCTATGAATACCAATTTAGCGATTACAGGAGAATCGGCTGTCATAAGTCCTGAACCAAGTCCCACATTACCTACGGCTGATGCTACTTCAAACAGAACCTGGGAAACGTTTTGATAATAGAAAAGAATTATTATGACACTTACGATGTACACGAAGAGATAGGTGAAGACAAACAGTCCGGTTAGCCTTAAAATATCACTATCTACAGTTATATCTTTTACGTGATGGATTTTACGGTGTATTTTAGCGCTTTTGGGTAGTAAAAATGATTTAATCTCCCACCATATACTTTTAACCATTATACCAATCCTGATCCACTTTATACCCCCTCCAGTTGAACAAGATCCTGCCCCTATAATCATGAGCAAAGTAAGGATGAATATGCCCATCCCTGCGTAATGGTTGTTTATCTCTGCACCGGAGGATGTCTGCAGTCCAGTGGTGGTCAGAGCTGATACTACCTGGAAAACCGAGTATCTGAGGGATAAAAGAAAATCATGCCCATAATATGGGGTGTTGTAGAGGAATATTGCCACCAGGAGGGTACCAACAATCAAGAGGGGCCAAGCCACCTTTGTTTCTATGTCTTTGAAATATTCTTTCCATTTTCCTTTCAGAACAGTGTAGTGTAGGGCGAAGTTGGTGGCACCGATGATCATGACGATTATGGCCACGATCTCAATGGAGAAGTTGTGGTAAAAGGCTATGCTGGCGTTTTGCATGGCAAAACCACCGGTGGAAAGGGCAGAGAAAGTGTAGAATACCGAATCAAAGAGGGGCATCCCTGCTAGATTGAAAAGAATGATACCGATTACGGTATATAAAACATATATATAGAGGATAATTCTTGCGGTATGCCTTATACTGGGGAGTATCCTTTCATCCCGGCCTTCCGCGGAATACATCCTCATTATGTTGACTGCAGGGGATGAAAGGATGCTTAAAGCTAATACAATGATTCCTATTCCTCCCATCCATTGCATGAATCCCCTCCAGAAATCCATGGTATAGGCCGCCGCGTCCAGATTGGTGTACATGCTGAAACCGGTGGTGGTGTAACCGGACATGGCTTCAAAGTATCCGTCCAGATAGGTGAGGTCGCCGGAAAAATAAAAGGGAAGTGCTGACAGGGCGCAGGCAACAAGCCATATTCCTGTGGAAAATACCATGGAACTCTTAAGGGAGAGATCTGCATCTTTTTTGAACAGCCTATAAAGAATAAAACCAATAACTATGCTTATAATGGCGGAATAGATAAACGGCAGTATATATCTATTTTCCCCATAAATAAGGGCCACAACAATGGGAACTAACATCAAAAGTCCCAAGAGCACACAAATAAAACCGGTATAATGGAATATTGAGCGTATTTCTCCCACTCTAACTTTATTTACAGCGTGCAATTAATCAAACCCTCTATTCTGTTAATATTTAGAATTTACACCATTTCATATGATATAATTTGGTTAAATAGCTTGAATCATCATTTGATTAGAACTTATCATAACTTGGTGAACCTTTTCATGACCTCTTGGGCGTACTTGGTCTTCACCAGAATTGAAATCTTCATACCTGCTTTTAAGACCATATCTGGTTTTGGAATGGTTATGTCACCATTTTCATATACTGCAACAATTATAAAATTGTCACTGGGGCTTATATCCCCTATCCTCTGCCCTATCGATTTCTCGTTTTCTAGGGTAATATCTAATAATTCTGCATCTCCTTTCCCTAAAACAACTAAATCTGCTATTTTGGGTCTTATTATCAGTTTTTCTAGATAGCTGGCGGCGGTAAGTTCAGGGCTTATAACTGAGTTGATACCCACCTTTCGGAAGGCCTCCCCATGGCTGGGATCACTTACCCGGGCGAAAATTTTGGGAATGTCCCATTCTCTTACCAGGATACAGGATAACAGATTGGTTTCGTCATT
>JADGNH010000072.1 GCA_017883605.1 Methanobacteriaceae archaeon
GAGTTCCCTCCAAGACGTAATCGAACTCCTGACCAGGGTGGGAGTTAATTGAAGGTTTGTTTCCATCTGTTCTGGGTTCAACTGTCACCAGGAAAGTCTCTGCCTTTTTATGGATGAATTTTTCAGCCAGATTTTCATATTTATACTGTTTCCGCCTTTCTACTTCCACATATTTCTCTTTACGGGTAACGGTGAATATATGCATCCTGGTTTCTTCTCCAGTCATCAGCAATCCCATGTCCACTTTGAATTTCTGTGCTATTTCGTAGAGGATACTGGCGGGAATATCGCTTTTACCCTCTTCATATTCACGGTAAACTTCAACCGGTGCGTTTAAATAGTTTGCCATCTCTTCTGGGCTGATTCCGGATAATTCTCTTAACTCCAGGATACGTGACCCGATTTCTCTTATTTTTTCCTTCATGTTGACACCCTTACTTTTAGATATTGATTTTATAATTATCAGGATACTAAAATTCTCTTAAAGAACTTAATCCAAAATTTATCTAATTCTTAAAATAATGATGTTTTTATTCAGTATATATATGTAATGATTATTAATGACAATTTGTAAAATTCCTGATATACTAAAATTCCTGATTACTAATAATTACCTTAATGAAATTTGTGGAAATTTATGAAAGAAAATAGTAAAAAAATAAAAAAACCCCCAATTCATATAGCCAATTTACAAAGAATACATTATGGAGGGGATAACCATGGAGATTAATCTTAAAATAGTTAAGTTGGAAGCACCAGAAAATTGTAATCTTATTTTAGGCCAGAGCCATTTCATTAAAACCGTGGAAGACCTTTATGAAGCTATTTTTAATACAGTTCCCCAGGCAGAGTTCGGCCTTGCTTTTGCGGAGGCTTCAGGTGACTGCTTGGTGAGATATGCCGGCAACAATCAGGAGTTGACCAAGCTTGCATCTGAAAAAATGCTGGAGATGGCCTGCGGCCATTCTTTCCTGATCTTCCTTAAAAATGCCTTTCCTATAAACGTTACCCAGCGCATAAAAAGCGTTCCTGAAGTGGTAAATCTATTCTGTGCCACTGCCAACCCCGTACAGGCCATTGTTGCAGAGACAGAACAGGGTAAGGGAATAATAGGAGTAATAGACGGATCAAGCCCTAATAAAATAGAAACGGAGAAGGATGTGGAGTATCGGGAAAAATTTCTACGGGATATCGGGTATAAATTCTGAATCCATCTGAAGCTAATCTGGAATTTAACTGCTTTTATTTAAAGTTTTTGCCAAAAAAAATTTATAAAGGAATTTACAAAGTACAATATTAACTAAAAATAAGTTACAGAGTTTAATATTAATAAAAAAATAAAAAGAAGGTCTTTATATGGCAGAAGCAAAGATAGTGTTCCGAAAAAGTAGTGGAAGTAAAAAAAAGGATAAAGAATTTCTTGAAGTAAGTGAAGAAAACGTCAGCTTGCAGAACCAGCGTGAAAGTGCCCTGATGATTTCCTTCAAAGCTCCTGAAAATAAGGTTGAAGAAATAAATCAATTTTTTGACAGTTTCGACGAATTAGAACCTATTTTGGTAGATATAGCTAGTGCTGGAGATGTGGAATACTACTTTAGGGGAATATCTCCCCTGAAAGAGTTAGATGAGGAGGGTGAATCTCTACAGCATTTCAGCGTTACCCTGCAGTTACGCCGAGAATTCCTTTAAACCATTGATTGGGCTTTAATCTACTTTCATTTATTAAGCCCATTAATTTATTTTATTTATTAACTCTATTCATTATTGGGCTTAATTTACTGATTAGACCTATACATCTACTAATTAGTCTATCCAACTATTAATTAAGTCTATCCAACTATTAATTAAGTCTATCCAACTATTAATTAAGCCCATCCAACTATTAAACGTGTTTCTCAAATATACGGGGAATTTCATCTGGATTTTCAAATACAAAGGTGTTTTCCATACTCTGCAGATTTTTAACGTGATCAGCATCTTGCTTGGTTACTTTAATATCTAAGTTATGTCCATTAGGAAGCTTAGTCCTGACAATTCCTTCTCTGAAGTCAGTGGGCATTATATAGATGGGTGTAGAAGTTTTTTGACCCATTATGGCTGCATTGGTAAGTAGAGTGTCTGCTATTCTCAGAGAAATTTTGGCCACGGTGTTGGAAGTGGTAGGGGCTATCAAAAGAAATTCATACTTCTTAAGTTGTATTTGGCCAGCCAGGAATGGTGCATTGGCGTTTATCTCCGTCCAAGTCTTATCAAAGATGGTCTCCATGGTGTTGGAGAGGTTGTAGTATTTTAAGACCTGATCCCCTGATTTTGATATGTATACTCGTATATCAAACTGGTCTTTGTACTTTTCCTTCATCTTTCCCATTATCTCCACGGTTTCCAATATCTTTTCACCGCTTCCAGTTATTCCCCAGGCAATTTTCCTTCTTTTTGACATGAATCTCTCTTTATAATTAATCCGTAATTTATTTTTCTATTAAGATTTATTAAGGAAGTGGGGTAAGTGGAACTACAAAAGTTATTATATCATAAATCACAAAAAATCTAACAAAAAGTAATTAAACTTAAATATTTCACATAAACTAGATTTAAACGCTTAAATAATGCATTTTAACTATTTAAACATGATTTTAGAGGTGTTGAAAATAGAAAATCATAATAAGAACATAAAAAGTGATTCAAAAGATGATAAACACATTGGGAATAAATCTGATGAGAGTAAATCGGATGAGAATAAAACTGATGAGAATAAACTCGAGAAAACCAAAGATGATGAGAACAGAGCTGAGAAAAAAAACGCTGATGAGAATAAACCTGAGAAGATTGAAACCTGTTACTTCTGCCTTAAAAAATTTGACATAAACAAAGATGATTTAAGCCACTACAAATACGGTGAATATCCCATGTGCGATTACTGCGCCCAATTTTACGGGTTTTATTCTGATTAAGTTCTTTGATGGTACTTAATCCAGTGATCAAATTGATTTTTTAATTAAGAAATTATAAAATATGAAAATTTTTTAAATAAATTAAAGAAAAATATTATTAAAAAAGATAAGAAAACGCATTTAAAAAGATAAAGAGATAAAAAAAAATTTGTATAAGTCATAATAAAATATTTAAAGATATTTCACGACTCCAACTGTTTTATAACCAGATTTATACCCCACTCTGCCATTTCTTTTGCATCTTCTTCTTTTTCAGCTTCTGCAAAGCATCTGAATATTGGTTCTGTTCCAGAAGCTCTTATTATAACCCATCCTTCATCTTTAAAGATCTTAACACCGTCAGTGGTGTCTACCTTGTTTCCAGTGGCTTTAGCGATTTCAGCAATTTTCTCCATGACCTCTTCTTTAAGATCATCAGGACATTCCACCTTCTTCTTGTCAGAATGATATGCCGGGAGCTCTTTTATAAGTTGGGATAGTGGTTTTTTCTGCCGAGCCATTATTTCCACAATCTTAGCTGTTGAAAGAGCTGCATCCCTTCCATATACAAAATCAGGAAATATTAATCCCCCATTTTCCTCCCCACCAAATAATCCATCCCTGTCTTTAAGTTCCCGAGCCACCAGCAGGTCTCCCACTGCAGTGGTCACCACTTCTCCACCGTGCTCCTCTGCAATATCATAGATTGCTGAGGATGTGGCTACGGTGGTAACAATCAATCCTCCGCCATTTTCAATTAGCATGTACTTCTCCACCAGAGCGAAGGTCTTATCTCCAAATACAAAGTTTCCCTTCTCATCTATGCAGATGGTGCGGTCTGCATCGCCGTCATGGGCAATTCCCAGGTCTGCCCCGATGGCCTTCACCGCTACTATAAGCTCCTGAAGGTTCTCTTTATTTGGCTCTGGATTCCTTCCAGGGAAGAATCCGTCCGGCTGGCAGTTCATGGTGGTAACCTCACAACCCAACCTCCTTAAGACGTAAGGGGTGGTAAAACAGGCAGCTCCACTTCCACAGTCCACTAAAACCTTTAATTTAGCATTTTTTATAGCTTCCCCATCCACACGGGTTATAACATTTTCTATGTATTCCTCTGTTATATTAAGATTGGATACAACCTCTCCCATCTGATCCCAGGATACTCTATCGGGATTTTTAACAAAAAATTCGTCTGGGTTTTCAACTAAATCCCCTTCTGGGTTTTGAACCATGAACATCTCTTCTATCTTTTCTTCCGTACTATCTGGGATTCCTATGCCATCTTTATCCACTATTTTTATACCATTAAAATTTGGAGGGTTGTGGGAAGCAGTGATGATCACCCCTCCATCATAGTAGTTTCTAACAGCAAATTGGACTGCCGGGGTAGGTAAAATCCCTAAATCAAACACGTCACATCCAGATGATAACAGTCCGGATATAACCGCATGTTTTATCATTGAGGTGGTGGTTCTGGGATCTCCCCCCACCGCCACCCGACCCTGAACAAGAGTTCCGTAGGCTGCCGCCAGTCTTGAAGCTAATTCTGGTGTTAATTCTTCGTTTGCAATTCTTCTAATCCCAAAGGTTCCGAATAATCGTTTCATAATCTAAACCTTCCTTTTTCCCAATATGATGATGAAAATTTTATTTATATTCTTATCTATTCCTTATCTAATCCCATTCTACACTTCTTATCTAATCCCATTCTACACTTCTTAAAGTGCTATTTATATCTGTTTGAAATGAGAATCTTATATAAATACCTTATATTAACTTAGCACAATTTATTTTTATTTATACCGATCTTTTTTTATCTAATAGAATTCAGGATCTTCTTTTGAAATTTTATTATTATGAAATATTTTAATGGCTTGTTATTATAAAAAACTTTAAGCTTGTATAACTATTATACTAAGATAATAACCTCCTTTATCATCTCTTTACCTAATAACCTTAAAGTAATAAATAGTAGGTCGAGCAACAATATAATCGGTGTCTTTATGAATTCAGAAAGAGTGCTAGAATTTGGAGGAAAAAGGGTCAACCCGGATATAAGAAAGCTCAGCGACATGAAGGATGTTATCTATGATATCAACTGGCTGAAAACCACTGCTGATTTTGATCTTTATTACATGTACCGGGACCTGGCCTTGACTGGAGAAGACAGCTCCCGGATCATGGATCAGGGGCTGCGTTACGACATCACGGTAATACCACCCCAAAACTTGGGAAGAGAGTTTATTAAGACGGCCGGACATTATCACCCCCTAATAAAAGGTACTCCTTATACCTACCCTGAGGTCTATGAGGTTTTAGAGGGCATGGCACACTACCTCTTGCAAAAGTGCGAAGACGGTGAAATAGTGGATATCATCATGATCGATGCTGCCAAAGGTGATAAAGTTATAGTTCCTCCTAATTACGGGCATGTAACCATAAACCCCTCAGAAAATGAGCTTAAAATGGCTAACTGGGTGTCCAGAAATTTTTCATCCATATACCGGCCCTACAAAAAAAATGGTGGCGCTGCTTATTTTGAGCTAAACGACGGACAGATAATCCAAAATGAAAACTACAGCCAAATACCAGACATCCGTTATCTTAAACCGATTAACATCTCCAAGATTGGGTTTGATAAAAGCAAAAATATGTACAGTCTAATTGAAGACCTACAACAACTAAATTATCTTAATAAACCTCAAGATTATGGGTGGCTGTGGGATTTGGTGGTGAAAAAACAATAAACCTTAAAACAACCATTACATTTCAACTAATATCTTAGCGGATTTTAAACCTTCCTAATAATCCTTTATTTTTGATTTTAATATTAGTATCCACAAATTCCACTTGTTTATCCAGCTCTTCATCCATTTTATTAATCCTGTTCATGATAGTATCAAAAAATCTTTTATAGTCCTCACTATGTATGATTACAACAGTATCGCCGGGTTTAAGTGTTTTCATGGATTCAGAGGTTTTTATCGTTTCAGAATTGATAACAATCCCTGTGGCTGACCTGAAATCATCTTTTTTATTTGGCATAATTATCACTCTTATTATATTTCCGCGACTATACTTTATTTTATTTATTATTAAATCCACAAATCAGAATTTTTAAATTATTTTTTAGATGGTGTATCAAATAATTTAGATCACCATATATCCCTTAATTTAAGTAATAATTTATTTAATTTGGAAGAAATAATCAATCTATATTTGAATTGGAAAAATCATCCCATAAAAAAATGTATTAATTTTTAATTACAAATTCTACATTAATTACAGTATAATTTTGCAATTATATAATATCAGAGAGTAAATGCAATTATTAGAGAGTAAAAAAAATGAACCCAAATGCAACCAGTAGGCTGGTTGAAGAAATCATGCTGGACTTTGCCAGTCTAACTGGACTTGAACCATCCGGTACACATCCACAACGCTACCTGTGGACCGATGCCTTTGCAGTGTGCAACTACCTAGAACTTTTCCGACAGAACAAAAATCAAAACTACCTGGATCTCGCCCTGCGCCTGGTGGATCAGGTGCATCACACCCTCGGCCAGCACCGGGCTGATGACTCACGAGCTGGCTGGATCAGCGGCCTAAACCAGGAGGCGGGTGAACTACATCCAACCAAAGGAGGTTTGCGGATCGGTAAGCAATTAAAAGAGCGAAGACCCGAAGAACCCCTTGACGAGCGTCTGGAATGGGACCAGGATGGGCAGTACTACCATTACCTGACCAAGTGGATGCATGCCCTCCATGGTGTGAGCAGGGTTACTGGGAATCCAACCTATAATCTGTGGGCTGTGGAGCTCGCGCAAACAGCTCACGCCAAATTTACTTACCTTCCCCCTGGGGGAGGGCAGAAGAGAATGTACTGGAAGATGAGTATTGATCTAAACTACCCTCTGGTCCATTCTATGGGCCAACACGATCCTCTGGACGGTTTACTCACCTACAGCGAAGTGCAGCTGACTGCAGCCAGGAATTCAGGGCAACAACCGCAGCCTAACCTTGACGCCGAGATTGGTGACATGATTGATATCTGCCGGGGCAAGAGCTGGGCCACAGATGATCCCCTCGGCATCGGCGGTCTTCTCTCCGACACCTCAAGAATCGCGCAGCTGATGATAATGGGCAGTTTTCCCTACAAGAGCCTACTAGAGACCATCCTGGATTCAGCTCTCCTCGGCGTAGATTCCTTTGTGAAAAGTGGTTCCCTGGAGTTTCCCGCTGATTACCGCCTGGCCTTCCGTGAGTTAGGTTTATCCATCGGATTTAAGGGGGTCAAAAAGCTTCTTGGATTGATCAACGATAATCCTGGATTATTCAAAGGTGAGAGTTCATTAAACAAAATTGAGAGTTCATTAAAGCAACAAATTGAAGCCCTAATGGAATATACAGCCCTGGAAGAGAGCATCGAACGGTTCTGGATGAATAGCAAAAACAGAGAAGCCAACACCTGGACCGAACATCAGGAGATCAATATGGTAATGCTTGCCACCAGCCTTGCTCCAGAAGGATTTCTGACAATTTAAGGGCAGATGGGAAAATCCACATAAAAAAAATTGCTAGTTATAATTCAACCTTACATATCTTGTACCCTTTACTCTCATAAACCACTTCAGAATAGGGAGGGGCATTTCCCCAGTCTATTACAAAGTAACCCACGTTATCATTAACTAAATCTGATTTTTGGTAAGTTCTAAAATAATATTTCTCCATATCAATCACATTAACCATTCCCGGCTGATATCCGCCTGTAGAAACTGGTTGTCTGGAAATAGATACAATGACCGGGTCAGTTCCATTGGTCAGGGACACCACCACCTTCGTTTTATCACCGTTGGTCTTGAACCACTCTGCAACATCCTGCTGGGGGCTGGAAACCAGGGGTTTCAAAGTGACTGCCGAGGTAAATGCAAATATAAGAGCACCTATAACCAGAAGAGAGACTAAAACTCTATACCATTTTCTGTCCAATCGGGTCTCCATATAAGTCACAGCCAGTGCAGCGGCAATCACCGCGGGAAATATGGCAAAATTCAGTATTCGGTCAATTAAAATCTGAAAACCCAATAAATATGCGTTGCTGATGATTAAAAGGGATAAAATCCAGGACAAAATAATAACATCCTTTTCCTGTCTCCTTTTGATCAAGAGGAATACACCCATCAGCGCGAAGACTAGAGTCAGCACTCCAAAGGTTTTGAACAGTGTTATTAAATATCCGTAAGGATTTAAAAGGGTTGTCTGCGGATTATGGAACACGAATCCGTATTTCAATAGGAGTGGTGCCCACCACAGAGAGGCAATAATTAGAGCAACCACCCAAAATACAGCAAAATATTTGGAAACAGATTTTTTTGACCTGTATTTCAATATAATTGTGCATAAGACTATAATTAATGCTAATATTGATGCTGAGAGGGTGTGGGTTAGTAGTGTCATTCCACATAAAATTCCTGCCAGGACTGCGTAGCGGTAATCATGGACTTTACTGGAATGGTAATAGTAATAGACAGATAGAGGTAAAAAGACCATGGCCAGTGTTTCTGGTATGGGCAAGAGAGCCCGATGGAATAGCATAGTGTAGAAGATAAAAAATCCTGATAAGACCCCCACCGATAGTCCGTATAATCTGTATCCAACGTAGGAAACTGATAAAACCACAGAAAATGCTAAAATTGGCTGTAAAAATCTGGCTACCTGGAAGGGGTCCGCCTTAAAAATGTAGCTCAAAGAGGCCAAAATGAAGTGAAAAAGAGGAGGATAATAAATTGGCCTTCCATAGGGGGCGTAGGTAAGGGGATCCCAAAACACAATGCCTTGTTCCAGGTAAAGTTTGGCCAGGTGAATGTGATAATAGATATCCCAGCTCATGGGCCATTGATAACTCAAAGTAGGTATTAAAGCCACTATAAAAGCTGTTATAGCTGGTAATAGCAGTAAAATGATAGTTCTGTTTTTTCTGAAAGATGAGAGGTCCATAAATCCACCATGCTTTTTATATTGAATGAATATATTTAAGGTTACTTTAAAGTTGACATTAAATTTGCCTTAAATTGATGTTGATCAAGCTGTTGATAATCTTAAAAATTGATGTTGATCAACTGTTGTTAGCCCCAAAAATTGATGTTGATCAAGCTGTTGTTAGCCCCAAAAAAGTTGATTTTAATCCAGCTGTTTGCTATCCTTAAAGATTAAATGTGATGAGACTTGACAATCTAGAAAATTCATCGCTGGTATCACCAGATGATGGGAATCTCAAATGAAAATTATAACCATAATTCCTGCTTACAATGAGGGAAATATCATAAAAACCGTGGTGGAGGAAGCCTTAAAGTACTCGGACGTTCTGGTGGTAGATGATGGTTCAACTGACCAGACTTCTGCTCTGGCCAGGGAAGCAGGTGCCATGGTATTAAAACATTCACAAAATAGGGGAAAGGGTGCAGCAATAAAAACTGGACT
>JADGNH010000073.1 GCA_017883605.1 Methanobacteriaceae archaeon
GGAATGTCCCAGAGATATTCCCATTGTTTCCATAATGGCCAAAATTGGTGAAAATAGTTGAAAAGACCAAAAATTTAATATAAGGGCAGGTAGAGGCCCGGTTCAGGATGTGGAGATAAGAAAAGTTGGTGCACCCATCGTGATGGGGGATATACCGGGTGTTATTGCATTTGTGGGTTGTACTAATTATCCAGAAGGTGGTGAAGACGTTGCCCGGATGGCTGAAGAATTCCTGGAACGGAATTACATAGTGGTAACCACGGGCTGCGGAGCCATGACCTTAGGAGAATACCGGGACCAGGAAGGAAGAACTCTCTACGAAAAATACAGTGGAGATTTTGATGCTAAAGGCCTGGTTAATATGGGATCTTGCGTTTCTAATGCCCACATACCGGGAGCTGCCATAAAAATTGCCAACATATTCGCCAAAAAACCGTTAGAAGGTAATTTCGAGGAAATAGCAGACTACATATTAAATAGAGTAGGTGCTTGCGGAATAGCCTGGGGTGCCTACTCCCAAAAGGCCGCTGCCATTGCAACCGGTGTAAATCGATGGGGAATACCAGTGGTTATAGGGCCACACGGCTCTAAATACAGACGATTATACCTGGGTAGGGCTGATAAAAAAGATAAATGGAAAATTAACGATTTAAGAAAAGGTGAAGTGGTAGATGGTGAACCCACACCAGAACACCTTCTTTATGCTGCTGAAACCAGGGGAGAAGCAACGGTAATGGTAGTAAAACTTTGTATAAGGCCTAATGATACCTCCAAAGGACGTCAGTTAAAATTGAATCATTACATCGATCTTCACAGAAAATATTTCGGAACAGTACCAGATGATATTTATAAATTCGTTAGAAACGATAAAGACATACCTATAACCTATAAGAAGGATGTTATGGCAATTTTAGAGGATAAAGGATGGAAACCAAGAGTAATACCACAAGAACCATCCTTAATGGATATGAATGGTGATTAGAACTTGATGGATATGAATGGTGATTAGAACTTGATGGATATGAATAGGTGATTTAGATGGATGAAAGAGTGATACCCTGGCAGCCAACGGTTATAGCCGGCCCCAAACAGGCGTTACTGGTAACCCCAGAAACAGCCCGGATGATGCTTAAAAAAGCAAAGAAACCGTTAATGGTAGTTGGCCCTTTAGCTACGGAAGAACCCATAATAACCCTGTCCATTGAGATAGCTAAAAAATGGAACCTTCCAGTGGTGACCACCGCAGATGCCTTCAAGGCATTTTCAGAAAGGGGAGTTGTAAATACCTCTTACGGTATGGTAGAAATTATAAATCTGCTTAAAGATCCGGATTGGATAGGTGTAAATGGCCAGGGACAGCATGATCTGGTGATATTCATTGGATGTATCTATTATATCGCATCACAAGGTCTTTCCACGCTTAAACACTTCGCACCTCACCTCAAAACCATTACCATCTGCAAATTTTTCCACTCCAATGCTGACCTATCATTTCCAAACCTGAAGGATGAAGAATGGATTGAATATCTGAAAAAACTGGGAAATTAAAGTTTAAATTTAGACTGAAGTTTATATAATGTTCAGATAGGGTTGGATTGGTTAAGATAGGGTTGGATTGGTTATGTTGATGTTTAGATGCGGTTTGGATTAAGGTTTATATTATAGGTTCAGATAGGATTTAAGATTAAGATTGGAAATTTAGTTTGAAATTAGTTGAAAATTAAAGTTTAAGTTTAAAGTTTAAGTTTAGTGTAAAAATTAATGTATAAAACTGATTTAGATTTAATCGGAGGAATTCAATGTTTAAGGATATACCAGTTGATGTAAGCCCCATGTATGAAGGAGAACGTATAAGAGCAGCAAACATGTTCGTTGAACTTGCAGGCCCTAAATCCATTGGGGCTGAGCTGGTTCAAGTAGAAGAAGCGGTTGAAGATGGTAGAATAGAAGTAAGGGGTCCAGAAATCAGTGAAATGGAAGAGGGAGAAATCTATCCCTTGGGTATCCTGGTGGAAATCAGTGGCGAAAAACTGGAAAAGGGACTGGAAGGGGTTATAGAGCGCAGAACCCATGAACTTTGTAACTACGTCAACGGGTTTATGCATTTGAACCAGAGGGATCAGATATGGTGTAGAGTAAGCGAAAAGGCGAGCAAAGCAGGTTTTAAGTTAGAACATCTGGCCCGGACTCTTTCCATATTATTTCGGGAGGAGTTTCCCATAATAGAAGCCATAGCCATCACCATCATAACAGATAAAAGTGAAGTGGAAGCTTTCCTAGATAAAGCGAGATTTCAATATGAGGAAAGGGATTCAAAGGCCAGAAAACTGTCGGATAATGATGTAGACGTGTTTTATGGTTGTGTAATGTGCCAATCATTTGCACCTACCCATGTGTGTGTGGTGACACCAGATAGAACTGCACTTTGTGGGGCTATAAATTGGTTTGACTGCCGTGCAGCTGCAAAAATGGATCCTGAAGGGCCAATATTTGAAATAGAAAAGGGTGAAGTATTGGATGATGTAAAGGGTGAATATAAAAATGTTAATGCTGTAGTGGCTGAAAGGTCACAGGGCACTTTCGAAAGAGTTTATCTGCACAGCGTATTTGAATACCCCCACACCTCCTGTGGTTGTTTTGAGGCGGTGGCCTTTTACATCCCGGAACTTGATGGAATTGGAATAGTGGATCGGGATTTTAGAGCTGAAACACCTCTGGGGATACCATTTTCAGCTATGGCCGGCCAGTGTTCCGGCGGGAAACAGGTTGAAGGATTCGCTGGTTTAAGTCTGGAGTACATGCGGTCTCCCAAGTTCCTACAGGCAGATGGAGGATTTGAAAGGATAATATGGCTTCCTAAACATATAAAAGATTCTCTGACAGATTTCATTCCAGAGGAACTTAGAAATAAAATTCCTACCGAGGATGATGCTGACAATATAAAAGATTTAAAGAAGTTCCTCCAGGAAGCAGGACACCCCATAATCCAAAGACTAAAAGAAGAAGCCCAGGATGAGGAAAACGTTCAAGAAGAGGATGTAAAATTAGCCGAAGAAGTGCGGGTATTTGATGAAAATGTGCAGACGGCTCCAGTGGCTTATGCACCTGAACTTACAGTTCCCACCTCAAGCGGAGTACGTATAATACTCAAAAATGCTAAGATCTACGCTGAAAAGGTCATAATTAAGAAGAAATAGTCAAAACATGTTTGGATGGGGATACTTAAAATTTAAATTATCAAACCAGGATTATACTTAAAAATTTAAATTAATCAAACTGGAATTATACTTAAATTTAATTATTACACTTTAAAGTATTAATTCAATTTAATGGGGATTTATATTGATAATAGCAGTAAGTGGCAAAGGCGGAACAGGAAAAACCCTGGTTTCATCTCTTATAATAAAAGCTCTCTCTAATACAGGTAAGGATTTACTGGCCATTGACGCCGACCCTGACTCCAACCTTCCAGAAGCTTTGGGGGTGGAAGTAGAAAAAACTGTGGGTGACATAAGGGAAGAGCTCAAACAGGATACTCAGACAGGTAAAATACCGGCAGAAATGAATAAGTGGGATATATTGGACTACAAGATAATGGAATCGGTGGTAGAAACACCTGAATTTGACCTTTTGGTTATGGGGAGGCCAGAAGGGAGCGGATGTTACTGTGCAGTTAACAACATGCTCCGAAAGATAATAGAAACTCTTTCTTCTAATTATGATATAATAATAATCGATACTGAGGCAGGGTTAGAACATTTAAGCAGAAGAACCACCCAAAATGTGGATATTATGTTAGTGGTCACTGATAACTCAAAAAGAGGTATGTTAACTGCTCAAAGAATAGGAGAGCTCTCTGGTGAACTGGACATTACCTTCCAGAAGATGTTTCTCCTAATCAACCGGGTGAAACCAGAAAAACAGGAAGAAATACGAAATAAGGCTGATGAAACTGGATTAAAAGTAATTGGAATTATATATGAGGATGATGATGTGGCAGAATATGATATACAGGGGAAACCACTGGTGGATCTTCCTCATGATTCTAATCCTGTGAAGGCGGTATCAAAGATGGTATCTCAGATATTAAATATAAATTGAAAAATTTACGTGGATTTAAATAAAATTTATGTGGATTTAAATAAAATTTAGGACGTAGATTTTAATGGATAAAATAACACAGCTTCTTAAATTACTTGAAAAAACAGACACCATAGAAATAAATGAGTTCAGAATGGATTTTGAAGAACTGGAACTTCAACTGATGCCTGCAGTACAGAAAGCAGTGCATCAGGTGGTTGAAAAACAGCAGGCAGTGGTTAAAGAAACCCTGCCTCCGCCGGGACTATTTTCACCTCCAGTGCATGATTATCCGGGAGAGGTAAAAGAGGTTCAACTGGGTTCGGGCACCAGAAAGCCGGTGTTTTTAGGTGGTCAAAAGGCTCTTTACCGGTTCGAAGAACCACAACCAAACCCACCAGTGGTAACTTTTGATGTTTTTGATATACCCATGCCCGGGCTTCCTAAGCCCATCAGGGAACATTTTGATGAGGTTATGGAACACCCTGGAGACTGGGCCAAGAAGGCGGTTAAAGATTTCGGCGCCAACATGGTAACTGTCCACCTCATTGGCACAGGTCCCAAGGTTATGGATAAAACGCCTCGTGAAGCAGCAGCAGATATTGAGGAAGTGCTGCAGGCTGTGGATGTACCTCTGGTTATAGGTGGTTCTGGTGATCCTGTGAAGGATCCTTTAGTATTGGAAGCTGCTGCGGCAGCTGCAGAAGGTGAAAGATGTCTTTTGGCTTCTGCTAACCTGGATCTAGACTACCAGAAGGTGGCGCAGGCGGCTCTGGAATTTAACCATGCTGTTTTATCCTGGGCCATTACTGATGTGAACATGCAGAAAACCTTGAATAAATATCTGATAAAGGAAGGGTTAACTCCTGAAGATATTGTAATGGATCCCACCACCTGTGCCCTGGGTTACGGTATAGAATTTTCCATAGATGTTATAACCAGAACTAGAATGGCAGCTTTAAAGGGAGATAAGGATCTGCAGATGCCCATGTCTTCCGGCACCACCAATGCCTGGGGTTCACGTGAGGCCTGGATGAAAAAGGATGAATGGGGACCCACCGCCTATCGGGGGCCTATATGGGAAATCGTTACTGGCCTGACCATGATGCTCTGTGGTGTGGATATATTCATGATGCTCCACCCATCATCTGTGCAGATGTTGAAGGAGATAGGAGATTCCTTTACCAAGGAATATTTAACTACTGACGTCCCTGATATTTCAAACTGGATAACTGAACTCTAATTAAGGAGGTTTTAGATTGCGCACTACTGCCATGGAAATTTACAGACTACTTCCCAAGACCAACTGTGCCAAATGTGGAGAAGGATCCTGCATGGCCTTTGCTACCAAGCTGTCAGAGAAGGAAACAGACCTGAAATTATGTACACCACTTGAAAAGAAAACTTTTGAAGAATTGGATAAACTGTTGTCACCTGCAGTAAGAGAAATAATCATAGGAAAAGGTGACAGATCTCTGATAATTGGTGGAGATGAAGTTCTCTATCGTTACGAACTTACCTACTACAACCCCACAGCATTGGTAATAGATGTAAGTGATGATATGGACGAATTAAATCTCAATGAAAGGGTTAAAACCATAGAAGATGCAGAGTTTGAGAGAACGGGAGAAAAACTCAAATTGAATGCTATAGCTATTAGAAACACATCAGGAGATAAGGACAAATTCGCGAAAGTTGCCGAGAAACTCAAGGAATCAAAACTACCCCTGGTTCTCTGTTCATTTGACCCGGAGGCAATGAGGGCCGCTCTCCAAATAGTAGGGCAGCACAGGCCACTTATTTACGCTGCAACTGAAAATAATTTGGAAGATATGGCTTCTCTCGCCCTGGAATATAACTGTCCCTTAACATTGTTCGTTCCCAACCATCTGGAGAAAATGAAGATACTCTCCAGAACATTGAGGTCTAGGGGAGTAAAGGACATAGTCCTGGATCCCGGTACGTTTGTAGGGGAGGGTATTGGAGACACCCTGGACAACTTGGTGATGATTCGAAGGTTGGCTGTGGAAGAGAATGACGAAGACTTCAGATTCCCCATGATGGGTATACCGGCAGTCACCTGGCTTTATGAGAAAGAAGAAGTTCTGGGGGGGATAAAGGAGGCTACCATAGCTGCTACATTAATGAATAAATATGCAGATATCCTTATAATCCACGGTATAAACATATGGGAATTAATACCGATTTTGACTTTAAGACAGAGTCTTTATACAGATCCAAGAAAACCGCAGGCAGTTGATCCGGGAATATATGAATTCGGCGACTTGGATGAAGATTCACCGGTTTTGATGACCACCAACTTTGCTTTGACTTACTACACTGTGGAGGGAGACCTGAAATCTGCTAATGCTAACTGTTACCTTTTGGTGCTGGACACCGAGGGCAGAGCAGTGGATGTATCTGTGGCCGGTAACCAGCTCAACGGTAGGACAGTAGCAGATCTTATAAAAGAATCTGGTATTGAGAAAAAAATAAATCATAAAAAACTTATAATACCCGGCCTGGCGGCTCCGGTAAGCGGTGAAATAGAGGATGAAAGTGGATGGGAGGTTATAGTTGGCCCCAGAGACTCATCTGCTGTGCCTGACCTTCTAATAAATTTAAAAGATAAGAAATAGCTGAATTTAATATAAGAATAGTTAAACTTCAAAGGTAAATTTAGCTGAATTTTAAACTGAGATTAAAACTATAAAAGTGATGATATGAAGACTTTGCTGGTGGTAGACCGTCAGATGTGCACCGAGTGCCAGGACTGTATCAACGCCTGTAAAAATGAACATGGCGCAGCTCGGGCAAAAACAATCGGTAATTACCCGGTTTTTTGCCTGCAATGCCCTCCTGAGAAGGCTCCCTGTGTCAAGATATGTGCCGTCAACGCTATAAAAGAGGAAGATGGTGTGCTGCTGGTGGATGAAGATGCCTGTATAAAGTGCTTGATGTGCATAACCTACTGTCCCTGGGATCTGCTGGTTTTTAATGAGGAAAAAAAGTCAGTGCAGAAGTGCACCCTGTGTATGGACTCTGATGGTATAATACCGGCCTGTGTAGAAGCTTGTAAGGACAATGCACTCAAACTATTTTCAGTGGAAGATTTAGAGAACCTTAAATAGAATACCTTAAAAAGTTTAATCTTTATTTTTTATGATGATATTCCCGGAAATCTTAACTCCTTCCCTTTTCAATATCTCTCTTTTCATTCCTGACCCTCCTCGATAGTCCCCTATGGTCAGATCTGATCTTACCACCCGGTGACAGGGAATAACAATGGGGAAAGGATTTTTACCGATGGCACTGCCCACCGCCCGGTAACCATGGGTCTTTAAATTGTCTGCAATGTTTTTGTAGGTTCTGGTCTCACCGTAGGGTATGTTAGCCACTTCCAGAAGAACTTTTCTCTGGAAAGATGTTTTAAAGTTTGATTTTTCCAGTGTTTTCTGGTTAAAATCTATATTCTCTCCTTTATAAGCTTTAGAAATTTTTTCTGCAACTTCCTGGTAGTCATCTCTTACTTTAAAGTGAGGATAAAAGTTTGAAATTTCGGCTATGGAAGCTTCTTTTTTATCCTGAGGTAACCCAATTCTGACTATTTTCCCAGAAGAAGGTGTGACCCCCACGCTAAAATAGAGATTACCATCTTTAAATGTGGATATAATAACATATTCTGCCTTTTTATCCATTATATACGCTCCTAATCTATAAAATTATAAATTTTTAAATAAATTATAAATTTAAATAAAATATAAAATTCTTCTTACAAAATTCTTATTTAAAATCTACATAAGGTCCTTTAAAAGCCTTAAAAGACGGGGATAGTTTTTTATTAACTTCAATATGGATAATTTCGAGACAGATCCGAGGGATCTAATATCTTCAACCTTTTCATCATTTAAGAATTTACTCAAGGCATTTAACTCTTCGTCAGTAATTTTATCGATTATTTTTCGATATTTAAGGGAATCTTCAAGTTTACCACCGACTGCTGCTTTCCAAAGAGTTTCATACTTTTTTAGGGACTCTGAAGATGTATCCTCATTTTTAACGGCTTCTGCAGCTACTTCACCAGCTATCCTGGCACATTCTGCGGTTATGTGGATTCCACCACCAGTTGCCGGTTCCACCTGTCTTGCTGCGTCTCCCACTACCATTAGACTGTCAGTAAAGGTTTTGTCAATGGTTCCATAAAGGGGCACTGCCCCAACATTCAGTTCTATGGGGGTGGCGTCCAGTTTTGAAGCGAATTTTTTAAGGTAATGGTAGGCAGTTTCGGTGGAGCTTCTAACCCCTATACCTACATTGGCTACATTTTCTCCTTTGGGAAAAATCCATGCATATCCTCCTGGTGCCATTTCCTCTCCCATGTAAACTTCTAAATGGTCGGGATCAAAGTCTGCCCCCACCATTTCATACTGGGCACAGGAACAAACATCATTGGGAGTTTGGTAACTGTTAAGGCCTGCCATTCTGGCTATATTTGATTCTAATCCATCTGCGGCGATTACCACATCGGCCTGGATATCCATGGTCTGACCCAGATGTTTGGCAACCACTCCACAAACCTTACCTTCCTTTATTATCAGGTCTTTTACAGTAGTTTTAACCATTACATCTGTCCCTGCTTTGGCTGATTCTATGGCCAGGTGTTTGTCAAAGATCTTTCTCTCTAAAATAAGCTTTTTCTCTAAAACAAAGCCGTCATCGCTGTCTAATTTTATGGTGAATCTGTTATTATCTGGAGAGTGGACATGTAACCCTCCTATCTCGGTGCACACATATTTGGGGGATGGCTCCATCTGGAGAATTTTAAAAGTTCCTAAACTGGTGCCCTCAGCACACTGCACTGGTGTACCAATTTCCTGCCTTTTTTCAATCATCAAAACGTCTACATCATTTTTAGATGCAAATAGGGACGATACTGATCCTCCAATACGTCCGCCTACCACAACAACGTCGTACTTCATTTTTCATCCTCCAAGACTAGGGCCCCCAGCGGACAGATCACGGTGCATACACCGCAGTCTTCACATCTCTTATCTACTTTTATTTCATTTTCTGTGAGTTCCAGGAAATTATGGGGACATAAACTGATACAGGCCCCGCAATAGCCGCAATTCTCCACCATAGGTTTCATTTGTATCACTTTTTTATATTATAACGTTATTAGAATAACATTTATCAATCCATGTATGTTGAGGTTAATATAACTATAAAATTTTATTGATTAAGTATTTTTATAAATTTATATTGAAAGTTGATTCTGTGAATTAGAAGTTGGGATTCTAATACTGT
>JADGNH010000074.1 GCA_017883605.1 Methanobacteriaceae archaeon
GCAGTGAAACTGGCCAAGACTATGGGGAAATTAGAAGGATTAGCTATTTAGAATGTTTTATGAAGTCTAAATACTATTTTAACCTTTTATTGGTGTTTATAACCCGAAATATTAAAGTTAAGGTTTTAGTAAACTATATATAATACGAATAATAGTAAAACAAACAAGGTATTTCATGGAGGTTAAAGTGATGTCAGAGGAAAATGTTGTGTACATTGGAAACAAACCGGTAATGAACTATGTTTTAGCTGTTGTGACTCAGATGAACAGCGGCGCTTCAGAAGTTGTTTTGAAGGCAAGAGGAAGGGCTATTAGTAGAGCAGTCGACGTTGCTGAGATTGTACGAAACAGGTTCATAACTGAAGCAGGTATAGGAAACATAGACATATCTACAGAGGAAATATTGAGCAACGAAGGATCAACTACCAACGTCTCAGCCATTGAAATAGAACTTAGTAAGGAATAGTCATTTAAAGTCAATAAAATTTTTTAAGAGTCCATAATAATTATTTATGGGCCTTCTAGAAACCTCATGGTTTCATTTTTTTTATTTCCGTATTCATGATAATATTAATTTTAGGTTACTTTTGAAAATAATAGTAAAAATGACTTATTAATGAATATAAAGAATTTTATTAATGTTTTATGAAGAAATAAAAGAGTTAGGTTAAGATGAGAAGTATAAAAGATAACTTCTGCTTTTAATTTTAAAACATCTGTTTTAATCTAACTCACTCGTTTTCTTTCTTCGGTTGCACAACATCCGCATCACAGTAACAGGGCTATGATGATTATTACTACTCCTACTATGTAATAAACACACACCGATGTCGGAACACTCATTTTGTCGTTGTTCAGGGCGTATAAAGAGCCGTCATTGGCCCCGATGTAGATCATGTTCCCTAGGTCACTGGAGAAGATTGGAAAGCCGAATTGATGATGCCGTAGCCGGGATTGGCAACATCTAATTTCAGTATTATATCAATATATGATATAGTTAGTTTTGATATATAAATTGTCTATATAAAGGTTTTAAATTGTCTACATAAAGGTTTTGGTATTCAGTTCGTAAGTAAGAAATTATAGTTCAGTCATTAATCTCTGGAACTTAATAGTCTCAGATTAAAGGTTAAAAAGATTTAAATATAAACGAATAACAGGTTAAATAACTATATTATGGTATTTCAGACGTTTTGAATAATTAATAACTCATTAATTCCGTAAATAATAGAAATAACTTTTAAATGGGGTTTAAAACAAAGGCAATATTTATATTCTATGGCAAAAATATTCTTGAAGGATGGAGATGTTTAGATGAAGATTGGATTTTCAACCCTTGCATTATTTATGAGATCATTCGAAGATTGGCTGGAAACAGCATCTGAAGATGGTTTTGAACTCATGGAAATTCTGTGTGAGGGTCCTACCTGGCCCAGAATTGTTTTGGGCTTTAATTCAGAGGTTTTTCAAATATTTGAATCATACGATATTGGCGTTTTCTTACACGCCCCAACTATAGATATGAACCCTGCTAGCCTGAACCCGGGAATAAGGGATGAAACACTGATTCAAATCAAAGAAACCGTGGATATGGCTGTAAATATGGGTGCGGAGGCAATAACCACCCACCCTGGGCTTATACATAGATTGGAAGATCGGATAAGGGATATGGGCAGGTACTATTCGATAGAAACGCTAACAGAAGCCACAGAATACGCTAATGAGAGGGGGATTATTTTTTCAGTGGAAAACATGCCCAACAGGTATGCTTACTTCTGTAACAGCGCCCAGGAACATGCTGTTTTTGTTGAGAAATGCGGCTGCCATGCAACGGTTGATCTGGGCCATGCCAACACCAATGGAGATCTAAAACCCTTTTTAAAAATGAAAAAAATCCATTATTATCATTTAAGTGATAACAACGGCGAAAAAGACCAGCATCTTGCCTTCGGTGATGGAAACCTTGATTTTAGCCTGATCAACGGTATAGACAATGTTATAATCGAACTTAACAACTATGAAAATGTACTGAAAAGCAGGGATTTCCTGTTTTCCATCGATTAATTTCCAGCAATTCTTAGGTAAAGGTCGAAATTCCGATGAATATTTCAGGATTTTAGGATATTAAATATTATATGGGGTGATTAAATGGTAAGTAAGGTCTATTTTTCAGATTTCAGGTCAAGAAGCATCCAGGAGAACAAGGCCAGTAAAATAAAAAAGCTTTTTGACAGGAGCAGATTTGATCAGTTCATTAATCGTAATGATTTAACCGCAGTTAAGCTTCATTTTGGAGAGGAAGGAAACGATTCCTATATAAAACCAGTTTTTGTAAGACAAGTTGTTGATAAGATAAGGGAAAATGGGGGAAAACCATTCCTGACAGACACCAACACCCTTTACTTTGGAAGCCGGCATGATTCTGTTCAGCACCTCCAAACAGCAATAAGGCACGGGTTTGATTATGCGGTGGTAGGGGCACCTTTGGTCATTGCCGACGGTCTTCTGGGTGGCGGTAACTGGGAAGAGGTAGAAGTAGGATTGAAACATTTCCAGAAGGTTAAAATAGCAGGAGATATTAAGAATACAGATAGCATGGTAGTTATTTCTCACTTTAAAGGTCATGGTATGAGTGGGTTTGGTGGTGCCATAAAAAATTTGGCCATGGGATGTGCTGCAGCTCCAGGAAAGATAGAACAGCATGAATGCGCTAAACCCATAATTAAAGAGGCTTGCAACGCCTGCGGCGTTTGTGTGGGGGAATGTCCGGTTTATGCCATGTTTCTTAAGGATGGAAAATCTCAAATAGATTATGAGATGTGTATAGGCTGTAATAATTGCCTGGACATCTGCCCAGACTCAGTTATAGAACTTGACTGGGAGAACCTGGCCACTTTCATGGAGAGGATGGTGGAATATGCTTATGGGGCAGTTAAAAACAAGAATGGAAAGGTGGGATACATCAACTTCCTTATGGACATTACTCCCGATTGTGACTGCGTTCCCTGGAGCGATGCACCCCTGGTTCCAGATATTGGGATTTTGGCGTCCAGTGATCCGGTTGCTCTGGACCAGGCAAGTTACGACCTCATAAATCAGCAGCCAGGATTCAAAAACTCCCTGCTGGAACATAACTACCATGCGGGTGAAGATAAATTTAGAGGGGTATGGGAAAAAATTGACGGAAGAGTGCAGCTTAACTATGGAGAGGAAATAGGTCTGGGAAGTAGGGATTATGAGTTGATTAATATTGATGATTAAATATTTAGGAGATTTATTTAATTGATTAGTTGTTATTTGTTTTGAGGATAAAAATTTATTTTTGGGATTAAAAATTTATTTAGCTGATGAACGGGGATTAAAAAAAAGTATGAGCAAGGATGAAAATAGAAATTTAAATGTCTGGATGACCACCAAACGTATTGAAACCCTGGTAGATGGAATATTCGCTATTGCCATGACTTTACTGGTTTTAAGCCTTGATGTACCTCAATTAACATACCCTGTAAATAATGCGGTAATGTTACAGAGTCTTGCTTCTATTTCCGGCCATTTTTATATCTATGCTCTGAGTTTCTTTTTACTGGCGGTGTTCTGGAGAATAAATCACATACAGTTTTATCGCATAAAAAAGTTTAATCAAACACTTTTATGGATAAACATTATTTGGCTGATGTTTGTGGCGCTGGTCCCATTTTCAACCAACCTGGTGGGTGACTATGGTTATAATCAAGTGGCTGACGTATTTTTTCACTTAAACATGTTTTTTATTGGAGTATTTTATAGTTTAAACTGGTATTATGCCGATAAAAAAAATTACATCGATGAAAGCATGGATCAGGATATGATAAATCAAAATAAAAAAGCTAATTTAATACTTCCATCAGTGGCTTTAATTGCAATTGCATTAACTTTTATAAGCCCTGCTTGGAGTTCTATGGCATATTTCCTTATTTATTTCATGAAAAAACTTTTTTAAGAGTTATACTTATAAAAAAAGTATTTTTAATAACTAGTAAATTTATTCTACTGTAGAATTATTTCAGGCTAGTATCCGATTAATTGTTCTACTGTAGAATCATTTTTACTTTTATTTTTTTGGTTAAGAATTAAAAATTTCCTGCATATCTGATTTATTAGTTCTACAGTGGAAAAAGATACTTTTAATTAACAATCTATAAGTGAATTATCACTTAATTAACAAATCTATAAAAATATTAAAGTAAATTAATGCTTAAATTTAAAATTCTATGTCAATTATCTCCTTTATATTATTAATCACAAAATCAGCAGCTTCATAAACTTTTTGAGGAACTTTTTCTCCTTGTTGAAGCGTTAAAACTCCCACATCAGCTTCTTCAAGTGCCAGAATGTCATTAGCACTGTTACCTACCATCATAACCCTGTATTTTTTCTTGAGCTCTTTAACGATCTCTTTTTTCCGCTTAGAATCTGCTGTTCCAAAAACATTTTTTTGAGGAATTCCTATAAATTTTGCAAGTTCCTCCAGGGAACCTTCCCGGTCCCCAGAAGCTACAAAAATGTGTATGCTTCTTTTTTTAAGCTCCTCTATAACTGGTAGAACCTCTTTAAATAATTTTCCACCTGCAGTGATAGTAAATTCCACCTTACCACTAGTTATATTGACAATAAACCCGGAACCACTGCATATCTGGACGTTGTATTTTTTATCCACCACGGCATTGAAGGTATCTTGTATATCCCTCACCCGGGAGTTGTCATCCTTTATGGTTTGGAGTAAATCTTCTTTTTTAAGATCCATGGCAGAGTAGCTAATATCAAAATTTATGTCGTTCTTTTTTAGGAAGTGATAAAGGGTCTGGTCTGGTCTGGCCCGGTTAATACATTTTGTGGGGTCTGTCTGAAGAACAACCAAAGCTCTGCTGGTATCAAAATCCACCACATCAATTGAGCTAACATCATCGCAAATAATACCTTTTTCAACATCTTTAATTGCTCTGTATCTTTTTATGAGGGTACCTGAGTTATCGAAGACCACGGCTTTCATTTTATCAACTACAACTTAATTTAGTGTATGAAGATTTAAACTATGAAGTACTATTACTTTTAATCTAATGGAATTGATCTCATTAGAAGGTGTTATTATTAACATTAAAGATTATTAATATGTTTTTAATATTTTTAAGCTATATATAAGATTTAAGCTATTTGTAAAAGAGAGCTTAGGTTATCCATTTGGGCTGTTAAAACAAAATAAATGCCCAGTATAATTAAAAATATCCCACATATTCTCATAATTATTTTATAATGATTATCAGTCATGATTTTTGATCCCTTGCTGGTGAAGAAGGATACTGCACTATACCAGCTAAGATCAGCAGACCAATGTCCCACCAGGAATCCTATCAGTCCAAAAATTCCGGCAAGTTCCAGTCCTTTGAACATAAAAGCACAGCCAATAGTAGCCCACCATATAAAGAAGTAAGGGTTTGAAATACTGGTTATAACTCCGCCAAGAACAGGGCCATATCTTTGGGCCAACATTTCCTTACTTGAACTATCTGTAAGCGGGTTTGAAGAACTTGAAATACGGTACCCCATGAAAACCAGCACCAAACCTCCTACAGTACCTATAACAAAGGCAGCTGTGGTTGAACCAATTAACCAGCCAAGTCCAGCTAGTATGAGAATAATTAAAGCAATTTCTACCAGGAAATGGCCTAAAACAACCAGCGGCCCGGCTTTAAATCCTTTTTGCACCGAGTCTGATATGGTAACAGTTAGCATAGGGCCCGGTACCAAAGCACCTGATAAACCCACCAAAAAGGATGTGGCGATAAATAAAACTGTTTCAATCAATTAAATCACAAATTAACCCCTTAAATTTATTTATAGAGCGTAAATAGTTTTGGGGGGCTATGGTTTACTACCTATTTATTTAACTGGATTCGTTTAAAACTTTCATGATCTCAGAAAGATGGTAGTCAATAATCTCCATCTGCTCTTTTTTGAAGGATTTGGTTCTCATTAGAAATCTGAAACGTTCAAAAACGTGTCCCATCTTGTTTAAAACGTCATTTCCATATATTTTTTCTTGGTACATTAAATCACCGGATTAATTTGGATTTAAAACTGTATAATTTAATGGAAATGTTTTATTCCAGGAAATTTATTTTTTGACCTACCCCTTCCTTAAGGGCCTTTTCATAGATGTTCCAGGCGGTGACTATATCTTGAACAGCCAGACCGGTGGAATCAAATATGGTGATCTCCTTATCAGACTCTCTGCCCGGTTTTAGACCAATTATTATGTCCCCGATCTTGGCGTGGATATCACTTCTTCTTATTATGCCTTCATGGAATGGAATATTGATTTCTCCACTGTGACTGGCTTGATCCCAGCAGTCAATCACTATTTTTGCTTTTTCAATCAAGTGAGTTTCCAATTCTTGTTTACCTGGTGCATCGGCCCCCATAGCATTTATATGGGTTCCATCAGATACCCATTCTCTTTTTATAACCGGTTCACGGGCAGGGGTGGTGGTTGATATAACATCAGAATCGATTACGGCTTCTTTTATGGTATCCACTGCTTTTGCATTTATTCCATAATTTTCAGTGATCATCTCGGCGAAATTTTCCCGGGTAGAGCAGGTTCTGCAGGCAACTTTCACTTCTTTGATTTCCATCACCTCTTTTATTGCCATAAACTGTGTAAAGGCCTGTACTCCGGCACCAATTAGTCCAAGAGTTTCAGAATCTTCCCTGGCAAGATATTTGGTTCCTACTCCCCCGGCGGCACCGGTTCTCATGTTGGTGATGTGGGTTCCATCCATCACTCCAATGGGAAAACCTGTTTTTGGGTCTACAAGTTCAATTAGGCCCATAACTGTTGGTAAGCCATATTTTTGATGATTTTGGGGGTGTACGTTTACACATTTCACTCCGGCCTGATCCAGGCCCCGAATAAAGCAGGGCATAATTCTCAGGTCTCCACCATATTTTTTGAAGAAAAGATATTTTTTAGCGGGCATCTGCACTTTACGGTTGGCATGCACGGAATAAGCTGTTTCAACATTTTCAAGGACTTCTTTCATTTTTATAAGTTTTTTTATTTCACTTTGTTTTAAGAGAAGAGTTTCAAACATCATAACACCTCTAATTGTTTTTATTTTGTTAGTTGCCCTATATCTCACTTTTGTAATTTTGCTTTGTCTCTATAAAATATCACATTTTAGGGAAGTACATAGTAATCTCTTGAATAATGGGGATTCCTGGAGGGTGTTTTTTCGTATGGTCATTGAAATATGATTTTTTCGTATGTCATTAGAATATGGGGGGGTTTCTTTTGGATGATTATTGAAATATGATATTCTGTATAATGGTTCTGTGCAGATAAATAGAAATTAAACCCCAAATAATAAATAAGGCTATTAAAGATGAAAATCTTAAAAAATTTATCAGAGGATTTTGAGTGAATTTAAATGAAAGATTCTGGGAAATTGACTTTTTACGCGGCCTGGCTGTAATCATGATGATCAGCTATCACCTGCTTTTCGATCTCAGCTTCTTTGGTGTATATCCTATCAACACATCTTCAGGTTTCTTCTGGTATTTTGCCCGCATAACCGCTTTTATGTTCATATTTTTAGTGGGAATATCCCTCCATCTCAGCTATTCCCGGGCTAAAATGTCTGGTCGGTACGTTGGAGAAAAAGATCTTTTCTTTAAATACCTTAAAAGAGGGCTTAAAATATTTTCCCTGGGTATTTTAATCACCCTGGCTACCTGGATTTTCATCAGACAAGATTTTATAATATTTGGAATTCTTCACTTTGTGGGATTAGCCATAATTCTGGAATATCCATTTATGAAATACAAATATTTCAACCTGGCTTTGGGGTTGGTCTTAATAGTTTTAGGGTTCTATCTTTCGAACTTCACCTTCAGCTTTAGCTGGCTTCTTTGGCTGGGATTTATACCCCAGAGTTTACAGACAGTGGACTACTTCCCACTCCTACCCTGGATAGGGGTGGTTTCAATGGGAATGTTTATAGGAACTGTTTTATATTACAACTATCAGAGGAAATTCAAAATTCCAGATATATCTTCCCTTTTACCGGTTCGACTCTTTTGCTTCCTGGGCAGACATTCTCTTCTAATTTATTTTATTCACCAGCCCATTCTGATCATATTATTATACTTTTTAGGGGTTTTAGATATTTCTTATTTCTTTTAATTCCTTTTCTTCTGTTTAAGCGAAATTTAATTGTTTAAGCGAAATTTAGTACGATTAAACAAAGAGAGGGGATGTATTTATAAGATTTAAAATTTTTGTCGAAACAGAATAAAATTAACAGTTAATGTCTAAAATTAAAATTCAAATCTAAGAATTTAATCTAAATCCAAAATCTAAGAATTAATTTAAGAATTAAACAAAAAATCAAAAAATTTCTGAAAAGTAACAAAAAAATCAGGAAAAAAAATTTCTAAAAAATTCGTTCTTTAAAAAAAATTTGAAAGGAAAAAAAAATGAGTTTCAGGTTATAACCCGAATCCCGATTTCCTTTTTTTATCCTCCAGCTACGACAAACACTCCTGGTTTACTGGAAGTAGCGTTGAACATACTGTTGACACCGTAATCTCTGTAAGGGGCGTCAACCCAGCTACCGTCCTGGTATATCTGAACAGACCGGTGATTGCTGGTATAGGAGGTGGCGTACTGGATGATTCTGGACCTGACATTTGCAGCTGAGAAACACAGGTACAGATATTCACTCATAGCCCAACAGTCACCACTTCCAGCACTTATCATGGCTGCTGCGGTAGAAATTCCGCTGCTGTATCCAAACTGTGCAGCACCAGTCATAATTTGCGCGATGGATTGAGCAGCTACCGACGGGTCAATAGCTGACCATGGTTTCATTACTGCATATTCCGCTATTTTCCCGGTTCTATGGTTGTAGTCCATCAGCATGGCGTACATGTAGACCAGGTTCTGGCAGCCGAGGTAGGTTCCTAGGCTGGTGTTATAGGCGTATTCTGGGGCAACTCCTGTTCTATCCATGAATGATTTCACATCCGCCGCTATCTTCAGATACTCTGCAGTGTAAATATTTCCATTCTGAATGGTATCTTTGGGAGGAGGTGATGATGCACAAACTATAAAGTAGAGTGGTGTGTTTTCACCTTTACTAACCTCTAAAACAGCGGTGGTTAAAAGTTCCAGGAAAGAGGGCATATTCACGTTGGTGGTGCCGATGGTCACGTAGTCAGGGAGCTTATGATTGGCATTCACATAGTTTGTCACCAAGGTAGCCGCAGAACCCACCTGATCAAGGGTGAAAGTAGTCCAGGGCTTTAAACTGACA
>JADGNH010000075.1 GCA_017883605.1 Methanobacteriaceae archaeon
TTTCGTGTTTTGATCAAAAATTTGAATTAGATCATCAGGTTTTAGATCAGAATTTAACTGCATTCTATATTTTTAAGATAGGAATTTTTCTTCATTTTCCCTAGTTGATGCTAACAGATAATTATAAAAAGAGGTTCCATGCTAAGAATTATCTGATGAAGATCGGAGTTGTGGTTCACGGACCAGAAATAGTTGATTCAGGATATGCAGAAATAATAATGAAACTCCTTAAGGAATATGGTCAAGTTAAGGCCAGATTAGGGGGCACCATGGGTAGAACTGCTGTTATCGATGCTCACCTCGAAGATCAGGTGGATATCAGTCAGAAGCTGCTTCCCAGCCAATCAGTTGACAAATTCAGCCAGGAACAATATGATGCTATTTTTTTAATAAACTCTGGGAAATCCAGTCTCACCGGCCATACTTTCGGATGTAAAGTCTCGAGGAGATCCCAGAAGAATCCGCCCCTCATCCAAATTGAGAGACCAGGCGAGGCAGATGGGACGGTGGTTCCCTGGTGTCCTGATCTGAAGGGGTTTGCAGAAGAAATTTCAAAAAAGTTGGACTTGAAGGTGGTACTGCCCACCGAAATATTGGGCAATATCATTGAAAAAACTCTCTGCACCAGAGAAGACCATGAAGTATGCCGCAGGGTTGCCGGAGTATCACCTAACGAGAACATATTTGTGAATGGTATTGTGGTGGGAAGATCAACGTCTTCTGATGTTACTTTAGTTGCCATGGATGGTATAATAACCGATATTGTGGGGGGTAAGCTCAAAAAGCATGGTGTTGAAAAGCTGGGAAGGATTGACCTGGAGAATGCCATTGTTAAAACTGGCCTCTTGAGAAGATCCATGGTCAAACCAAGGATTGTGGAATCAGAGAAATACGACTCAAAATTGAGTGTTTCATATCTGAATCATGCTGCAGAGGATATTTACAGACTGAGAAATGCGGATATGGTGGTAACGGTGGGTGATGACACCACCCTGGTAGCTGCAGATATATTATACAGATTTAATGTTCCCATAATAGGCATAACTGACGGAGATCTGGACAAAGTAGTTGAACAGGGATTCAAAGCAGGTGGATCACTTATAGTGGAGCTTGAAAGTGGATGGGATGATCTTATAGGGGAAAAAATCTTTTTTGAACTTTTCAACCAAAAAGAAACCATAGAAATAGAAAACATAGAAAATTTTAAAAGTGAATTAATACAGATTATAAACAAGACCACCAGATGTTATAATATTAAATACAACTGATTATTAAGCCAAAACTGAGGTGGACAATTGAATCTAAACATTCTTATTGATTCTATTCGAAATTTTGAAGGGATTAAAAGAAAAAATCTCATTAAAAACGTGACCAGCATACTCCAGGATAGTTATAATATCTCTGGGAAAACTGTTTTAGGATTTGGAGACGATGCAGCAGCTATAGATATAGGAAATCAGCAACTGCTTCTACTGGCAGCCGACGGGATGTGGGGAAAGCTAATGGAAGCGGATCCCTGGTGGGCAGGATACTGCTCAGTCCTGGTTAATGTAAATGACATTGCAGCAATGGGGGGAATACCGGTTGGAATGACTAACATCCTCTCCACTCCCGATCAGGATATCTGCAGAGATATAATGAACGGAATAAGAGAAGGCGTCCAAAAATTTGGAGTACCAATGGTAGGTGGCCACATGCATCCGGATACTCCTTACAATGCTCTTGATGTATCTATTACTGGAATAGTTGGACGTGAAGATGTTATTACCAGTGGCGGTGCAAAGCCGGGTGAGGTGGTGATAATAGCCATTGACCTGGACGGACAAACCCATCCTAAATTCGCCTTAAACTGGGATACCACCACTATGAAAAGCCCCCAGCTGGTGCAGGATCAGATACGAGTAATGAACCGAATTGCCAGAAGGCATCTGGTAACAGCTGGACGTGACATCAGTAATCCCGGAGCTTTGGGAACTTTGGGAATGCTTTTGGAAGCATCTGGAGTGGGTGCCACCATAGAACTGGATTTGATCCCAAGAAATAAAAGTGTAGAGTGGGATGATTGGCTTAAACTTTACCCTGGTTCTGGTTTTGTTTTAACTGCAGATCAGGAGAAAGCAACAGATTGCATGGAACTCCTGGAAGAGGTTAACATAACTCCAAATATTGTGGGAAAAGTTATTGAGGATAAAAAACTTTATTTGACTCATAAAAATGAGAAAGAGATCTTATTTGACTTTAATAAAGAAAAAATTATGGGTATCAGAGAGGAAATATCTTAAAAGTAGGTTTAAGAGGAAATACCTTAAAAGAGATTTAAGAGAAATACCTTAAGAGGAGATTATATGCTGGTAAAAGTTAATGGGGAGGAGGTAAACCTTCCTGATGGTTCTACCATAAAGGATGCCATAGATGCAACTGGGGCGCCCTACCAGGATGGATGTGTCCTGGGTATTATAAGGGGTAAGGAAGAGGTAGAAAGGCACGTGGATAAGTACAAACTGAAGACTAATAGGGGAAGCATTATAATCGAGTTAATATCCGGCGGTCCGGAAAATCTTATTAAAACCTGGAAAACAAGGTACAAGGATTTTGAGAACCGGAGGGTCAGATGGACCACCTCCAAAGAGGCGGCCATAGGTCCCATAAAAACAGAACTGGAACCCACCCACGACGAATTTGAGTACGAACGTTGGGATGTAATTTTAAGTCTTTCTGGGTTCACGGCTGAAGCCACCCACCTGGTGCTGAGCAAGGACAAACATCAAGCGGTTTATGGTGCCCCCCGAGAGAACCGGGGAGTTTTTGCCCAGGTAGTTGGTGGGAAAAAAACCATCATGAACCTTACGGATGAAGATACCATAAAAGAGGTAAAACCGGTTCTGGAGAGAAAGAGCATAGTTAAGAGCGCCGCCATAACCAATCTGGACACTGAAATTTCCCCGGGGAACGAAATATTTACTTACACTATGGTTAAAGCCAGCGATAAATCGCCCCAATCAGTGGAACACTTCTTCGCACTATCAGAACCTGAAAAGATGAAGATAGACTACGAATCAGACTCATTCGTAGGATTTTATGCATTGCAAGGATTAGAAACACCCCCAGAGTTCATAGATCAAAGAAAAAGAGGAACAGTTACCCTTAGAAACAAAGGTAAAGGTGTGGGAAGAGTTTATATTTACAGAGAAGATCGGGTATCCATCCCCTCACATTCTCTGGTGGGGAAGGTTCACAAAGGAATGGAGCTTCTTGATATTGCTGAAAACGGCGATTACGTTACATTCAAGACAGAACCACAGAGGATAATGGCCTTATCCCTGACCCAGAAGGATGCCCAGGAATTATTATCCCAGTATGGAATTGAACAGGTGAGAGAGGGACTCCAAGATGATCAGGCCATAATAGTGCTGCAGGAGCCAAAATTCACCATGGATATGCTGGGACAAAAGAAAGTTAATACCGTTGGTATCCATGAAGATGAACTGATCCACATCGACCTGAACCAAAAAACACCCAAATCTTCCTGGTATTTCAAAAAAATCACCGGACTTTTGGATTCCCCGGTAGGTTCCCTTAAAGTGCACTTTGCCTTCCCTGGAATGAAGGTGATGATGTTTGAGGGAAGTTCCAAGGAATCCCGGGGATTAATACCAGAAAACACCCCTAAGGGTAAGGTGAATGCTGGAGAGATAGGACTAACCAACATGTCTCGAAGACATATTGGGATGTTAGGGGTTCGATTTGAAGATAATGATGAATTTGGGCCCACAGGAGAACCATTCGAAGGGACCAATATAATAGGAAAGATTGTAAAAGGAATTGAAAATCTGGAAAAATTTAAAGAAGGAGAAACAGTTTATGTCACCACAAAAAAACCCTAAAACCACTAGAATGATTATTTTAGGGCCTTCTGCAAATATAAGTCAGACAGAACTGGTTAGAAAACTCCATATGATGGAACTTCCTCTGACCATTAAATCTACCTGCTACGGTGCAGTTATTCACGGCGAAGAAGAGGTGGTGAAACAGGCCATAGAACATATCAGAGAAGTGGATCCCTGCAACATCTTCACCAAGGACCGTGGATTTCCACCAGGAGACCCCAGAAGGTGCAGGGCAAAAAGGGGAGGTGCCCGGGAAGGATTCCACCAACTGGAGAAGGAATTTGAACTCTTAGATTTTGTTAGCAAAGCCCTGGAGAACCCCCAGAGGGTAGAAATCAAGAAAACCAAAAAAGTATCCCCTGATCTATTCAAGGAAATTGCACAGGAGTGTGAAAAATGAGGATAACCGCTTCATCAACAGGAGAAGAAATAAAAGATCTGGCTCTTTCCATCCACCAACTGGTAAACAAGCTGCCCCTGACCATGCGCACCCAGAAATCAATGGGAGTAAGGATTGAAGAAGGACAGGTATTGGATTACCACTACACCGGCCCCATTCTGGAAAAAGTAATGAAAGAAGGCGTGAAAAGTGGTGACATACCAGAAAGTGGGCCTTATAAAGGAATCCCGGTTGTGGTGGTTCCCCTGATAGAAGGAGATGAGGTTATAGCTGCCATAGGGGTGGTGGACATAACCAAAGGAATTTACAGTGATATAATGGAAATAACCAAAAGACCACAATCATTAAAATCAAAAAAGGAGGAATTACGGTGAAAATTGCCATATTCCCTCCTAACTCTCTGATACTGGCTGATCTGGTGGAGAGGAGAGGACATGAAGCACTAGTTCTGCAGAAAGAGATAAGAAAAAAGGTAACCGACGCAGAGATAGACTCACCTCCACTGAACATCACCGAAGAAGAACCTATAAAAGGTCTTAAATATGCTGCCATAGAAGTTCCCTCTGGTGTTAGGGGTCGAATGGCCATATTCGGTCCTTTAATTGAAGAAGCTGAGGCAGCTATCATAATGGAGGACGCTCCTTTTGGATTTGGATGTATTGGATGTGCCCGGACCAACGAGCTTTGCATGTTCAACCTGCGTAAAAGGAACATTCCGGTGCTGGAACTTACCTATCCCACCACTAGAGAAGAGACCATGGACGTGGTTAACAAGATCAACACTTTTTTAGACAGCCTGGAGGACAAAAATGGTTAAAATTGCTCAAATATCATGCGGAACAGAATACAGTGGTGTTCAAAAGGAGATAGAAAGGGCAGCCGCAACATTCGGTGCTGAAATAGTTATCCCCGAGACGGATCTTGATTACATAGACGAGGCCTATCAGAAGTTCGGTTTCACCGCCGCCAGTTCGGGCATCAGGCTGATGGTGGCCCGGGCCATGTCCATAGTGGAAGGTAAAAGTGAAGCTGATGCTGTTTTTATAGCCACCTGTTTCAGATGTGCAGAGGGAGCACTGCTTCGTAACGAACTCAGGCGATTCATCCAGCAGAACACCCACCTGCCCGTGGTTACCTATTCCTTTACAGAAAGAACCAAGGCAGATGAGCTATTCATAAGGATGGAAGCCTTATCTACCATAGTGGCCAGAAAAAGTTTGCTTGCCCGTGAAAAACAGGAAGGTCTGACCTTAGGTATAGATTCAGGTTCCACCACCACTAAAGTAGTTTTAATGGAGAATAACAAGATAATAGGAACCGGATGGCTGCCCACCACCGATGTGATTGAAAACGCCAATGTAGGAATAAAAAGTGCAATGGAAAACACCGAGTACCGTCTGGAAGATGTGGATGGCATAGGCGTGACTGGATATGGAAGGCTAACCATAGGAAAATATCTGAAAGCAGACCTCATCCAGGAAGAGCTCAGCGTCAACTCCAAAGGAGCGGTGTACCTGGCAGACCACCAAAAGGGAGAAGCAACTGTACTGGACATTGGAGGAATGGACAACAAAGTCATAACTGTAAATGACGGGATACCAGATAACTTCACCATGGGAGGAATCTGCGCCGGTGCTTCCGGAAGATTCCTGGAAATAACCGCCCGTAGACTGGGAGTGGATATCAGCGAACTGGGCCCCCTGGCATTGAAGGGAAATTATAAGAATGCTTTACTAAACAGTTACTGCATAGTATTTGGTATCCAGGACCTGGTAACATCTCTGGCTGCCGGTGGCAGTAAAGAGGATGTAGCCGCTGCTGCATGTTTCTCTGTCGCTGAACAGGTATATGAACAGCAACTTCAAGAAATAGATGTGCGTGAACCCCTTATACAGGTGGGAGGAACCTCCCTTATAAATGGACTGGTAGATGCGGTGAGTACTGTTCTGGGAGGCATAAATGTTATCGTTCCAGAACATTCCCAGTACATTGGAGCTGTAGGGGGGGCCCTTATAGTGTCTGGTTTAGGGTCAAGGGAATGAAGCTTATGGGTTTAAGGAAATAAATGGAAATTAATGGGTTTAATAAGTAAATGGTGCTTAAATAGGTTGGGAGCAAGTAAATGAAGGTTGAATGCTACGATGAAAAGGGAGCAGAAGTCTACGATATGGTGGTAAGGCAAATACTCCAGGACGTCCAGATTAATCGGGCCATAAAAGATTTAAGAGTCTTTGTAGATCCAAGGGAACCGGTGTTTATTATTGTGGTCCGTTTTGAAAAGGCAGCATCACCGGTGGTTCTGGAAGATTTTGCAGAGTACAAACATGATAAAGAGGCCAATGAAACATTTATAAAGATCAAAGATGAAAACTACCTCCCTGATCTCCTCTCAAAGTTGTGGGAGCTGGAGGGAAGAAATAAAATACACCAGACCAGCAGATATGAGGTAATAATTGACGATCCTAAGGTAGATCTTAGGGGGCTGGTGATAGAAGATCCTGAGGAGGACATGAAAAAGAAGATTTACGATGCCATTTTCAGAATAATTCCCGAAGGATTCAGGGTGGTAGAACATTACTCAGAAGGCGATATTATTGCCATGACCTGTTCTGATGAGACCATCAAAGAAGAATGGCTCACAAAAACACAGGAAATTATAGAAGAAGTAAAAAATGAATAAATCTTCAAATCTTTTAAAAAAAATTTCATTCCCAAGACTATCCATTATAAATAATCCAAATTTATACTTTCATCCAATAATTCAGATACCCATTCATTTAATAAATACTTCAAATCTTTATGTTAAAAAAAATAGATAAATAAAATAGATCTTATCGTGGAGGAAGTAAAAAATGAACGAATCCAAATTTGCCCATTTAACAAAGGTGCACCCCTGTTTCAACGAAAAGATGCATGACAAGGTGGGAAGGGTACACGTTCCCATTGCACCTAAATGTAACATTCAGTGCAATTTCTGTACCCGGGAGTTGAATAAGTGTGAAATGAGACCTGGTGTAGCTTCATGTATTATGAGCGTGGAAGACGCTGCAAGACACGTGGAAAAGGTTATAAAAGAAATGCCCATCGCGGTGGTGGGAGTGGCCGGTCCTGGAGATGCCCTTTTTAACCCGGAGACCTTTCAATTCTTCAGGGTAATGGATGAAAAATTCCCCCAGCTCATAAAATGTATAAGCACCAACGGACTTCTCCTTCCAGATAAAGCCGATGAACTGGCAGAAATCAACATAAACAGTGTAACTGTAACCGTAAATGCCGTAGACCCTGAAATAGGTAAACAGATTTATTCTATGGTATTTTACGATGGCAAAGTCTACGAGGGAGAGGAAGGCTTCAAGCTCCTCTCTAAAAATCAACTGGAAGGCATAAAACTCATCGCAGATAAAGGCATCGTGGTAAAGGTTAACAGCGTCCTCATCCCCGGTTTGAACGACAAACACATTGTGGACATCGCCCGGAAAGTAAAAGAGCAGGGAGCCTCCCTGATGAACGTTGTACCATTAATACCGCTATACAAGTTCAAAGACACACCCAGACCGGGATGCGCAGAACTTTCAGAGGTTAGGGATGCAGTAGAAGAGATAATACCTGTTTTCAGGGCCTGCACCCAATGTCGGGCTGATGCCTATGGAGTACCAGGTAAAGAAGACAAACACCTGGATATGACACCTGCCAGTCACTACTAGATTTACTAATAAAACGTTTAAATGTTTAATTACTACTAGGTGTTTTTAAACTTTTTAAAAACTCTCTAAATTTTTTTTATTTATTCAATTATTCATTTAAAGGTGGACATTATTCAATTATTCACTTAAAGGTGGACATAAAATATGAAAACCATGTACTGGATGGACAACCATCTCTTTCTTTTAGATCAAACCAAATTACCAGATAAGGTGGTTTATTTTGAATGCAAAACCTATGGAGATGTGATCCACGCCATAAAAACCCTGATGGTTCGGGGAGCGCCGGCCATAGGGGTGGCAGCTGCCTTTGGGATGGCCCTGGCTGAACTGGCTGGTGAGAATCTTGAAAAGGTGGCACGGGAGATTAAAGAGGCCAGACCCACGGCGGTGAACCTTTTCTGGGCAGTGGACCGGTTGTTGGAAGCGGATTCAGCCCTGGATGAGGCACTCTTAATGTATGAAGAGGACATAGAAACCAACCGGGCCATGGGCAAGCACGGTGCAAAGGTGGTAGATGACGGAGACACCATCCTCACCCACTGCAACGCAGGGGCTTTGGCCTGTGTGGATTACGGTACCGCCCTGGGAGTTATACGTGCAGCTCATGATGAAGGTAAGAGAATTAAGGTGGTCTGCGATGAGACCCGCCCTGTATGCCAGGGGGCCAGGTTAAGCGTCTTTGAGATGCAGCAGGAAGATATCCCGGTGAAGTTGATCGTGGACAGCGCCGCCGGACGTTTGATGCAGGAAGGAAAGATAAACAAGGTTATAATCGGGGCAGACCGGGTGGCCAAAGGAGGGGTGGCCAATAAAATCGGATCCCTGATGGTGGCCCTGGCAGCCAAACGATTTAAGGTTCCCTTCTATGTGGCTGCGCCTAAAAGCACCTTTGACTATGAAAATTCTATATATGATATTGAAATAGAAGAAAGAGACCCCGATGAAGTGTTGTACTTTGGTGAGTGCCGGGTAGCACCTGAGGGGACGGAAGTAGAGAACCCAGCCTTTGATGTGGTGCCTTCAGACATTATAACTGGGATAATCACAGAGGATGGGATTTTAGAACCTTTTTGAATGTTAAAGTAAAAAGCGTTTAGTTTTATTTATTCTTCCTGCTAATTTAATTTTTGAAGCCCTCTTGTGAAATTCACTGTCTTAAATTTTGAATACATTGCTGAAATGAATATTCAACTGCCTGGCTATCTACTTTAATTTCCTTTAAAACCTGGGCGTGGTAACTTTCTTCTAGA
>JADGNH010000012.1 GCA_017883605.1 Methanobacteriaceae archaeon
AACTGCAGTAGCGTTGTTAATTCCACCTGGTAAATTGTAGATTAAAAAAGGTAAACCATTGCTAAAACTGTTCAAAGTGTTTTTATTACTTGCAAAGGAATTCCAATCCATTTTACTGGTGCTACTGGTGGAATTAACGGTAGTTTCCGTTTTTAGATCATATTGAGTTAGATTGAGGGTACCATCAGGATTGGGCACCGCAGCTCCCCCTGCATCAGTAAAATTATATCGAGTGTTAAGTGTACCGCTGGGAACTTGTAGTGATGTTCGGTAAGAACCTATCAATGAAAACCAGGGCATGCTGTAAGGAGCTAGACTGCTGATATTGGTAAATCCAATGGGACCTGAGGTTGTGTTTCCAAATTGGAAAATGTTAGCTCCATTATGTATTTCATTAATGTTAATAGACCCGTTGTAGTAATTAAAAATATTTGTGACGATAGATGCTCTTTTATAGACAAATTTGAAATTAGGTGCAGTTTCTGCTGATGTTTTAATGTTATGATTATTACCATTTAAGATAAAATTTGCTCCATAAGATAGGGTGAAGGGACTACCACTACCCACTATAAAGGAAGCTCCAGTCAGAGTTGCATCGTTGGGTACGGAAAAGGGTATAGGAATAGATGCTTGATTATTATTCACAACTTCCTGTCCCCAATAGCGAAATTTAAATAGGCTACCACTCCAGGGTCCGTAATTGGTCAGCCAGTTGTGGAAATTCCATAAAGTGACATTATTGTCGTAATTGAGATTTGTAAATGCACTGTTATTTTCATAGGATGCCCTTCCCAACCAGGTTTCGTTTGGTCCGGATAACACTCTTACTGCGGTTGCACTATCTCGTTGGAGTGTTATATTCTTATTATCTTCGACAGAATTGCCAGGATTACTGCCTATAGTGAGCCTATAAGCTATATTGGAAGGTATTAAAGTGTTTAGTTCTGTCCTTAGAATACTTTCAGCCCCGCTGGAATTGCCAGAAGCATATTTTCCAGCCGCCGTGTATAGAGTACCGTCCTGTTGCATTACATCCAGGGCATCAGAGGCCAGTGCTTCAAGGTGTTGATGATCTTCTCCCATAAAGAAGGGTAACATGTAATAGGTTACGATTGAGGCTGTGAATACTATAAAAACAACCAGGGCCAATGTTGCATCTGCGGTGAATATGAAACCTCTGTCATCCATTTGTATCACTCATCTTAAAACTAATTCTTCTACCTCATTCTGTCCATAAATAAAACTGGAACCTGCAGGGTTTAGGCTGGACATTGTCCAGAGTGGGAGCTGTTCCCAGGGGCACTTCCACTATATAAAGGTTCATCCAGGTTCCGGGGGGGCTTCCAGATATTATGGTTACGGTGTTGTTATAGGATACTGCATCCTGTTTTAAAAAGCCTGGATCAATTTTGGTGGCTGTGGTGATATTGGTGGGACCTAAATATATGGTATCATTGTTGATGGTTATGTTAGCGTAACTATATCCATGGTTATCCACTAACATCCAGTAGTCATTTGATTGAAGAGACGAACTACTGGTCTTAAATTGGTTGGGTGGATTGGTATAAGGTCTGACTGCCCCAGAGCCGCTGATAACGCCTTCTGCCTTAGACACCACCGTCAGCTTGGAGTAAAGAGCTGATCTCTCCACTTTGACAATATTGGTGGCGTTAGTGCTGTTATTTCCCAAGGTCTTTATAGGTTCGTTGTTATCCGTCCGGGTAATATCTAGATAAAATTTATACTCACTCCCAGTCAAATCTGTGACCATTGGTTCGGTTAAGGCGTTCAGCTTTAACGACGATATGGTTCCCTTGACCGGCGTTCCCTTTAGGGGATCGTAGTAAGCGATCCCGGCCACACTGGGATTTCCGGTCTGTTCCCAGTTTAATGGATCTCCAGATGTTTCCAAAAGTGTGTTTACAGTGTCTGAAGCTACCCTATCTGCTGAACCTTGAAAAACAGCAGTTTCCATGGTATAAAATATGTTGTCCATATCAGCCGCAGCCATACCTAAAAGGATGGTAATTGGAATGATGGCCAGTAGAAGATCCAGAGAGAATGCAAAACCCCTTGAATCATCGCTTATGAATCCCAGACAAATCTCTCCTGTTGATAACAGTATATTTAGTCTAATATTTATGGTATTTATTTTATATAAGCCATAACGTTTATATATGTTTGGAATATCCGGCTCTGTTGTGTTATTAATAAAATTATAACTCTTATTATACTAGTTTACTATAAATTTTATTAATAGACCTATTAATAAGGAATAATCAGAGAAAATTATAAGGAAATAATCAGAGAAAATAGGAATAATCAAAAAAAAATTTAGATTTAAAGAAGGAAATATAGTTAACAAGGGAAAAATAGAGTTGCCGAAGAAAGGTGAAATATTAGTAAAAGATATAGATTACCTCAAACAAAGAAAAGAATGATATAATGGATCAAAGAGCACAAATTTCAGTAGAATTTATTTTACTTGTAGCTATTGTACTTGCTGTGGTACTTGTATTCGCCGTTGTGGTGTCGGATCAGAGTGAAATGAATTCTATAGCCACTGCAGCCAGGGAAGGAGCTGCAAACGCCACCGCTCAAATATCTATTTTAAATGCCAGTATGACGCCGGTGCGGGTCACTAACATCAGCATGACTAACATGACGGGCGGTTACAATGTAACTATTGTAATAAACCTTTCCAACCCCGGACTTTCTGCCGCACAAAAAGATATTATACTCGGAGGAGCAATGCAGTCCATAAATTCTACTGGTTACCAGAGCATTACAAATACTGTAACTACTTCCAAACATAATTACACTATCTCTGTTGCCTGAATTTATTGATTGAGTTAATTGATTGAGCTATTGATTGAGTTAATTTATTGATTGAGTTAATTATTAAGCACAATAACAAAATTTGGTTATATATTATAATGCAGATCCAAACATAAGAAGACCATGTGGAGGGGATAACATTGAAGGACAGTGTAAAAATAAACCAGTCTGAAGACATACCTTTTGAGAAAAAAAGGAAAAAAAGGAAGATTAACCCATGGGGGATTTACATTAGCCTGATCTTCATAGTTGCTGGTCTGGTCTGGTACGGAGTTAACGTGGGACTTATTCCCCTTACATTTATACAGGAACAGGCAGGACCCATAGTAATAGTAATTATTGGTATTTTGATTTTAATAAAATCGTTGTAGGAATCAATGAAGATTTTAATTAAAATTTTTTTTAAACTAAAATTATGAAATCTTTTAGATAAAAAAAAATTTTGATTTAGATCGAAAAATTGATCAGATCAAAAAAAATTTAGAGGTTTAAACATGAAAGAATTGTTAGAAAAACTTTCCAATGCTCCAGGGGTATCTGGTTTTGAGGATGATGTTCGGGATTTGATTTTCAAGGAACTGGAAGGTCAGGTAGATGAGATTAACATTGATGAGCTGGGAAACCTCATAGCCATTAAGAAGGGTGAAGTTGATGGTAAAAAGATTATGTTAGCAGCCCATATGGATGAAATTGGGTTGATGGTCAGATATATCGATGAGAAAGGCTTTATCAAGTTTTCCAAAATCGGGGGAATCAACGACCAGATGCTCCTGAACCAGGAAGTTTACATCCAATCCTCAAAGGGTAATGTACAGGGAGTTATAGGTTCAAAACCACCCCACAAAATGAAGGAAGCGGAGAGAAAGAAAATACTTGAATATGATAACATGTTCATTGATATAGGGGCTCCTACTCGAGAGGAAGCCGAAGAACGGGTTAGAGTAGGAGATCCAGTCATTATAAAACAGGATTTTGCAGAATTGGGAAATTCACTAGTTAAAGGCAAGGCTTTAGACAACCGAGTCGGATGTACAGTGCTGATTGAAGTATTGAAACAGGTTGAAAGTAAAGCCACCATCTACGGTGTGGGAACGGTCCAGGAGGAAGTGGGGCTTAAAGGTGCCAGGACTTCTGCGTTTAGAATTAATCCGGATATGGCCTTGGCACTTGATGTTACCATATCTGGGGACCATCCGGGAATTAAAGAGGAAGAAGCACCAGCAAAGGCAGGGAAAGGTCCGGCCATAATACTTACCGATGCCAGCGGAAGAGGTCTTATTACCCATCCTAAGGTAAAAGAGCTCCTTATATCTGTGGCTGAAGAGGAAGAAATTCCTTATCAGCTGGAGGTAAGTGAAGGTGGAACCACCGACGCCACAGCCATTCACCTCACCCGCCAGGGAATACCTACCGGAGTAATATCACCCCCATCCAGATACATCCACACCCCGGTAAGCGTGGTGAGCCTGGAAGATGTGGAAAATACGGTTAAACTTATTTTAGCAGTTTTAAAAAGGTTTTAAAAATACTGTAATCCCTAAATTTATTTTTTTTAACCCTAACAATTTATTATTATTATTATTTTTAACTAAAATTTATTATTTTTTAAATGTTTTTTTTATTTTTTTCACTAACAATTTTTTTTGCAATACAACACTCTGCACCGGTCTATTTTTCTTCATCTCCCTGGAGGTATTGATGGATTTTAAGGGCTAATTTAGGGCTTATGCCCTCCACTTCATCAATATCATTTACACTTGCCTCTTTTATTTTTTGGAGATGACCAAAGTGTCTCATAAGTTTCAGCTTCCTTTTAGGCCCCACTCCCGGTATCTTGTCCAGTACTGAACCCTCCAAATCTTTAGATCTTAATTTTTTATGATAGCTTAAAGCGAAACGGTGTGCTTCATCTCTTATTCTCTTTAAAAGGTGCAAAGCCTCAGAATTTGGGGGTAAAATAACGGGACTGGAAATATTTGGTATAAAAACGTGCTCAAATTCTTTGGCCAGTCCAATGACCGGAATATCTGTTATTCCAAAGGTTTTTAGAACATCCAGGGCCACGTTAAGCTGGCCTTTCCCCCCGTCTACCACTATAAGATCAGGACCTTCAGTGGGGGAGCCGTTCTCCTGTTCATCAACCAGTTTTTTATATCTGCGCTCCAAAACTTCCCTCATCATTGCATAGTCATCAGGACCAGGGGTTTTTATTTTATATTTCCTGTAGTTCTTCTTTTGGGGGATGCCGTCTCCAAAAACTACCAGGGATCCTACGGCCATTTTACCGCTTATGTTGGAAATATCAAAGGCTTCGATGTATCGGGGCAACTTTGGAATGCCCAGATATCTCTTCAGGTCAACTAAAGCCCCTTTAACCTGTTTTTGATGATTTCTGATTATATCGGCATTTTTTGCCACCATCCGCATCAAACGGTATTCGACACCCTCTTTCGGTACATTTATGGTTATTTTACCTTCTACCTTATCTGAAAGCCATTGTACTATCAGATCTTCATCTTCTACGTGGTTTTGAAGGATTATTTCCGTCGGCACCTTCCGGGGGCCGGTGTAGTACTGTTTGAGAAATGCTGATAAAATTTTTTCAGGGGAGGTGTGTTCCACTCCGCTCATTAGAAAATCATCTTTACCTGTAATTTTACCGTCTCTAACAGAAAAAACAACTACAACTGCAATTTCTTCATCTGATGAGCAGGCTATCACATCCTGTTCCAGATTTCGGTTGAATTCCATCTTCTGCTTTTCAACAATATCCTTTACCGAGTTTATCTGGTCCCTGATGACTGCTGCCTTCTCATATTCCTGGTTTTTAGAGGCTTCCACCATCATGTCCTTCATTATAGCAATTATCTCGGCATATTTCCCCTCAAAAAATAGGTTTACTCTGTGGACTAACTTTTGGTAGGCGTTTTTACCTATCTTACCCTTGCAGGGGGCCTCGCAGAGTTGGATCTGGTAGTTTAAACAGGGACCGTCCATTTTTTTACATTCCCTAATTTTAAAAATGGATTTCAAAAACTTCAGCATCTTTCTCAGGGCCTTAACATCTGTAAATGGGCCGTAATAATATGATCCATCATCAAAGACCTTTCTGGTAATTAAAATCCGGGGATAGTCATCGTTGGTTATTTTTATATAGGGATATCTTTTATCGTCCTTTAAGCGTATGTTGTACCGGGGCAGATGTTTTTTTATGAGGTTGGATTCCAGGATAAGGGCTTCCTTTTCGGTGTCTGTCACCAGGTACTCCAGACTATGGAACTGCTTCATCATGGCCCTGGTCTTAGGATAGTCAATTTCATCCCTGAAATAGGATTTAACTCTTTTTTTAAGAGATTTGGCCTTTCCTACGTAGAGGATTCTGTCCTCAGAATCCTTCATGATGTATACGCCTGGTTTGTTGGGTAAATCATCCGGTCTTGGGGTGGCAGTCAATTATTTTCCTCTTTTGATGTTATTAAATCTTCCATCGGTTTCTGGGGTCTTTTTAAATCTTTCATCGGTTTATGGGGTCTTTTATCGGTTTTTTAAATCTTTTTATTAATAAAATTATAAAATTATATATTTTATTTTAATCAAATTTTCTTTTTTAAATACAAAATCTTCCTTTTAAAGTAAATATTCTTTTTTTAAAATTCCTTTTCATCTATGAAGTTTAATTCATAGATATAATAAAAAAAGGAGCATAGAAAATATGGATAAATTTGCCATATATTTGAGATCAGTGGGTTTTATATAATGGAATTGGGATAATTATACTATTAAAAATATATTTAAACTGTAACATTATTACATATATCATTTGTCTACTTCTTGAACTTATAGTAAATAATTATTTTATTTTTTTTAAAAGAGGATTAAAATGGAAGATTTTAAACTTATATCAAATTACAAACCATTAGGAGACCAGCCGCAGGCTATAAAATCACTCTCTAATGGCATAAGAAATGGTTTGAAGCATCAGACCCTGCTGGGGATAACTGGTTCTGGTAAAACCTTTACCATGGCCAACGTCATCCAGGAAGTGCAAAAGCCTACCCTGGTCATATCACACAACAAGACCCTGGCAGCCCAGTTATACGAGGAATTCAAAGAATTCTTCCCGGATAATGCAGTGGAATACTTTGTAAGCTACTACGACTACTACCAGCCTGAAGCATACGTCCCCCAGACCGACACCTACATCGACAAGGAAGCGTCCATCAATGAAGAGATAGATATGATGAGACATTCCACCACCCAGTCACTGCTTTCCAGGGATGATGTAATTGTAGTGGCCAGTGTATCCTGTATCTATGGCATAGGATCCCCTGAAGACTACGGAGACTTCATACTGGCCCTGGAATTGGGAGACAGAAGAGGAAGGGAAGAGATCCTGTCCAAACTGGTGGAGATGCAGTACGATAGAAATGACATAGAATTTATTCGAGGCAGATTCAGGGTAAGAGGAGATGTAGTTGAAATATTTCCCGTCCATGGAACTGTGGCTGTGAGATTAGAGCTTTTCGGTGAAGAATTGGATGCCATATCCTTCATAGACCCCTTAAAGGGTAAAGTAATAAAGGATCTGGAACGCATAACCATATTTCCTGCAAAACACTTCTTAACCTCCAAGAGCAAGATGAAGCGAGGTATAAAAAACATTGAAGAGGAGCTTGAAGAGAGATTAACCGTCCTGGAATCACAAAACAAGCTTCTTGAAGCCCAGAGACTGGAACAGCGCACCCGATTTGATCTGGAAATGCTTCAGGAGATGGGCTACTGCCAGGGAATAGAGAACTATTCCATGCACCTTTCAGGCAGAAAATGGGGTGAAACACCCTTCACCCTCATCAAATACTTCCCCGAGGACTACCTCACCATAATCGATGAATCCCACGTTACCGTGCCCCAGATTGGTGGTATGTACGCTGGAGACCGGGCACGTAAGGATTCCCTGGTAGACTATGGTTTCAGGTTACCTTCGGCACGGGAGAACCGCCCCTTAACCTTCGATGAGTTCCAGAGCCTGCAGAATCAGGTGGTATATGTATCGGCCACCCCAGCCAAATATGAGATGTCCCTCAGTCAGAACTTGGTGGAGCAGATCATAAGACCCACCGGACTGGTGGATCCAGAGGTAATTGTGAAACCGGTTAAGGGCCAGGTGGACCACCTCCTGGGTGAGATACAGAAAAAAGTAAAGGATAACCATCGGGTGTTGGTAACCACCCTTACCAAGAAAATGGCGGAAGACCTCACTGACTACTATGCCAAGGTGGGAGTTAAAGTGAGGTACCTGCACTCGGAGATAAGCACCCTGGAAAGGATAGATATCATTGACAACCTGCGCAGGGGAGAATTCGACTGTCTGGTGGGGGTGAACCTTCTGCGTGAAGGCCTGGACCTTCCGGAGGTGGCCCTGGTAGGTATACTGGATGCTGATAAAGAAGGATTTCTACGCTCTGAAACCTCCCTTATCCAGACCATAGGCCGAGCATCACGGAATGTGGATGGACAGGTGCTTATTTATGCAGATGTAATCACAAATTCTGTCCGTTCAGCTGTGGGTATAACCAACCGGCGGCGTAAGATGCAAATGGCCTACAATGAAAAACATGGCATCATCCCCCGATCTGTGGTAAGATCCGTAAAAGAAAAAACCAAAAAAGAGGACGTTATCCTGGCTGATGATGTGGATAAAATACCTCCAGATGAATTAAACCTTATCATAAGAGATTTAGAAGATGAAATGAAGAAAGCAGCCTCCCAACTTGATTTTGAGAGGGCTGCTAAAATAAGGGACAAAATTTTAGTCTTAGAAGGAGTTTCATAGATATTAATTCAGAAGGAGTTTTTAAAGTAATATTAATTATAAGAGCTTTGAAGTAATATTTTAAAATTTATAAGAAGCTATAAAGTAAAAATATAAGTCTTAAGGAGTTTATAGGTAAATATAACTCTTAAAAAGAGTTTTAAAATTAAATGTCAAATTTATGAAGAGTTTTATAGATGAATATAAGTCTTAAAAAGAGTTTTTAAAATTAAATATTAAGTTTATAAGGAGTTTCAAGTAAATGATCACCAAAAAGGGAAATATAATAATAAAGGGGGCACGGGAACACAATCTCAAAAATATTGATCTGACCCTGCCCCGGGATAAGTTTGTGGTAATCACCGGGATAAGCGGTTCAGGTAAATCATCCCTGGCCTTTGACACCATCTACGCTGAAGGTCAGAGGAGATACGTGGAATCCCTATCCGCATATGCCAGACAGTTTTTAGGGCAGATGAAAAAACCTGAGCTGGACTACATAGAAGGACTATCTCCGGCCATATCCATTGACCAGAAAACAACCAAGATGAACCCCAGATCAACAGTAGGAACTGTTACCGAGATATACGACTACCTGCGTCTGCTTTACGCGCGGGTAGGTGTTCCTCACTGTTACCGATGCGGTAAGGAGATATCACAGCAGACCGCAGGGCAGATAGTAGACAGCATACTCACAGAAGATGAGGGGACCAAGATCCAGATCCTGGCTCCGGTGGTAAAGGATAGGAAGGGAGAACATCTCAAGGTGTTCGAGGATCTTAAAAAAAAGGGATTTGTAAGAGTTCGGGTGGATGGCGAGGTTTCCAGCCTTGATGAAGATTTCAAGCTGGATAAAAACAAAAAACATACCGTTGAGGTGGTTGTTGATCGTTTAGTCATAAGATACGACCTGGACTTTAAAAGAAGATTGGCTGACTCTGTGGAAACTGCAGTGGAGTTAGGAGAGGGAGTTTTAATAGTTTCATACGCTGAAAGCAGGGAAAAAGTTTTCAGCGAACACTTCGCCTGCACTGAATGTGGTATAAACTTTGAGGAGATAAGCCCCCGGATGTTTTCTTTTAACAGCCCCCACGGGGCCTGTCCCGAGTGCAATGGATTGGGAAGCAAACTGGAAATAGACACCGACCTGGTGGTACCGGAACCAGGCCTTTCTCTGAATGAGGGGGCTATTTTACCCTGGAGCAAATCCAAAAACAGGGACAACTACTACCATCAGATGCTCAAGGCAGTTGCCGAACACTATGGTTTCAATATGGACCAGCCCTTCCAGGACCTAGCACCTAAATATCAGGATATAGTACTTTACGGCTCGCCTGAAAGGGTTGAATTTACATTCAGACGTAAAAACAGAGTTTATAAAGTTAAAAGAAGGTTTGAAGGTGTGGTCCGGCGTATGGAACGTATTTATATGGATACCAAGTCCAATTACATGAGAAGTTATATCAACCAGTTCATGAGCGACCGTAAATGTCCGGACTGCACAGGTACCAGACTACGTCCAGAGAGCAGGTCAGTGACTGTAGGTGGAAAGTCTATATCGGAAGTGGTGGAAATGCCTATAAAGAATTCAAAAAAATTCTTTGAGGAGCTGGAATTATCTGATATGGAACTCTACATTGCCCAGGAAATATTAAAGGAAACAAGAGAGCGCCTGAAATTCCTGGTGGATGTGGGATTGGATTACATAACCATGGACCGGTCTTCAGGAACCTTATCTGGAGGTGAAGCCCAGAGGATACGCCTGGCCACCCAGATTGGATCAGGGCTGGTGGGAGTTTTATACATCCTGGACGAGCCCAGCATAGGACTCCACCAGAGGGACAACGCCCGGCTCATAGAAACCCTCAAAAGATTGAGAGATATTGGAAACACTTTGATAGTGGTTGAACACGACGAAGAGACCATATTATCCGCTGACCATGTCCTGGACATAGGACCTGGTGCAGGTGAGCATGGGGGAAGGGTTGTTGCCACTGGAACTCCTGAGGAGATCATGGAAAATCAGGAATCCATAACTGGAAGATATTTATCTGGAAATGAAACCATTAAAATACCAGATGAGCGTAAAAAATCTAATGGAAATTTCATCACAGTTAGGGGGGCCAGACAGAACAACCTCCAGAATATAGATGTAACGTTTCCTTTGGGGGTATTCACCTGCATAACCGGAGTCTCTGGCTCAGGTAAAAGCACCCTGGTAAATGATGTGCTCTACAGGGGACTCCACAGAAAACTTCAACATAAACGTCTGCTTACCGGAAAACACGATGATATATTGGGTTCAGATAACATCGACAAGGTAATCATCATTGACCAGTCCCCTATTGGACGGACACCCCGCTCCAATCCAGCTACCTACACCGGTGTTTTCACCTACATCCGCGAAATCTTTGCCCAAACACCCAGCGCAAAGAAAAGAGGTTACAAGCCTGGTAGGTTCAGTTTCAATGTTAAAGGAGGCCGATGCGAAGCATGCAGCGGTGATGGGATAATCAAAATCGAAATGCACTTTTTGGCGGATGTCTATGTCCCCTGTGAGGTGTGTGGGGGAAAACGTTACAACAATGAGACCCTGGACGTACGTTACAAGGGTAAAAACATCACAGAAGTCCTGGAAATGACTGTGGAGGAATCTCTTGAATTTTTCAAGAACATCCCCCGAATCCATAAAAAGCTTAAAACTCTGGATGATGTGGGTCTGGGTTACATAAAACTGGGACAGCCTGCCACCACCCTATCCGGCGGTGAGGCTCAGCGGGTGAAGCTTTCCAAGGAGCTCAGCAGACAGAGCACCGGTAAAACTCTTTACATCCTGGATGAACCTACCACTGGACTGCACTTTGCAGACATCAAAAAACTTTTACATGTCCTGGAAAGGTTACGGGATGCTGGTAACACGGTAGTGGTTATAGAACACAACCTCGACGTTATAAAAACTGCAGATCATATCATAGATCTTGGTCCTGAAGGTGGAGATGATGGAGGGATGGTTGTTGCAGAAGGAACCCCGGAAAACATCGCTTTAAGTGGAACATACACTGGGGAGTTTTTAAAACATGTTTTAAGTAGAAAAAATATTTTTGACCGTATAGAACTTAAAGATAAAGCAGTTTCTGAAGTATTCCTAAACAATAATAAATGAGGAGTTACATAAAAGAGAAAAATATAAAAAATTAGGCATGAAAATAGCATATAAAAATTTAGACATGAAAATTTAATAGATAGTGGTATTATACATCAGTAATTGAGAATATGGTTGGTAATCTCTGGTAATTCATGGCATGCGTTGGTAATTTCTGGTAATTGATTATATGAGTTGGGTAATTCTTTAATTGATGATACATTGGCTTTAAAACTTATCTAAATTGGATTTTATAATCTATTTCTGTGAGGTTATTTAATGGTTGGGGATAAGAAGGGAGAAGTTTATCTTATAAAAACAGCAGAACGAGTGGATGGAATAAGTAAATTACTCGAAGACTTTAAATTGGACGAATTTTCCGGTAAGAAGGTGGCGTTAAAGGCGAATTTTAACAGTGCAGATCCATTTCCAGCATCAACCCATATCAAAACCCTGGAGGTCCTGGTTGAAAATCTTTTCGAAGCTGGTGTGTCCGATCTGGTCCTTGCAGAACGCAGTGGGATGGGAAACACCCGCAGTGTACTGGATAAGATGGGAGTCTTCCAGCTGTCCAAGGAGATGGACTTTGAAGTGGTAGTGCTTGATGAAGAAGACGAAACTGGTTGGGTTAAGATCAAGGGGGATGGTAACCACTGGCTTAGAGGTTTCTACATTTCAAAAATATTTTTAGATGCAGATAAGGTAGTTCAAACCTGCTGCCTTAAAACCCACCGTTATGGGGGCCAATTCACACTTTCACTCAAAAATTCGGTGGGTATGGTGGCCAAAAAAGTGCCGGGAGGCATCTACAATTATATGGGAGAACTGCACCTCTCACCTTACCAGAGGCTGATGATAGCAGAGATCAACCAGCACTATCAAACTGATCTGGTTTTAATGGACGCCACTAAGGCCTTCCTGAACGAGGGGCCGGAAAAAGGTTTTATTGCTGAACCCAACGTTATGCTGGCGGCAAAGGACAGGGTGGCCCTAGATGCAGTGGGAGTGGCCCTGCTGAGATACTACGGAACTACCAAAGAAGTTTCCCATGGCCAGATATTTGAACAGGACCAAATTAAAAGGGCAGCAGAACTGGGTTTAGGTGTTAAATCTGCAGACGAGATAAAATTAATCGCTATTAATGATGAAAGTCAGGATTTTGTTGATGATATGGAAAAAATCCTCCTGGAATAAGTTAAAATTAATTAGAAAAACTGATTTTTGTGTTTTTGTAGGATATAACTTTTTAAAATTGTGGATATAAAATATAAACTTTTTTGTAAAATTTAACTGGGTCTATTTTTCTTGAGAGTAACGAATACTGATAATACTATTGTTTTGGGATCACAAATTATATAATCCTTACCTTGAATATGTTCCATTAGATAATATAAAGAAGTTAAAATGGGTTATATCTTTTTAGGTTACCATATTAACTTTAAAAGAAATAATTTAATTAAATTTCAAATCTAACCGGATCTAAAATAATCTAGATTAAAAATAAAGATTAAAATTTAGGATTAGAATTAAATTAAATCCTAAAATTAAATCCTAAATGAATCCTAGATTAAATCTAAAATAAATTCGTAATAAGTCCTTAAATATAATATGCAAGGATTAAATCAGTAACAGTTAATGGTGTAGGAAATGAGCCTGGTGATGTGTTATATTGGAAGCCGTGGAAGTGTGATTATCGGTGATAAGAGGAGAATAGGGTTTCTTGGTGATGAGAAGGCCAGGGAAAAACTGGAAGAAGAACTCTACTCCGGATCCATAAAAACCAAAGAAGAACTGGTCAAAATGGCGGCTGAACTTCAAATAAGCCTTAAAATAAGTGATAATGCCGAAAAAGTCCGGGAAATAGGGGATGTGGTGGTTGGTGAAGTGAAATTCAAAACCCCCTTGGAAACCAGGCGGAAGAGAATCTACGGTACCACCGGTTATTACAACATTGTGAAACTCCTGGGATCTGAGATAAAAAGGGTACAGGGTGGTGAAAGTTCCATAGTAGTTTTTGGAAATAAAATAACCAAAGAAATGGCCAACCAAGCTCTGAAAGAACACTGGAAAACCAAAATAACCTTGAAAGAGATAGGAGAGATCTTTAAACAGGTTATGGAGGAAGTGGCCCAGACTACACCTTCAGTAAGCCCGGAATATGATCTTATAATAAAACATCCCCCTCTAAATAAAAAAGACGCCCGGGAACTCTTAAGAACTACTATACTCCAAGATGTAAAAGAACTGGGGAAATGGCGGGATGAACTAAGGGAAGATATGATAAAAAAAGCCCAGAGCATTCAAATGGCATCAAAGATAATGGATCAGGGCGAAGTGGGAAGATTAAAGAAGATAAACGGTAATCAAATTGAAATAGAGCTTAATAAAGGAGTGGAAGCCTTGGATTTAGAATGGAATATACTGTCCAAACCGGGGGAAATAGTTTCCATGGATATAGATCAGCCAGAGAAGGTTTCTATAGGTGATGTGGTAGTCATTGAAAATGAGAACCTATGTATTAAGAGAACCAAATCCAATTTAATCTGTGATTTCATACTGTGCAGGGCAGATAAATAATTATAAGGAAAGAAATAGATTTATACAAATTAACAAGGATAAAATAGGATTTTATACAAATTAATAAGGAAAAGATGGATGAAACAGATTAATAAGAAAAAAATAGATTATAACAAATTATTTAATTATAAAAAAAAAATTTAATTTATAAAAAATATTTTTAGATTAAAAAAATTGTATTAAAAAAATTGCAATGAAGAAGAAAATTGCAACTCCATGAAAAAAGTTGATGAGCAGGTGAACATATGAAACTAACGTTTTTAGGAAGTGGTGGCGGACGCTTTCGCCACCATAACCCAAAAGAGGATGACAGGCGGATTTAGGATAGATGATATAGATGGACAGAAAATCCATGTAGATCCCGGACCTGGAGCTCTGGTGAGAACCTACCAGTTTGGATTGAACCCCCTCAAGTTAAGTGGGGTTATGGTTTCCCATTCCCACACTGACCATTATTCCGATGCCGAAGTCCTGATAGAAGCCATGACCGGGGGAATGACCCGTAATAAGGGCTTTTTAATTGGCAGCAGGAGTGTGGTGGAAGGGTACAAGAGTTGGGGTCCCTGCATATCTAAATATCATCTAAAAAAACCCCAGGTAACTGTTCTGGAAGCTGGCGGGTACAAAAAAATAGGGAAAATCAAAATTACCGCGACCAGAACTGTTCACGGAGATCCCAAGGCGGTGGGTTTTAAATTCCAGCTCTCGGATTTCACCCTATCCTACACTTCAGACACCGCCTACTTTGAAGAACTACAAAATGAACATAAAGGTGCGGATGTACTCCTGGCCAGTGTTATCAGACCCGGTGACGAGAAGATAAGGGGCCACATGTCTGCCAATGAATTTGGAAAGCTGGTGGGTGAAGTCTCTCCCAAACTGGCCATAATGACCCATCTGGGAATGAAGCTCATTACGGGCAATCCCGACCAGGAAGCAGAAAACATCACCAAAAAAACCGGGATCAAAACCATTGCAGCAAGCGACGGTTTGACCATCAACCTGGATGATTTCAGACCAAAACAGCAGACCCTGGATGAATTTTAATCCATAACAGCAAACTCTCAATGAATTTTAAATCTAAAATTTTTTTAATTCACAATCTAAATCAGTAGTATCATGGTGCCTCGGTAGCTTAGTCCGGTATAGCGCGGGATTCGTAATCCCGAGATCGCGGGTTCAATTCCCGCCCGGGGCTTAATTTTATTTTAAAATAATCCTTGATAATAGGAGGATTATCTTAAGTTATTCTCTTAATCCACTTCCGATATTTCTTCTACCACAAATTTTCCACCACAAGGGCATTGATCAATTAAATCTCCAATCTCGTAGGGCGGACGGTCGCTTTCCACCTCTAAGGTTTTTTCTTTTTTACATTCATCACATCGGGCCACAATAAACCAGTCCATATTTTCCACCTTCCTTTTTTAACTAATTTTATCAACCTTTTAATTAAATTTTACAGGGATGAATAAAACCACTTCTTATAAGATGATCAGCCATTACCATGGCCACAGCAGCCTCGGCAACCACTGTCACCCGGGGACAGATACAGGGGTCGTGGCGTCCCTCTATTTTTATCTCAGTCTCTTCTCTCCTTTCCAGATCAACTGTTTTCTGCACCATGCTTATGGATGGGGTTGGTTTCACAGCTATCCGGGCCACTATGGGCATGCCATTGGATATTCCACCGATTATACCTCCTGAGGTGTTGGTAGTGGTTTTGATCTCTTTTCCCTCCAGGTAGTACTCGTCGTTGGTGGCACTGGCCGTGGATTGGGCCAGTTTGAATCCGAATCCAATTTCCACTCCCTTAACCGCACCGATGCCCATTAGGGCTTGGGCCAGATCCGCGTCCAGTTTGCTGAAAACAGGTTCACCCAGCCCGGCTGGAGTGTTGAAAACCAGGGCTTCCACTATTCCCCCGATGGAATCACCCTTGGATTTTACTTCCAGTATCTTCTTTTCCATGCGGGTCGCTGCTTTCTGGTCAGCACAGTGCACTGGATTTTTACTGGCGTAATCTTCAATTAGACTCATGGCCACCTGATTGGCTTTTATATCTCCTACCTGGGTTACGTGGGAGACAACCCTCATATCCCGGAGTGCTAGCAGCTTCTTGGCCACAGCCCCACCTATGACGTGGCCTACCGTGGTGCGGCCGCTTCCCCTGCCACCGCCCCGGTAGTCGTAGTGGCCGTATCTAACAGTCCAGGTGTAGTCTCCGTGCCCTGGTCGGGGTTTGTTCTTAAGTGGTTCGTAGGCAGATGAATCAGCATCTTTGTTGTACACCACCGCAGCGATGGGTGTGCCGTCGGTTTTTCCTTCAAAGATGCCGGATAAGATTTTTACCCGGTCCCCTTCCCCCCGGGCCGTGGTGATGTTGCTGGTTCCCGGCCGTCTCCTGTCCAGATCTTTTTGTATATCCTCCTCACTCAGCGTGATCCCTGCGGGACAGCCGTCCACCACCGCTCCCAAGGCCACGCCGTGGCTGGAGCCGAATGTGGTAACCTTAAACATTTTACCCATGGTATTTCCTGACATGGAATTTCACATCCTCTTTAATAAAGTAGTTTAATCAAGATTAAACAGTAATCAAGTAATTTAGGGTTAAAATTTAAATTAATGAGATTTTTATCACTTTAAATAATTTATATAGATTACTTCCTATTAAATTTGTTAGGTTAAAGAGCCCCTGCTATGATATATGATGTATATTATTTCTTTCATTATTTGCGGCGTAATAGGAATAGAAGAGTCTTGGGTAAAGATTAAATCCTCACTATAAACCCCGTTTTCTCTTCTCCATCAAAACCTGCCTTTTCATAAAATCTAAAGGTACCTTCATCTTTATTGCTGGTCATGAGCATCACCTTGTAACAGTTCTTCTCCTGAGCTATTTCTACTGCTTTCTTTAAAACTGCGGTGCCGTATCCTTTTCTCCTGTAGTCGGAATGGGTAACAACCTGCTCTATCAGACCGTAAGGCCTGGCTGCTCTGGTTAAATTTTTGATTATGGCCAGATTACAGGAGGAAACCAGCATTCCATCTTCTTCAACAACTAAATAAAAAAGACTGGGATCAGACAGGATTTCATTCCAATGTTTCGTCAGGCGTTGATCTATCTCTAATTTAGGGTCATCTAGATCTAGATGCTCATAAAGTGATAAAAGTTTTTCTAATTCGGCAGGTTTTATTAAACGTACTTCAAAAACCATTTATAATCTCTCAAAATAGTTTAAATAGATTGAACACCCAATAAAAGAGGTATCGATCTAGTCTAAGTATTTATATTATCAGACTTATCTGAGAACTTCAGCTAAGTAATTGAATTCAATCCATATGTTTAAAGGACCAGGGCAGCCATAAGAGAATTATTATTATAGCTACCACTGCCAGGGACAGTACGAAGATTCCTATATTCTGCAGGATACTGAAACTGGCGGCATAGTAAAATAGCCATAATGCCAGGGCAATCAGCCATCCTAAACTTACAAAAATGGTTAAATATATTCTCCAGGGTTCTGGTTGTGGTGCTTTACTCATTTTTTTTATCTCTCCTTTACACTGATTATATACTAATATATGGAATCCCTTCCTATTTATTATTATGAGTGTGGATAATTATGAGTGTAGATAAAAGAGAACCAATAATGAATATTTATGAAAAACTATATTCACTGTACGGGCCTCAGGGATGGTGGCCATTAACAGATTATGAGGGGGAAAATCCCACCAAAACAGGTTCCATAAAAGGATATCACCCCCTGAAATATGATTTACCAAAAAATGAAGGACAAATATTTGAAGTTATATTGGGGGCCATATTGACCCAGAACACTGCCTGGACCTCTGCAGAAATGGCTTTACATAACCTAAAAGAACTAAATGCATTAACACCGCAAAAAATCCTTGAAATGTCTGATGAAACTCTGAAAAAGGCCATAAGATGTGCGGGATTCTTAAACCAGAAGGCGGTTTATTTAAGGGAGATTTCTAAATTCTTTATATCACTTAAAGGCAGAACTCCCCAGAGAAAAGAACTTTTAAAGGTTAAAGGAGTAGGAAATGAAACCTCAGATTCCATACTGCTGTATGCGTATAAAAAGCCAGAATTCGTGGTGGATGCTTATACCCGGAGGATTTTTACCCATCTGGGGCTTGTAGAAGAAAAAATAAGTTATATGGAGTTGAAAAAACTTTTTGAATCCAATCTACCCCGGGAAGTGCCTGTTTATCAGGAATATCATGCCCTCATTGTGGAGCATGCTAAAAGATATTACAGAAAAAAGCCATATGGAGTAGATGATTTCTAGTAATTTAATACTGTTTTAAACACAAATGGGAGAAAATGTCAAAGATCACGTTCTCAGCTATCACTATAAGAATTATTAGATCCACCTTTAAGTCCAGATTTGCTCTGGCCCGGACCTGTGGGCGGGTACCGCCACTGGCCTGGATTGTGGATAAACTGCTCTTTGATGGTGATGATATACTAGTACTTCCCAGGGATGGTGCTGTTACCCTCAATAATACGTCAGCTATTGAAGAAATTGAAATAAACGCCGAAATAGAACCACAGGATACAGTACTCCCCAGCCAGATCCTTAAAGAGATGATCGGAAAATCCAAATACCACTTCATAATGGACTTCTGTATATGCCGGGTTTCAACCGATTGTAAGGATTATCCCCATGATTTAGGCTGCTTATTCCTGGGTAAAGGGGCTAAAAAAATATCTCCTGAATTAGGAAGAACAGTATCAAGAGATGAAGCCCTGGAACACGTTGATAAATGTCAGGAAGCAGGTTTGGTGCATATTATTGGTAGAAACAAAATAGACAGCGTATGGTTAAACACCGGCCCAAAAGAAGAACTTTTAACCATCTGCAATTGCTGTCCCTGCTGCTGTTTATGGAAAATGGCCCCATATCTTCCAGAGAATATTGGAAGAAGCTTTGCCCCCATGGTGGGTGTGGAAATAAACTTCAAAGAAGACATCTGTATTGGTTGCGGGAGATGTGCAGAGGGTATTTGTTTTGTAGAGGCCATTAACATCCGAAATGGAAAAGCAGAGATAAATATGAAAAAGTGCAGAAGCTGTGGTAGATGTGCTGAAGTCTGTTTAAAAGGTGCAGTAACCTTTGAAATGACAGCCAACGCCGTGGAACGTTCAATTAAACATGTTGAACCATTAGTGGATTTAGAATCAGGATAATTTTTCTCAAAATTTTTTAAATGATCGGCTACTTAATTGGAGACTACATTTTAGCAAAAGCTTTATTAAAATTTAATCCGTAATGGTAACTATGTGAGAATTTTGGTAAGAGATTCGACTTAAAAAAATTATTATACCCTGTTGAGGGGGGGTTTTATTTACCATGAAAACATTCCAGGAAATAAGGGAAATACTGGCTAAAAATAAGGAAAAAATAGAAAGCCAGTACAAAGTAAAAAGGATGGGAATATTTGGTTCTTACGTTAGGGGAGAACAAAAGGAAGATAGTGATGTGGATGTACTGGTTGAGTTTGAGGAATCAGTGAGTTTACTGAAGTTGGTAAATTTTGAGAACTTTTTAAGAGATATTACAGGTGTTAAAGTTGATGTTGTCCCTGAAAATGATATTCGGCCAGAGTTGAGGGAAAATATCTTTAATGAGGTAAGTTATATATGAAAAAAGACTTTATTGAAAAGTTTGGAAGATTTGTAAAAATTTAAAACATGATTGTGATCAAAATGATATTCCCCACCACCAGAATGCGCAGATTAAGGAAAAACTTTAAGATAAGGACTATTTTGAGTGAAACCAACTTAAACCCGGAAGACTTCATTTACCCCATGTTCATCAAGGAAGGCTTAAAAGACGGCCAGAAAGAGCATATCGACACCATGCCTGGCCAGTACCGCTATTCCCTCAACGACGCAGTTGAAGAGGCAAAGAGGCTGGAAAATAAAGGTTTATCATCTGTCCTGCTTTTTGGAATGCCCCGAAAAAAAGATGAACTTGGATCATCGGCTTATGATAAAGAAGGGATAATCCAAAGGGCGGTTCGCAAATTAAAGGAAGAGACAGATTTAGTGGTTATAACCGACGTCTGTATGTGCCAATACACCCATCACGGCCACTGCGGCATTGTAAGGAATGATCAGATCCTGAACGATGAAACCTTGGAATACCTCTCCCAGATAGCTTTAAGCCATGCCCAGGCAGGGGCGGATATAGTGGCGCCTTCGGATATGATGGACGGCAGGGTGTTGGCTATAAGGGAGGTTCTGGATATGAACGGCCAGGAGGATACTTTAATTATGTCCTACGCAGCTAAATACGCATCATCATTTTACGCCCCCTTCCGGGATGCAGTGTGCTCAGCACCATCCTTTGGAGATCGAAAAACCCATCAGATGAACCCCAGAAACATAAATGAAGCTTTAAGGGAGGTTGAACTGGATATAGGGGAAGGTGCGGATATAGTTATGGTGAAACCGGCCCTGCCCTACCTGGATGTTATAAAAGCCATTAAGGATGAATATAAAATGCCCACGGCTGCCTATCAGGTGAGTGGAGAATATTCCATGCTACAGGCAGGTATAAATGCCGGGTATTTAACTGAAAATTCCATTTACGAATCTTTAATTTCCATAAAAAGGGCGGGGGCGGATTTGATAATCTCTCACTTTACACCCTGGTTTTTAGAGGGAGATTACGAATTTGAATGTTGATTGGATTGACTGATGTTCCTGTGGATGTTGATATCCGGTAATTGATGTTACATAAATCATGATATTCGGTATGTTCTGTGATACTATTATTAGACAATTTAACGATATAAAAAGGAGAAATAAAATGGATCCAAGTTTTATAGCTAAAATTGCCCAGATTGCATCAGTTTTGGAGGTAAGCGGTCATCCTAAGCCAGGTAATGTTCACCGCACCCAGGACTTCGAGGATATGGCGTTTGAAGATTTTCTTATAAGTGGCATTGTCATCGGTGACATAATGAAAAAAGCCGCTAAAAAAGGTTTAAAGTATAAACATAAAGAAGAGACACTGCATAATATTAAACTGGGAAAGCTGATCAGGAAAGCGGTTCTGGAAACAGATAAATGGGTGACTAACAACACCAATTTAGGCATAATAATGCTTCTAACCCCATTATCCGCCGCTGCCGGTATGAGCGATGTTTTCAGTGAATTGAGATGGAATGTGGGCAGGGTTATGGATGCCACCACACCGGAAGATGCAGTGCATCTTTACGATGCCATAAACATTGCTGATGCCGGTGGCATGGGGGAGCGGGATGAACTGGATGTGGAAAGCCAAGAAGCCCGAGAAGAACTGTTGGAAAATGACATTAACATGTTTCAGGTGTTGGAAATGTCATCACAGTGGGATATGCTGTCCCATGAGCTTACCAACCGGATGCCGGTGACCTTTAAAACCGGTTTTCCCCTCTTTAAAGAATTAAAAGCCCGTCACGGCACGAATAAGGCCACGGTCCAGACCTTTCTTACCGTACTGTCTACCTATCCAGACACCCTCATCTCCCGGAAGTATGGTAAAGATGAGGCGGCCCAGGTGTCGGAAAGTGCAAAAGCTATATTGGATGCGGGTGGTATGTTAACTGATGAGGGATATTCAATGCTGGAAGAATTCGACCGGGAACTCATTGCAAAAAATCTGAACCCCGGCACAACCGCAGATCTTACGGCTTCATCCATTATGGCAGCTCTTCTGGATGAATTTAAGTAAAGAAAAAAGAAGTAAAAAAATGAAGAGAATTAAAGAATAAAAAAAAGAGATAAGGTTTACCTAATCAATTTATAAATTAAGGATATAATAAAAAAATAAAAAATTTTTTTGAGGGTTAAAATGCTTCAAAAGATCATCGACGAGTTACATTTATATGAAAAGAAGGTTTTAAAGGCGGTTGGAGAAGCCGGCGGTGAAACCGCACCAGATGAGGTTTCTAAATCACAGAAATTGGATATTAAACAGGTTATGAGTGCTGCCGGGGCCTTGGCCTCTAAGGATATCATAGAAGTTCAGAAAGATGTAGAAAAGGTTTTTGATTTAACCGAAGAAGGTAAAAACTATGCAGAAAAGGGTTTACCAGAACGAAGGATGTTAAAGGCATTAGATGTCGATAAATCCATAGATATGGAGGATATGGCTGAAAAAGCTGGTATTTTAGAGTCAGATGCTAAAATTGCCATTGGATGGCTTTTGAGGAAAAAATGGGCCTCCATTGATAAGGGAACCATCAGAATCACTGAAGTGGGAGAAGAGGCAGTATCAAAGGAATATGACGATGAAAAACTCCTGAAGACTCTTCTGGAAAACGGGAAATTATCAGTCCCGGAAATTCCTGGAGACCTTAAAAAATCTTTGAAAATTCTCAAAAAAAGGAAAGGAACCTTAAAGATAAAGGATAAGACTACTTACACCTTCAAAATTACAGCTAAAGGGCAGGAGCTCCTGGATCAGGGGATAGAAATCCGGGAAGAAGCCACCCAGCTCACCCATGAGCATTTGAAGACAGGCTCCTGGAAGAATTTGCACTACCGTGGCTATGACATAAAAGCGGAACATCCCGAAACCTTCCCGGGAAAGATACACCCTCTGCAGAGGATTATAGAAGAGATAAGACAGATATTCCTTAATCTGGGTTTCACCGAGTCCCGGGGAAATATCCTGGAATCTGCCTTCTGGAACTTCGACTGCCTGTTCCAACCCCAGGACCACGCTGCACGGGAAATGCAGGACACCTTCTACATCAAAACGCCCAGATTCACCCAGCTGCCTGAAGAAGAGCTGGTACAGAGGGTTTCCCAGGTTCATGAGCATGGGGGAGACACCGGATCAGATGGGTGGGGCTATCCCTGGGATTGGGAGGTGGCCAAACAGTCCGTGCTCCGTACCCACACCACCTGTGTCTCAGCACGATTTTTAAAGGAAAACAAACCTCCTTTGAAGATGTTCTCGGTGGGCAGGGTCTTCCGCAGAGAAACCATCACCTACAAACATCTTCCGGAGTTCCATCAGGTAGAGGGAATTGTAGCTGCCGAAGACATCAACTTTAAGAATTTACTGGGTATATTAAAGGAATTTTACAGTCAACTGGGTTTCGAGGTGAGGTTCCGTCCTGCATATTTCCCTTATACCTACCTTTCCACCGAGTGTGAGATTTAT
>JADGNH010000175.1 GCA_017883605.1 Methanobacteriaceae archaeon
ATTTGAACAAGAATTAAAAGGTAAAATGGGATGGAAGTGTTCCTGCTCCCTGGATATCGTAGATAAAGAATCGTCTTTAAGACAGGTTACCTGTAAAAGCTGTGGAAAAACCTTTAAAACCAATAGAATTTCTGATTATTGTTTTAAATGTGGAAAAAAGTTGTGAATTCTGAAGGGGAAACAATCTAAAATATATTAAGACAAAAAAAGGTAAAGTGAGAATATTTATCTTCTGATTATCCTCATATTATATTTTCGCTTTAACCTTTCTTCTTTCAGTTTTTGTGACACATTAAACCCAAGATTCGTTGTTGCTAGATTATCAGGGGCTCTATAATAAATTAATAATCCCTTACTTAAAAGAGCGCTGATTACTGAATCAACATGAGGTTTTTCATCAGCAGTAGCTTTCTTTTTCAAAGTCTGTCTGGTAAAGTTCTTATTGGGAGATGCATTGATCCTTCCAACAATATTCATTATCCTTTTTTCACATTCAGTCATTTCTGAAATAATTTCATCAGTGGTAGACATTAAAACCCTTTATATAATTTCATTATACATAACTTTTTTTAAGATAGTCATATTAAATTATGAAATTTTTTTCATTAAGTGTAAAAATTTATATATGAATTAAAGCAAGTAATCACTAAGGTGGTGAGGATCTTGACTTCATATATCCTTAAAGAAATATTTGGAGATACAAAAAGAGTTAGAATACTAGAAGAATTAGCTGAACGATGGGGAGAATACTTATCTGTGCCAGAAATTGCCAGGATGACTGACGTTACTCCCCGAACAGTTTATACACATATTTATCAATTAGAAAAAATTGGGATAATAAACTCAAGAAAAGGCAGAGCAACAAAATATGGACTCAATCAAGAAGATCAAAGAGCTTTAGCCCTAGCAATTTTAGAAGATGAAGAATATTTAAGGAAGACAAAAATTTCCATAGAAAAATCCGAGGAAATTGAAAAAAAATTCATAAAAGAAGGAAAATCATACCTTGAACTGTTTAACTCATCAACAAATTTTGAGACATCATTTAACAATGATTATTTAAATTTAGAGGCTGAATCAAAATGAGTGAAGAAAAAAATAAACCAGGAAAAAATGATAATATTCCCTTTTTAATACCATCCGGAGCCCCTACAATTTATGCTACGGGTGCTTTTGGGGGATACACACCTCATGATTTTAGAATTTTCTTATATTCTGAAGCACCGCACCAACAGGACGAGATCCTACCGCCGGGAAAGATAGCCGTGATGCGAGAAATACAGTCCGAACTGGTTATGTCTCCCTTAGCAGCTAAAGAATTGGCCCACTGGTTACTTGAAAAAGTTAAAGGTTTTGAAAAAGATTTTGGATCCATACCTGCACCTAAAGAAGAAAGTGGCGAAAAGGGGAAAAATAAATCCTAGAAGAAACTGGGAAGAAAGGACAAAATATGGCTATGAATGACTTAAAGACAAAAATGTTCTAAAAAAACAGTTCTGGATTTCTTAAAAACAATTCTGGATAACTTTGGCACATTTGTGTTCACGTTCCAAAGTGGTAACGTATTTAGTACACTAGTTACTTTAGGTACACTTATTATTTTAGTGTATTTATGTACAGTAGTTTACTTGAGATTTAGAAAAGTCAGTTTAGAATCTAACGCATCAAGGAGGATAAAAACCATCCTCCTCTTTCCGGTATTTCAGCCAGGATGACAGCATATGGTCTTCAATAAAATATATACGATTGTGGTGGGATAGAATGCCCTTATTTTTAAGCCGGTTAATGTACTTGATGAGTGTTTTGCTGGAGAATTCCACTCTATTTAAAAGTTCATTCCAGGCGAGAGGGCCTTTTTCTATGAGTATTTCCACGATTTCCTTCTCATAATCGGATAGAGTAGCCCATATAGCCATCCACATGGTTGCGATCTGGTTTATTTTTCCGTAGAAGGTTTCTACAACCATTTTATCATTGTATTCTGTTTTTTCAGTCATGGTGTTACAGAAGCTGTTTATATATGACGGATATCCACTGGTGCACTTATAAAATCTGTCAAACCCGTCGGGAGTGAATTTAACCTCTGAAACTTTTTCTTTCAGGTAGTTTCGGGTTTCTTTTTTGCTGAATTTTTCCACCATAAACTGGACCATTCGACCTCCGAATGCACCATGCGCCCCGTTTATTTTATCCACGATTTCACTGGTGGATGAGGTTGAACCCGTGAATATGTAGCTGACGTTGTCCTGTTCCTGAGTGTAACTTCTTATAAGCCAGAAGAATGCTTCAGGATCATCTAATTCTCCGATAAGCTGGAATTCGTCTATTATTACGACAAAACCATCTATTTTAGTCCGGGAGGCATCCACTACCTTCTGGGGAAATTCCATAACCATGGAACTGAGTTTTTCATAGTTATCATCCACCTGAGGGATGGCTATCCCCAAAATGTTCCCGGCTTCCTTAAAATCATAGTTTTTATGGACTAATTTTTTTGAGATGGAATCTTTAAGGTTGTATATCTTCCTTAAAACACCCAGATCTCCCTTTCCACAGGCGTCCATCATGACCTTGAATAAGCTGTGCATGATCTTCTCCTCGGTCAACCTCCCCTTCTGGGTTCCGTGGACCTTGGAAAGATCCAGATAGGCAGAGAGGATGTTCTCTGGAAGTTCCATCATAAGTTTACGCAGAAG
>JADGNH010000076.1 GCA_017883605.1 Methanobacteriaceae archaeon
AATCAATTCAACTATTAATCAATTCAACCAATAAGGACATAGCCAGGTAATGTTATGGTTTTAATCTTTGAAATTTTGTGGAAAACCTTCCCTAAATTAATAAAAAAACCCACAACCCGGGTTGTTACACTGCTTCTAGCGGTTATCGCCTATGGGGCTATTGGTTTCCACCTGATTGAAAGCCAGCCATGGACGGTGTCCATCTACTGGACATTTGTAACCATTGGAACAGTGGGTTATGGTGATTATTCCCCCAAAACTGATCTGGGCATGTATTTTACCATATCTCTGATAATATTGGGTATAGGGACCTTTGCATTGGCTATTGGATCTATTTTGGAACTTCTGGTGAAAGCTCAGCAGATGAAGCTGATGGGGCTGATTAACGTGACGAGATCAAAACATGTTGTGATATGTGGCTGGACAGAAAGCACAATAGAATGTATAAAAGAAATTGGAAAAGAAAATGAAGTTTTTGTACTGGACGAACAAGAAAACGTTCGCAAAAGTGCTCTGAAAAATAAGGTAAACTTTGTACATGGAGACCCCACCCGCATCAAGGACCTGGATAAGGCCAATGTCAGGGGAGCCAGAGCAGTCATCGTGGACATGGAATCAGACTCCCAGACCATCCACTGCATACTGGGAATACGGAAATTAGACCCGACTGTGCGTATAATAGCAGAAGCACAGCGTTATGAAAATATAGAACAAATAAAAATAGCCGGAGCCACCCAGATAATATCTCCCTTCGTAATTTCAGGGAGACTGATGCACAAGAGCATTAATGATGGCTACGAAGCCACATTCGTCCAGGAAGTTCTGGCGGAACATAAAGACCGGGAAATGAAAGAGGTTAAAATATCGCCCCAAAGCATTTTCGCTGGTAAAACCATTAAAGAAGCGGATATACACGAAAGAACTGGTGTGGTGGTGGTTGGCATTGGTAAGGATGGTAAATTAATCATAGACCCCTCCCCGGACTACATTATAGAAGCTGGGGACATAATCCTGGGAATTGGATCCCCTGGAGAATTTAAAAATCTGGAGAAAAATGGTTTCCTTTGAATAAATTTGTGGAGAAATGTTTCTATTGAAAATTTATTAATAAATAAATTATTAATAAATAAATCACTCTAAATCTATTAAAAAATATCCCAAAATATTGTTCTAATTTCCCCTAAAGCCTCACACTAATCTTTTTTAAAGGTTTTATCTCCAAACTATTTTTCTTGTAAATGTTTTCAAATGAATAAGCAACTATATTTACATCCTTCTCATCTGCATCCGCCAGTGCCTCTGAAAAATCAGGATCAGTATCTCGATTGGGAGTAAATTCCTCAGCATCCTCCCTCATTATGAGAAATAAGACAGCAGAGTTTAAACCCTCCCTTTTAGCCTTGATAAGCTCCTCAACATGTCTTTTGCCCCGGGTGGTGGGCGCATCAGGGAACCGGGCCAGACCATCCTCCACCAGGGTGCAGCCTTTAACTTCCAGGAGCATTTTTTCACCCTCCCCCTCGGAGAGAAGAAAGTCTATCCGGCTTTTTCCGAAGGTGTACTCCCTTTTTTCAACAGAATAGCCTGAAAATTCTTTTATAATCCCTTTTTCAATTAGATCGGCCGCTATGTCGCTGTGAAAACCAGAATTTATAAGTACCCAGATGTTTCCACTTAAAACCGCGATTACATCAAATTTTGTTTTTCGGGACTCGGGGTTAAGGGCATGGCGGAGAAGAAGCCGGGCTTGAGGAATTAAAAGTTCTTTAAGTCTCCCCGGATCTCTAAGATGGGCTTTTTCCAGTTTTCCATCCATCTTAAATATCACGGTGAACCGGTTGGGTCTTTCCACATAATTTCCAGTTATTAAGTTGGGTATTATCATTTCCATCTGGTTATTATTAAAATCTAATCTTTTTTAAGGTAATATGATGATTATTTTAATTTTTTAAAGTTAATATGGCCTTTTTTAAGGTTTTATTATAAGTTTATCCAAATTTTTAACAAACTCTTGAGCATGACTTAAAGTGAGCTCATAAGGCTCGTACAGGTAGGTTTCATAGACCATGGTGGGTGTTCCTGACTCTATGAGGGGAATAGATACAAATGGACCGCTGGTGGGTCCGCTCTCTGCTGGGGGGACATAATAGGTCAGCCAGGACGTTTTGTTCACCATTTCAAGTGCATAGCTCTTTGACAGGCTGTCATCAACCGGCACATCCACAAATCTTATTTCCTGGTAATATCCCCTGTTTGAGTGCACATCCACAGCTAAACTGGCATTTTTTGCAATTATATCTGGTAAAGCATATTTATAAAACAGATTCTGTCCGTTAATCCTCCCTTTATCGTAATCTTCTGCATCTTTGGTTACGGTGACGTTATAAATGTAATAACAATACCTTAAAGAGCTTTCGTTGGTTAAAACCGCATTTATAAGCGCTTTATGGGCGTTTGACTCCAAAGGATGAACCCCCACGATATATACAACTTTTACCGGAGAACTCTGGTTACCATAGGGACCTCCCCTTTCCACATAGCCGTAATCTGTGCTGCCCAGAATATCAACTGTTTTCGGGATTTTTAAAGCTGTTTCATTTGAAATTTGGCCCCTATTAAGAATTTTATCCATATTTAGAGCGGATACAACTATAACGCACAGTATAATTCCCAATATTATGAGTATAAAAGTGGTTTTGGCCAGTTTCATGGTGATCAACAATCTTAATTATAAATCAAAAATTAAAAACATCCATGGTTTAAGATAGGGTTAAGATATAATTAGTTCTAAGATCCGTTTAATCTAAACTTTATTAGTAATAGATAAAATATTATTTCATTAAATTTTGTACAACCAAAAATCTGTATTAACCCCAAAAAAATAGAATAAATTGTTCTTTAAGAATTTAAATCACTATAAAACTTTAAATAAATCATTATCGAACTTTAAAAATTTAAACTTACTATAAAACTTTAAAAAAAAATTGAGGTGAAAATTTTTGCATCCCAGACCAAGTCCCATTGCTGCATCTTTATACACCCTACGTGACCTGAACGCTGATGTCATCATAATGCACGGCCCACACGGCTGCTGCTTTAGAACCGGCCGGCTGTTGGAAAATGACGGGGTGCGGGTGGTGACCACTGCCATGTCTGAAAACGACTTCATATTCGGAGCATCCTCCAAACTGGAGGAAACCCTCAGAAAGGTTGAAACCATGTTTTCCCCCAAGCTGGTGGGGGTGGTGGGTACCTGCGCCAGCATGATTATCGGGGAGGATATGAAAGAAGCAGTGGATAATGCGGGTATAAAAGCCCAGGTAATCACCGTAGAATCACACGGAGGGTTTGGTGAAGGAGACAACACCGAAGGAGCTGTAGCTGTTCTCAACGCAGCCCAAAAAGAAGGGATCATATCGCTGGAAGAAACCGAAAGACAGACCAGGATGCTTAAACTGGCCACAGAGATTGAAAAAACCAGGGGAATGGCCCAGGGAGAATACATCGCCCCCTCTTATGGGGATGATAAGGAGAAAGTTGCCAGGATCCTGGTGGACGCGTTTGAAAAGGGAGATAAGATTGCCCTGGTTTTGAATGCTAAAAAAGAAACTTCATACCTGTTTTCCGACCTTCTGAAAATTCCTTTTGGTCAGATATACCAGAATAACCAGCCAAAAATCATCGCCAACCTGGATGAACGGGTTGGTCTTCCCAGAATAAGAAAGCACGCCCAAAACATAAAAGAAGAACTTCAAGCCAACGGCGTGATGATCAACATCATAACCGGAGGTCTGGACGAATACCCGGTAACTGGAAAGAAGGCTGCCAAGGTTTTAAGGGAAGATTCCTTTGATCTGGTTGTGGTGGCTGGTGTTCCCCATGCATTGCCCATAGAAACTATAAAAAGCACTTCAATAGCCGTAACAGACGGACCCCGACTGGTTGAACCCCTTAAAAAGCTGGGGTACAGTTACGTGGTTACGGAGCTGGACGCCCATTCCAAGACCCTTGGTACGGACAAGATTGTTAACTCTGATTTTGGAAACGTTTTAAGGAAAATTATGGATTTATAAGCAAAAAATAGTTTTAGTTTATAATATATTCGTAATATTAATTTTTTTATGAATATTCCGTAAAACTCTCATATATCTCATTTTTCATGACGACCTGATTATAAACAGATTTTTAAATAAAATTTTTAATAAATTTATATAACAGATTTTAATAAATAGTAGTCAACATCTATAGATCATTAGTCATTTAAAATATAACGGTGATAACATGACCAGAACAGTGGGAATGATACTCTGCGGTGGATTTGGAAAGAGATTAAGGCCTATTACTGAAAAGATTCCAAAACCATTGATTGAGATTAAGAAAGACTACACCATACTTGATAAACAACTTTTTGACTTCAAAAACGCCGGTGTGGATCAAGTACTTCTTTTAACCGGCTTTCTCTCAGATGTAATCCAGGAAAGATATGGTGAAGAGTACGGGGGAGTCCAGATCAAATACATCGAAGAAGACGAGCCCCTGGGAACTCTGAATGCTATAAAGTTAGGTATGGATAGTTTAGGAGATAGTGAACAGTGCGTCATAAGAAACGGTGACGTGGTGGCCGATCTGAACATAAAAAAGATGATAGAGCAGGGAAGAAAATCTGATTATCCCCTATCCATATTCATCACCAAAATGGTCTCACCCTACGGAATAGTGGAAATAAGTGGAGACAGGCTGGTATCTTTCAAAGAAAAACCGGTACTGGACTACTACATAAACGGAGGAGTTTACTTCTCCAAAGGAGAAATAGACTTCGGTGAATTCGATGTGGGAGACATTGAAAAAACTGTTTTCCCCATGCTGGCCAAGGAAAACAAGCTGGGATATTACAAAGAAGACGGCTTATTCTGGATGGCCATAGACACCACCAAGGAACTGGAGCAGATCAAAAAAGAATACAAAAACCGGGAAGACAAACCATGGGGATACGAAAAAGTGTTGATATTAACCGAAGAATACATGACCAAAGAGCTTTTCCTCCGCGAAGGCTATAGAACATCTTTCCACTACCACCCCCAGAAGGACGAGACCATGTACATCCTCAGCGGTACCGGTTACATAGAATTCGAGGACCGCAAAGAATACTTTGGAAAAAACGACAGCATCAGAATAAAACCTAACAAAAAACATTCCATTGTAGCCATGGAAAACACCGTCCTACACGAAATTTCCACCCCCCACCTAGATGACACTATAAGAATAACAGATTACTACGGTAGAGGATAAATTTAGGGCAGATAGACCGACTATTACGCAGGTAGATAGACAGTCCACAGGGTTAGAAAATAAAATATGGGAATTACATAATACCATATTCTAATTAATACCATATTCTAATTTTCAGATAATATGAAATAAATTCAGGCAAAAGTAAGAATAAGGAATCAAATGATAACCATAATCGACTACGGATCTGGTAACTTAAAGAGCATAAAAAACGGTTTTTCCAGGATAGGTGTTGAAGCCAGCGTATCGGGAGATGTCCGTGAAATGGAGAACGCCGACGCACTCATACTTCCTGGCGTGGGGGCCTTTGGAAATGCAATGGAAAACCTTAAAAGTTATGAACCAACCATTCATCAACATATAGAAAGTGGTAAACCCTTTCTAGGTGTTTGTCTGGGCTTACAGGTACTTTTTGCCAAAAGTCAGGAGAGTAAAGGCGTCGAAGGGCTGAAAGTGTTTGAAGGAGATGTTCTGCGATTTCCAGGGTCACTGAAAGAAGAAGGGCTGAAGATACCCCACATGGGATGGAACAACCTCCAAATCCAGAATGAATGTCCCATATTAAAGGGTGTAGGCAGTGAATACATGTATTTTGTGCATTCCTACTATGTGAAGCCTGAAGATGATAGCATAATAGCGGCTACGGTTGATTATGGAGTGGACGTTCCGGCTGTGGTGTGCCAGGACAATATCTTTGCCACCCAGTTTCACCCAGAAAAAAGCGGTGCCATGGGCCTTCAGATCTTAAAAAACTTCGTGAAAATGATTCCCTGATTTTTCAACCGCCACGTTTATATAGTTAAATTGATTATTAATTTTTATAGAAAAAATATTATTTATAGTTATGAATCAGCCACTAAAAGAGCCCTAAAAAATAAACAACTCTCAAAAACAAACGCTAAAATAAAATTAATCTTTATAAACTCTTAAAAAACGGAAAAGGTGTAACCAGTGGATATAGAAGGCTATGTAAGACAATCCATCAAAGAAAAGGACGAAAAATCCCTGCAAAACAGTTTAAAAGAAAAGATACTCGAATATAAAAATATAGACCCTCAAAAAGCCGATAAAATGGCCCTAGCAGTGATTGAAGAAGTTAAAGACACTCTTAAAATTGAAAATCATCCTGATAAGCTTTTGAGAGAGTTGATCAATTACCCCCAAGCAAGGGTAAAAATGGGAGAGATTGGTGTGGGATCCCGGGGTGAAGGTGACTTCTTCGTCCATCGAAAGATTGCAGACATAGTTTCAAGCACCAAAACCAGCGCTCTGATAGCACCTTCTGCCCAAGACGATGGCGGAGTGGTTAAAACTAATATAGGGTCCAATGAAATCTATGTTACCACAGCAGTAGACGGGATACATTCCCGCCTAAGTGAATACCCATTTTTAGGAGGTTTCCACGTGGCAAGAGCATCTCTGCGGGATGTTTGTGTTATGGGAGCCAACCCCATCGCCATACTAAGTGATCTGCACCTGGCAGATGACGGAGATGTGGGCAAACTCTTCGATTTCACCGCCGGAGTGTGTGCCGTTTCCGAACTGATAGACGTGCCCCTGGTGGCCGGCAGCACTCTGCGAGTGGGTGGAGACATGGTTCTGGGAGACAGACTGGTAAGTGCAGTTGGTTCTGTAGGGGTATCTGAACACCCACCCACCGCCAGGAAGAGAGCGAAAGTAGGGGACGTGATTCTGATGACCGAAGGCTCTGGAGGAGGTACCATAACCACCACAGCCATTTACCACGGCATGTTCGACGTGGTTTGGGAAACTATAGACATAAATTTCATAAAGGCCTCTGAAGCTATTTTCAATGCAGGGCTCCTGCCAGAAGTCCATGCCATGACCGATGTTACCAACGGAGGTCTCCGGGGAGATGCCCATGAAATCTCCAATACCACCGGCCTGGGACTGGCCTTCTCAGAAGATAAAATCAGGGCCCTCATAAACCCCGGGGTACTGGATATGCTGGAAAAACTGGAAATAGACCCTCTAGGCGTTTCTGTAGACTCTCTGATGATAATAGCCCCTGAAGAAGTAGCAGCGGAGGTTGAAAAGGTCATATCCGGTGTTGGTGTCCGGATAGCTGAGATAGGGCAGGTGGATGACAGTGGAGTGCCCCGGCTCCTGAAGGATGGGAGAGAAGAAGTACTTAAACCTCTGTTCCGTGAGGCGGCCTACACCAAAATAAAGAAAATTGTGGGAGATGACCAGCCAGAAGATTTCCAGGCCATGAAGGAAAAAGTGGAAAAGGCATCCCAGGAAGCTATTAGAAAGAAAGATAAAGTGGTTAAAATGATTAAAGACCGCTGATTCTTTTTAATTTAATAATTACCATTTAATTAATGATTTAAATAAATTTATTTAGTTAAAGGGAGGATTACTACTCAATAATTTTCTAATTAGTCAAATATTATCTATCTAATCCAATTAATCAAAATTATTATCTAATTTAATTAACCAAAATAATCCTATAAACCTAATAATTCTATTTATCTACCCACATTCCATTTGTTACCATAAAAAGCAATTTTTTAATTATCTTAAAGGCGATATTAATGGATGAAAGAGGATTGGCATTAACTTTTGACGCCGTACTGGCTCTAATCCCTGTTTTTATAGTAATAATGTCTGTGGCCAACCTGGGCAGTAGCCATCTTACGCCTTCTTCTCTGCAAACACAGCTATCTCACCAGGCGCAGGATTCCCTGGATCTCATGGCCCAGTATAGAGACCATGGTCAGCTTACCATTTTAGAAGAAATTACCACTACCCTGGAATCCAACCATAACAACGCCACCGGTGTGAATGCAGCTACCCTTATTGCAGGTCAATTCCTGAATAAAACTATTCCCGGAATGAAATACGCATTTATAGAGTTAAAACAACTCAATAAAGCAAGTATAGCGTCCAAAGGGGATCTGAAAGATGCAGAAAATGTGGGGGTTAGCTCCAGAAGCTATGGGAACTACACCTTCCAGTTATACGTGTGGAGTGGATAAGAAATACAGGAATCAATATCGGTGGTTATATCACGTCGTGTTAATGTTAATCAAGGTTTATGGCCATCAAAATTTTGGATTAAATATTATGGGTTCAAGGGATGTATATGGGTGGTAAAATGATAGTTTCATCCTCTAATCAATTTAAAGAAAATTTAGCACAGTTCATTTCCACAATCACCAACGCCCCCCTAGTGGCCATCCCTGTATTCTTCTTAATCAACTATTTCCTCCTGAATGGATCTGACTTTATACTGGTTACCAGTATAAGCATATTTTTTGCCGGAATAATGCCCGTTATAATAAGTTTACTGTGGATAAAAAACAGGGAAATAGAGATAGACATGCCCAACAGGGAAGACCGGTCTTACCCCCTGTTAATGGTGACATTATCTTATTTAGTGGGTGCGACTATTTTATACGCCCTCCATGCCCCACCCATAACCACCGTTCTTATGTTCTGTTATTTTTCCAACACCGTAATAGTGCTCTTTATAAACCTGATCTGGAAAATTAGCATCCACTCCATGGGGGTGGCCGGTCCAGCTACTGCCATGATATATGTTTTTGGATATGCCGGTATAGTTTTTGCTTTAATAGTGCCTATGGTGATGTGGAGCAGGACCTACCTGAGAAGACACACCTTCTCCCAGGTTACAGCCGGGGCTTTTCTGGGCTTTCTATTTACCGCAGTGCAGATCTACATCTTTTT
>JADGNH010000176.1 GCA_017883605.1 Methanobacteriaceae archaeon
TTTACCCTGTTTTTTAGCCTTTTCAATGAATCCAGCCATATCGAAGCGTTTACTATGTAGAACATGAATAACATCAACACCTCTGTCAAGAGGAACAGTATTTTTAGTTATTTTCATTATTTCTCCCCCAGATACTCTTATTTCGCAGTTAGAGATGTGGCAAAATGAGTTTCGTGAACCGGTAAACTAATATCATTCATAGTCTGTTCATTAAGTGGTTTGGGTAAGGATTTCTGATGTACTAAAAATAAGAACGATGCATTAATGCCTATAACTTCTTCGGTGATTTTAATATCAGCTTCTATTTTTGCTAACTGTTTTATGAACCTTTTTTCCAATCCAAATAATTCAGAAGCCCCTAATATCTCTAAAGCAACGGGTTCATTACCCTCATCTAAGTCTAATATAATATTATCGGTAATTTCAACGGATTCCTTATAGCAGTAATCTTCAACAATGTTTATAAACAGGGAGTCCCCGACAAAATCATATTCCCATTCAATATTGCTCTCATTGGACATGGTCTGCACCTAACTTTCTTCTCATACCTCTTTGCACCTAACTTTCTTCTCATACCTCTATTCAACCTCATTTTGAATGTGATGGTAAATTTAAAATCTCTGCAGTTAATCAGTTATCTTTATAATTAGTTAAATCAAGGTATTGAATTTTAATTGCCAAATATTCCCTTTAGTGATTGATAGCTTCTAATAATGCTATTTTTTCCCATTTAAGTTCGCTAAATATCTCCCAGGATGCTTTCCATTCAAAAAAGTCCATTTCATCCCCAACTTCTCCTCCAGTGAATTTCTGGTAAAATTCCTCTGTTTCCATACCGTACTTCCTCTTAAAATAATCCATACTTCCATCAAGATCTTCTAACTTTTGATTTATCTCCCCTATCCTGGCTTTAAGAACCTTTATAACCACATCTTTCACCAGATCCTCTGGCATTACCGTGTCTTTTATAATAATAGCCATCAAATTACCCGTATCACTTAAATTACCTAAATAAGTTTAAATCTACGTTACATATCAATATAGAAAGAAGATTTATTAAAATCTTTTTAATTTTTCATATGAAAATAGGGGTTAGAATCTAATTTTAGTAAGTTATTAAAAAACTAAAATCCGGCTAGGCCGTAGCAAAATGCAGGTCCTGAACCGGTAAGTTTAACCTATTGGCAGCCTGGGCCTTAACCGGTTTTGGCTCTTCTTTCTGCCTAATCTGAACCAAAAAAGTAGCCTCCAGAGTTATTATGTCTTTCTCAACTTCAATCTGCATATCTATCCCTACCGGTTGAGTTAAAAAAAATTTATTAACATTAAAAACTTTAGAAGCATGTAATATCTCCAGGGCAACTGGTAAGTCTTTTTGATCAAGATCTAATATCACATCTTTGTTCATTCTAACTGATTTTTTGTAATCATAATCATCATCTATATACAGGAACAAAGTATCATTCTGTGCATCATAGTCCTGATCCATTAAGAATGTTTTTCTGACATTTTCCTTTGAAACCATACTATCACCTTTATTAATTTTATATATAAAGTTACTAATAATCTTAGTATATAGGTTAGGATTTATATTTTTTAACAGTAGCAAGATAATTTATATTTTAGACATCACCACAAATAAAATAATATAAATACCAAAATAGTTATATCAATAGCTGATAATTATGTTCCCCCAAACCAGCAGCAAAAAAGAAGTATTTGAATCCAAATTCTCATCAAAGACTTCTAAAAAAGAAAAACCCATTAGCAAATGGAAACACCCGGTCCGTCCGAAGGTTAAACCTTTAAAAAAGTTTGACAGGTTGACCTTCCCATCCCGGGGGTCTGATGGATATTATAAATTCAATCCCATCCCCCGCTATGAAAAGTGGAGTGAAAAAATGGAAAAAGCTGGTTCAAAAGAGAATCTCCCTTTAAGCAGAATAGCTGAGGATAGAGTTACTGCATCTATCCACCATGATCCAGCTATCTCACATATCTTATCTCTCCACATCCAGGAAATTGGAGGTTACCTGAAATCACGGAGAAAACCCTACAAAATAGGGGTGACCCTCCAGGATGATCCGGAAGATCCGGAGTTCAAAGCCTTCGTTATAGTGATAAATACCAGTTTCAAAGACCTGAAAGAAAAATTAAACTTAGAACAAGATATAGGACATCTAATAAGTTCTTTAAGGAGTGAACTTTTAGAATCGGAGAAATCAACCCTTGATGATCTGAAAAGAATAACCTACTGGATAGATACTTTTTAGTGGTGAACATGGTCTTTAACCCAGAAGAACTTTTAGAACTTACCCAGGAACTTTATGAAAATGATTTATCTAAAATCAACGATTCGCACCATTTTAAACCGGTGTTATTACTGCTGTCTTCTAACCGTTCAAAAATCAATGGACCATCTAAGTTCTAAAGAATATCTGAAACATGAAGACCTGTTCCAAAAGGTAAATGTAACTGACCCCAATTTAGGAAACATAATAAACAAGCTATTTTCCTTTAGAGTAGTTGCTGATTACAGTCTGCTAAAATCAGAAATCCATCATACCAGAGGGGGAGTTGCACAGATGGTTAATATCAATGAAGAACGTGCTGAAGAAGCAATTTCCAGTACAAAATTATTTTTAGAAGA
>JADGNH010000077.1 GCA_017883605.1 Methanobacteriaceae archaeon
CCAATCTGGTGAAACAAAAGTTGATAAATAATATTGAAGAACTAGTTCAGTTTTTAGTTGATTATAAAATAGGTATTGTTGATGTGTTCAAAGAAGAAGAAGTTAATGGGGAAAAAAGGCTTGATATAAGAGTTTATGAATGCATTGATTGTGCGGGATTACCAAATATTGGAGAGCCGGTCTGTTATTTTGAAACAGGTATAATAACCGGGGTTTTGAAGGAACTCACCAAAAAAGAGGTTTTTGCAGAGGAAATCAGATGTTGGACCAGCGGATATTCCTTCTGCCATTTTGAGGTGAAGATAAAAGATGAAGATTAATTAGCTAACGATTAGAGCAAAAAAATGAAGATTTTAATGAGTACCCTAAAAAAAATGAAGATTTTAATAGGCCCAGCTAAAAATTAAGATTTTAATGAACAGCTAAAAAGATAGATTAAATAGGCATTATAATTTTTTTTCTTTTAAAAAAGTAGAATACAAATTTTAATGACTGATTAATTTTAAAATAGATACGATTTTAAATTTCTCTAAATATTTCCTCGACTTGTTTTGCACGGGACTCCATCTCAAAGAGTATTAAACCAAGTTGGGACTCTGGTTCTGTGAGAACGGCTAGAATCACCTTTGATCCCCCCGGTACTAGAACTATGGTACCTCTATCCGTTTTAACCGATACTTGGGTAGCTGATCCAGCAGCCATTTGTTCTGAAGCGGCTTCTGCCGCGCCCATTATGGTAGAACAGAGGGCAGAGAATATCCGGGCATCAACATCGGCCGGTGTTATGGAGTTAATGAGCAGTCCCTCTTTAGATACTATACAGATGGCCTTTATCTGGCCAACCTGCATCAGGGCCTCCATCACCTCATCAAGTTTCTCTTTTCTTGTTTTAGACATGTAAATCCCAATAAATTATAATAAATCCCAATAAATTAGAATAAATCCCAATAAATTAGAATAAATCCCAATAAATTAGAATAAATCCCAATTAATATATAAATATATAAATTTAGGGAGTAGTTTTATTTTATGATCATCAGAGTATCCCCAGCGTTAACTGTGTCTCCTTCCTCTGTGAAAACTTCTGCAACGGTTCCTGACTGATTGGCGTGTATGTCGTTTTCCATTTTCATGGCTTCTAAAACCACCACCACATCGCCTTGTTTTACTGTGTCTCCTTTTTTAACCTTGAGTTTCAGGATCATGCCCTGCATGGTGGAGGTCACCCCACCTTCCACCGGCCCAATTGGGACCCGGGATCCTGTGGCTTCAATTTCCATGTAACCCACAGGCAGCACTTTGACATCAAATATTTCCCCATCAACATCTACACTGTATTCAGTGGGCAGTCCTGCAGGCTTTTCCTGGCAAACAGTCTTTGTTGGGGGGTTTAATGGTTCTTCTTCTGCCTCTCCTCTCAAAAATTTGGGGGCAACGGCAGGATAGAGGGCGTAGGTCAATACATCTTCTTCTTTTTTAATAATGCCCAGTTTTTTACCTTCTCTCTGGAATTTTTCCAGTTCAGGTTCCAGAAGGTCAGCAGGTCGGCATTCTATGATTTTTTCATTTCCGATAATTTTTTTGGCAATTTCCTGGTTTATAGGGGCAGGTGGTCTTCCATAGTACCCTTTAATATACTCTTTCACCTCTTTGGTGACGTTTTTATATCTTTCACCACCAAGAACGTTCATTACTGCCTGTATTCCCACTATCTGGCTGGTTGGTGTTACCAATGGTGGATATCCCAGCTCCTCCCTTACCCGGGGCATCTCTTCCAGCACTTCCTGGTATTTGTCCATAGCGTTCTGTTCTTTGAGCTGAGATACCAGATTGGATAACATTCCACCGGGAATCTGGTATATGAGCACGTCTGTGTCCACTCTTTCTGTTATGGGATCTATAAGGCTGCTGTACTTTTCCCTGATCTTTTCGAAGTACTTTTTGATCCGGGTTAAAAGCTTTAAATCCAAACCTGTTTCATAGGGTGTCCCCATTAACGCTGCTACCACGCTCTCTGTAGGTGGTTGTGAAGTACCCCATGATAGGGGGGAAATTGCAGTGTCCAGCAGATCAACCCCGGCCTCGCAGGCGGCATAATAACTCATGGGGGTCATACCGCTGGTGCAGTGGCAGTGAAGATTTATCATAAGGTCTGTTTCTTCTTTTAAGGTTTTAATCAGTTCATAAGTGTCATGTGGCGATATGAGTCCTGCCATGTCCTTTATGGTTAAAGAATCACATTCAAGCGCCTCTAACTTCTTGGCAAATTCTACATATTTTTCTATGGTATGAAAGGGGCTTATTGTGTAGCTGATGGTTGCCTGAACATGGGCCCCCTGTTCTTTTGCTACTTTAATAGAAAATTCCATGTTTCTTATATCGTTTAAGGCATCGAATATCCTGAAAACGTCTATTCCGTTTTCATAGGATTTTTCCACGAATTTTCTGACTACATCGTCAGGATAGTGTTTGTATCCCACCAGATTCTGGCCTCTAAGAAGCATCTGCAAGGGGGTCTTCCTTATTATATCTTTAAGTTCCACCAGGCGTTCCCAGGGGTCCTCGTTCAGGTAACGGATACAGGCATCGAAGGTGGCACCTCCCCATACTTCTAAGGAGAAAAATCCCACTTTATCCATTTCCTCAGCAATAGGTAACATATCTCGGGTTCTCATCCTTGTTGCCAGGAGAGACTGGTGTGCATCTCGAAATGCAGTTTCTATGATCTCTATCTTTTTCATTCTACCCTCAACTTAAGCTTGGAATTATTTTAATATCTCTATATAAATAGTTCTAACTGCTTTATAATAGTTCTTAATGGTTTATAACTTTCCCGGATTATCAGGACGTTTATCATTTTGTAATATGATTACTGTTTTGATATTTATACTAATCATAAAAGATTAAATTAGATTTAGTCAAGGAATGGAAAATTTTTAATCTGTGAAAAAAAGAATTTTTAAGTCCAAAAAAAAATTTTCTTTAATATTCTATCTGACACACTATGAACTCGTCATTTTCATACACTACCTGGGCATAATCAGGGATAATTTCGTTAAGGTTTGTTTTAATGTTTTTATTAAAATAGTAAAGTGGATAAAATTCTGAATCAACAGTTATGAGCTGCAGTTCATTATTCTGGTCAGAAAAAAACAGTTTCTTGTCGTATATGATGTAACCTATATTTTGTTCCTGGAAAGCTGATTTGTTCGTATTTTTTAAGGAGTAAAGTTCAAAACCATAATGCATGGGCATATCTGTCTCGGTGGTCAGAAACATACCGGAAAACTGGTTGGATATCACAAATGATTTATTTCTATCTCCATTTTTCTGGAACCAGTTGGCCAGATCCACTTCTGAAGAGGATGGAGGTGCTATTTGAACACTATCAAACTGGTTTTTAACCTTAAAAACAGCTATTTTTGGATTTTCAACTGTTGATACTCCTTGGAATATGCATAGGGCGAATATGATTATTAAAAAAGCTGCACTGAATTTTGGGGATGAAAAATTTTTATATCTTTTGATCCTCTCATAAAACTGGCTTAAACCAAAACCCCCCAGTATAGAAAGAGGGATCAGTATATAAATTAATACACGGTATGATATTACATTTATACCAAACCAATAGGCTTTACTCAACAGAAACATTGCAATTATCCAGGTGAGGATATAAAGAGCCTTTCTGTCCCTCTTTTTAATAGCCATGATCCCACCTATAGCTGCGAATATCAAAACCAGAAATCCCATGGACCCCAAGTAGGTTAATATGCCGCTGGGCCGATTAGCATAAAGAGAAGTGCTAAGTCCTATTACTGCGTTTATTCCTTGATTTAATATTCCAGTAATAATATCTGGAGATAAAAATAGAATTACAACCACTCCCGCCACGATTAAAGATATAATCGGCAATAAAAATCCTACATAGTTTTTGAAGGTCCTTAAATCACGGTAGAAGATCAGTTCAACCACTGATAAGGAAGTTACTGTTAAAAATAAAGATAAAGTCGCCCCTTGATGAGCTAAAATAACAATAATGAAAATAATTCCGGAGATTAAGGCGTATTTGGGCCTCTTTTTCTCTGCAGAAAGGTAGTAGAAGTATACCACTAGTGGCAGGAATATTAATGCCAGATTTTCTGGGAGGGGTAAAACTATGCGGGCAACCAGATAGCTTGACAGCACTAAAAAACCAGCTGAAATTCCTGCAACACAACCATAGAATTTCCGGGCTACATATGAAACCGATAGCACGATAAACATGGCGAAGAAGGGCTGTAAAAGACGGGCGATCTGGAAAAAGTCTGCTTTAAGAAGGGTTCCTAGAGAAGCCACCAGAAAATGGAAAAGAGGGGGATAGCCGATCTTTTGACCCACAGGTGCATTAAGCAGAGGATCGGTTAACGTAAAGCCATAAAGTGCGTAAACTTTAGCATACTGGATGTGATAAATTATATCCCAGCCTAAGGGCCACTGATATTTTATTGTAGGGATCAGGGCTATTAAAAAGGCCGTTATAGCTGGTATGACCCACACTAGTTTCTTGAGGTTATTTTTACTGAGATCCATTCTATCACAATTATATTAATGAAGTTATTGGGGTTTTAGATAGAAATAGTGTGACATCCTTTAATAAAAAGCTTCTGATAATAATAATTCTATTATTTCCACGTGTTTGTTTACGATTTTTCTAAATTTCTTTTCAAATTTTATTGAATACGAATTTAGGTTTAAGATCCTTTTTTTTTGTTTCTATGGTGTGTTTTTTGTTTTTATAGGTTACTTCTTTGTTTTTTATAGGTTACTTCTTTGTTTTTTATAGGTTACTTCTTTGTTTTTTATAGGTTATTTTGCCTTTTTCTCTATACATTTTCCTGAAATTTTTTTTAAACTGGGTTTTTGATTAAGATAGACGCAATTGGGCATATTCCCGTAAAAATTCGTAGCTAAAGCTTCGTTGTATTTAAAATTTACTATTTTCATTTTATAGCAAAAAATAAATATAATTAGACATATAAAATAATAAGGGTTAAATAATAGCCTTATTTTCTTTTAAAGAAAAATGTGGCATAAAATTTAAAGAAAAATATGTGCATAAAAAAATAAAAAAAATTTCAGGAAGGATAAAAATGGACGAAATTTTGATGAAAGGAATGGGTTGGAGGCGAGATCTCCCTGATTTGAGAGATTTAACCTTGAACATTGAAAAAAAGAAAAATGAAGGAATAAAAGATATGGTGAAAACCATGGGTATTGCAGAGCCTGCAGCTGATGTGATTCCACCTAAAATGGATCTGCGACAATGGTGTCCTGCCATAGTGGACCAGGGCCAGTTAGGATCATGTACTGCAAATGCGGGGGCAGGGCTTTTAGGATATTTTGAAAACAAAGCCTTTGGTAAATACATTGATCCATCCAGACTGTTCCTTTACAAGGCCACCCGGAACCTTATGAAAGAGACCGGGGATACTGGGGCCTATCTCAGAACCACCATGGGTGCAATGGTGCTTTTTGGTGTCCCACCTGAAGAATACTGGCCTTACACTGAAAAAGCACCTGATTTTGACGTCGAGCCCACCGCATTCTGTTATTCTTTTGCCGAGAATTACAAGTCTATTAATTATCTAAGACTAGATCCATCAGGTACTCCTAAAGATACACTTTTGAACAGCATAAAAACAAACTTAGCCGCTGGGTTACCTTCTATATTCGGATTCACAGTCTACAATTCAATTCGTCAGGCTAAAGGTGGAGAAATACCCATTCCCTGCAGTGGAGAAAAGGTCCTGGGTGGACATGCCATCGTAGCTGTGGGTTACGATGATAAAAAGGCTGTTAAAAGCCTTGGATGCGATAATACAAGCACTGGAGCTTTTTTAATCCGGAATTCATGGAGCACTACCTGGGGTGAGGGTGGTTATGGTTGGTTACCCTATGATTATGTACTAAAAGGACTGGCAACCGATTGGTGGACTCTTATTAAGGCTGAATGGGTTGAAACCGGCCAGTTCACTCTAGAAGACTGAAATCCAAAAAAGGAATTTAGATTAGATACGTGGGATTTAATGGGTGGAATAGACTCAAATAAGAGTTTAATGGCATCTTAAAATCCCATTAAAGTTTTTTTTGGGGATTTAAACGAGTTTAATAAATGTTATAAATGTTTTTTGAGCTACGTTTAGAATTCTTAAAAAAAATTTGAATTAATAAAGGTTGAAGAAACTGTTAAAATTAGTAACGTATTAATCTTTTTAAAGAGGTGATTTTATGGCTACCAGTAAAAAAGCATTATGTGTAGGAATTAATAATTTCAAGAATTATCCCCAGAGCGCACTGCAGGGTTGTGTGAATGATGCAAACGATATGCAGGCCCTTCTCCAGAAATATCTGGGATTCACTGCTACTGATATCGTAAAACTTACTGATACACAGGCTACTAAGGCAAATATCATGGAAGCTTTGAAGGAGATGGTTGAAGGAGCTAAAGCAGGCAAATACAGTTATCTTGTCTTTAGCATGTCCAGTCATGGTACACAGGTTCCAGATGTGAACGGTGATGAACCTGACAAAGCAGATGAGGCCTTTTGTCCCCATGATCTTGCTCAGAAGGGTAGTGCCTGGGACCCTGATCATATAATCAGCGATGATGAACTCCATGACCTATTTGTGCAATTACCGGAGAATGTGCTATTAGAGGTTTATATGGACACCTGTCACAGCGGAACCGGTCTTAAAGCAGTGGATATGCTGTTGGATCGTAAACCAAGATATATGCCGCCACCTTCCCTTGAAGCATTCCAGGAACTGGAGGGACGCAGACCACGGGGGCTCTATAGATATATGTTGGAGAAAGGTGAAACCCACCATATCTTGTGGGCGGCCTGCAGATCAGATCAGACCAGTGCTGATGCCAATATTGAGGGGGGCTGGCACGGGGCTTTCACCTACTTTTTCTGTCAAGTGATGGACGACTCTCAAAACAAGCTTTCACGTAACGATGTTCTGGCAAAGGTCACATCCTTCCTAAAAAATGGTCAATATACCCAGATACCCCAACTGGAGTGTGAAGCCACCAAAAGGGACATGAATATTGGATAAGGATTTACATATGGAAAAAAGAGTTTATGGATAATTTTGAATGGAAAATCAACTTATTATCCATAATTTTCTCTTTTCCTTAATTTTATTATTTTAAACAATTTTATTTACTTTTAAAGCAATAAATTCTTCTCATGAGCACGGATTCTGATAATTTAAAATACACCAGGATCAAAGCTAGTTTAGGGAAAGAATTTGCTGTATCTTTAGATGCCAATCCCACCACTGGCTATGCCTGGGAAGCAAAATTTGATGAAAAATTTTTAGAATTGAAAAAAGACATTTTTAAACCTTTTTCTCCTGGCGCTGTTGGAAAGGGAGGTAGAGAAGAATTCGTGTTCTGTACAATTAAAACGGGAAAGACCAGGATAAAGATGCTTTATAAAAGACCATGGGAGGAAAAATCTGTAGAAAAAAAAGTATTTTTGATTATAATTGATAAAAATAAGTGATATCAATTTAAAATCTAGCTGAAGGGGTAAACAATATCTAAATCCGATATATTAAAATATTTTTTAAAATTTTGTAGGATATTAAATATTTTTTTAAAACTTTTAATTTAGGTTAATTTTTAAATTTAGAGGTTAAAGGAGTTAACGTTCCCTCTTCCCAGCTATAAACTCATCCACCATTTCCCTGGCTTTATCATCGGTAAACTGCTGGGGAGGATGTTTCATGGTGTAGGCAGAAATAGAAGTCAAAGGACCGCCGATGCCCCTTTCCAGGGCAATTTTTGAACAGCGGATGGCATCTATAACGCAGCCTGCGGAGTTAGGAGAATCTTCCACACTTAACCTTAGCTCAATATTCATGGGCACGTCCCCAAAGGTTTTACCTTCCATGCGCAGGAAACACAGCTTGTTATCTTTTTGCCAGGGCACGTAGTCGCTGGGACCGATATGAATGTTTTCAGGGTCCAACCTTTCGGCCAGAACAGACTGTACAGCCTCTGTTTTAGATTCTTTTTTAGAGTCCAATCGGCTGCGGTTTAACATGTTCAAAAAGTCGGTGTTTCCACCGGTGTTCAGCTGGTAGGTTCGCTCCAGCTTAACACCTCTCTCCCGGAAGAGGCTGGCCAGGTTTCGGTGGGTTATAGTGGCACCTATCTGGGCTTTGATGTCATCTCCCACTATGGGTATGTTTTTTTCTTCAAATCGAGAGGCCCATTTTGGGTCGCTTACAATGAATACCGGCATGTTATTTATAAAGGCTATCCCTGCCTCCAGGGCGCATTCTGCATAAAACTTGGTGGCTTCCTCAGATCCCACAGGAAGGTAGTTCAGGAGAATTTCAGCCCCACTATCTTTTAGAACCTTTACTATATCTTCTTTTCTCTTTTCCATCTCCTTTGAGATGATGAAAGTACGGTCATCATCATATTCTGCCATGTGCTGGGCTACACCATCTAAAACCCGTCCCATTGTAACTTCAACACCCATTTCGGGAATATCATTACAGAATACCTTAGTGCAGTTAGGTTTGGCGAATATGGCTTTGCTCAGGTCCGCCCCCACTTTTCGCTGGTCGATGTCAAAAGCAGCCACCACTTCTATATCAGAGGGTTTGTATCCGCCGATATCCCAGTGCATGAGACCAATGGCTTCCTCTGGCTTTTTATCCTGGTAATAGTAGATCCCCTGTATGAGTGAGCTTGCACAATTACCAATACCGATTATCGCTATCCTTATCTTCTCCAATTACAACACCTTCTAAAAGACCTTCATCAAGTTAATTGTGCTTATCAACATAACTCCTAAAATTAATATGACAATATATCATA
>JADGNH010000078.1 GCA_017883605.1 Methanobacteriaceae archaeon
ATGAAATAGACCAGCTAAAAGAGGAGATAGGATTCTCCGGAAGATCTGAGGTAATCAGAACCAGCAGTAGGATGTTAATCGCTGATAATCAGGATAAAAAAAGTCTTAAGGGGGATATAAATTCAATATTAGTCCTGATCCACAACCAAAAGGCGGAAGATAAGGTGACTGAGATAAAACACGACTTTGAGGATATTATCAACACCCAGATACACAGCCACCTTAAAGAAGGCAAATGTCTGGAAGTTTTCATTTTGGAGGGAGATGCCCAGAGGATGATTCAACTAACCAAACTCTTCCAAACCAGCAGAAAGATGGATTACGTTAAATTAACTGCAGTTTAATTATTTACTAGAAAGTTTAGTGTGAACATCCCATAAGTTTAAAACTTCTAAGTTAATAGGCTTAACTTTCTAAGTTAATAAGTTTAAAACTTCTTTTGTATCCGTGGTAGGAAGTTTACAGGTTCCATCCACACAAATATAAGCAGTAATTTTCCCGTCTACACTTTCTCTGAATCTCAGGGATTCATTGATTTCAATCAAATCATCTGCGCCTTCTGGCTTTAAGATGAGAACCTTGTGGGGTAGGAATGGTTTTCTGATAGCTTCCAGCATATCTTTAGTGTCTTTACCCTGGGGATCTCCCACCAATACCACCTCATAAGTTGGTCCTAACTTAAAATCAACGGCACATAAAAGCTGGGTGTGGCCTGCCGGTATCCTATGAACTCCCTGAGAGAAGGCCATCTCTGAATTAATGGATTTCTCTTTTAGTTCTGTATCTCCAGTAATAAGGGAAATGCGCAGGAGATTCAGAATTTGTACGGAGTTTCCTGATGGTATAGCACTGTCAGAACTTTTTTTCTCCCTCAAGAGCAACTTTTCCCCGTAATCTGGAGTGAAAAAGAATCCACCCTCCTTTTCATCCCAGAAATGTTTTAGAAGAGTTTTGTTAAGGGAGAGTGCCATTTTTAAATACTCTGCATCGAAGACAGTTTCATATAACTCCAGAAGTCCCCAGATCATAAATGCGTAGTCATCCAGGTTAGCAGTTATCCCTGCTTCCCCTTCCCGGTAGCGGTGCATCAGCCGGCCGTCTTGGAACATTTTATTACATATAAAATTAGCTGCACCCTCAGCAGCGTCTACATATTTTTTTTCACCAAAGATCTGGGCGGCCTTTGCCAGGGCAGCTATGATGAGGCCGTTCCAGTCTGTGAGTATTTTATCATCCTTGTGGGGGTGCACCCGCTTCTCCCGCGCCTTAAATAGTTTCAGCTTAGATCTCTCAATTTTTTCATCAAGCTCATCCAGGGAAATATCAAGCTCTTCAGACAGAGCTTTTTTAGGATCTATACCTTCAAAGAGAGTTTTATGAAAATTTTCTCCTTCATGGGGAGTTATTTTGGAATAGTCAACAGAATCCTCTAAAAACAGTATGTTGGCACCGGTACTTTTACCGGTGGCCTCATCCTGGAAGTTGCCTTCCTCGGTGATGTTATAAAGACGGGATATTAATTCTGCATCATCTCTATCTAAAACCTGGAATATTTCTTTCCTGGTCCATAAATAAAATTTTCCCTCAAAACCTTCACTGTCGGCGTCTTCTGCTGAATAGAAACCTCCCTCTGGAGATTTCATATCTCTCAGTACGTATTCCAGGATTTCCTCAGCTATTAACCCATATCTTTCATTGCCGGTGGCTTGGAACGCCTCCAGATAGGCCGTGGTTATCAGGGCCTGGTCGTAGAGCATCTTCTCAAAGTGGGGGGCGAACCAGCGTTTGTCCACAGAGTAGCGGTGGAAGCCGAATCCCAGGTGGTCGTATATTCCTCCATTTGCCATGGAGTTAAGGGTTTTCTCCACCATCTCCAGGGCATTTTTTTCTCGGGTGCGCTTCCAGTACCTTAAAAGGAAGAAGAGGTTGTGGGGGGTTGGAAATTTCTGGAAATCCCCAAAACCTCCATATATAGGGTCGAAATTTTTGGAAAGCTCCTGGTAAGTTTTATCCAGTATGTTTTGATCCAGTTCTGCTCCCTTAGGGGTGGTGGAGATGGTTTTGAGGGCTTTCATTATATCTCCTGCGGATTTTAGCACCTCTTTTTCATCCCTCATCCACAGGTCTCTGACGTTTAATATCAGGTCTTTGAGGCCGATTCCACCCAGATGGCTTTCCCGGGGAAAGTAGGTCCCGGCGAAGAATGGTTCTTTATCAGGGGTCATGAGGATGGTGAGGGGCCATCCCCCGGCGCCGGTCATCATCTGGCAGACCGTCATGTAGATGCTGTCTATATCCGGGCGTTCCTCCCGGTCCACCTTTATGGAGACAAAGTTCTGGTTTAAGAGCTCTCCTATCTCAGGATCTTCAAAGGATTCATGGGCCATTACATGACACCAGTGGCAGGTTGAATATCCAATGGAGAGAAATATGGGTTTTTTTTCAGCTTTAGCTTTTTGGAATGCCTTATCTCCCCAGGGATACCAGTCCACCGGATTCTGGGCATGCTGGATCAAGTAGGGGCTTTTTTCATCCTTAAGGTGGTTATAAAAATTTTCAGACTTTACATCGTCAGGGACCATGTTTAACCTCCATGAAAAAATAATATTAAAAAAAATAATTCAGGTGATTTAGATGTCAGATTTTAATCTCCTCTTTTCAGGTCACACAAAAGACAGTTTCCCACACCTACATTTTCAGCTTCCACTTCCCTGATGATGATCACCATGGCATCAGTGGGCAGGCCCATCACCTTACTGGCGGTTTCGGCAAAACTTTTTACCAATTCTGCCTTCTGTTCCTTGGTAAGCTTTGGACCTTCAATAGTTATTACTGGCATATGATCTACCTCCATATATCTTAATGTAAATTATTGTTTGTCATTGGTGGCATAATTTTTTTTCTAAAATTTGAAAGATAGATTTAAAATTTTTATGATTCTTTGGTAATAGAATAGGGGTAACAATTTATTAAATTTTTCTTTAAAAGTAAAATCAGAGTTTAGGCCATATCTCAATTGTTACATATACCCCAACGGAATGAGAAATAGGTATTTCGGCCCATTTTTATAAAAGGTTGAAAATGATGACTACAGAAACACCAAATTATTATCTTTATTTTATCTATTATTAATTTTTGTGGGGTACTTCACATCGGTATCAGATCAAATTTCTTGTGTCATTGAAGTGGTCATTGTTATTAGAAAATTATAATAATTTAGAATTATAAAAAATATAACTGATAATAATATATTTTTAGAAAATGAGGTATTTTAAAAGGATAGAGGAGAAATCATTATGGCACAAAACGTTACAAAAACATTTGAAAGCTATACTTTAAGTTACCGAAGCGGCCACCCCCAGATGGAAGCCAGGATATACTGTTTCCAGGGTACCACCCGGGTGGGAACCATTGATTTTATTAAAGAAGGGACAAGAATCCCCTCAAATTCCTATGATCCAAGTGTTGGTGGCTGGGGAATCTTTATTTATTTCGCTTTAACCCGATTTAAGGATGTTTTAACCATCTTGCAATATGAAAAACCTCTTATGCTGTACTTCACCCCAGACACCCTGGATGCCGGCATCATCACCACCGAGTATGAACCGGTAGGGGAGCAGGAGTTATAGGGAGTATTTAATATTCTAAATTAACAGACGAATATTATCGGAATTAGTCATAGATCCTCAACATTCAATTTTTTCTCTTTTATTTGTAAGGTTAGGTTTATTAATTTATACTGGTATAGTTAAGTATACTTATTTGGTTAGGTTTATTAGTTTGTACTGGTATATTTTAGTATACTTAATATCAAGTTTCATCGGAATTATAACCTATAAAAATGCAACAAAGAAGGTGAAAAAGTGCCGAATCTACCATTAGGACTTCCCTCAGAAAAATCTTTTTACAACAGGGAAGGGGAATTAAAAAGGTTGAAAAATTATTTAAATGCATTAAGCAATGATATAGCAGAAGAAATACTGGTCACCGGATATAGGGGTGTAGGCAAAACCTCTCTTTTAAAAAAACTAATGAATGAATTGCCAGAAAACATTCTGGTAACCTACATAGATATATCCAGAATATACGGAAGTCAAAAAGGAGAAATCACAGAAGAACTTATAATGATCAACCTTTTAAATGCTATGAACGACGCTGTAGGAAAAAGAGATGGTGAAATTACAAATAAGATTTATAGCACTGTTAAAAATGCTTTCAAAAAGATATCAATGAAAGAATACGATTTTAAGAACGCAGGAGCAATTCTGGGAATTGCAGTTCCTGATATTAAAGACAACTACCGGAAACTCAGCCAATTTGTCATGGAATTCCCCCAGAAAGTGGTTGAATCATCAAAAGGTGAATTAAAAGGTGTTGTTATAATAATAGATGAATTCCAACTGATGGGAGGATTAAAAAATCCCCACGCCTTTTTCTGGATGATCCGAAGTTATGCGCAGGAACAATCCAATGTAAGCTATATCTTTACCGGTTCAACATCTAAAACCAGCGAAATTGTGGAGATGATGAACGGTCCCAACGGTGCATTCGGCGGGAGAATGATCCAGTTCAATGTAGACCCTTTCACAAAAAAAGAGGTTAAAGGATATCTCCATGAAAAATTACCAGAGATTAAATTCACAGAAGACGGTCTGGAACGTTTTTATGAATGTACCCGGGGGATCCCGGCCTACATAAATACTTTTGGCAACACCATGTCTGCCAGTGATGTCTACAACAGTGAAACCGTTAAAAAAACATTCTTTGATAAAATGGACCAGATTACGGTAATGTGGATAAAAATATGGGGAACACTATCCCCCAATGAGAAAGAGATATTAATATCCCTGGTTGAAAACGGCCCCCAGACCTGGAGCGAACTCTTAGAAAAGGTAGATTTTACAAGGGGAACTCTGGCAAAATATCTGGACATTCTTAAAAACAAAGGCCTTATCTCATCAGATGAGAAAAGATATCTGCTAGATGACCATCTTTTAGAGGTCTGGGTAAAAAATAAGAAAATATCTGATGGTTATTATCCTCCATAACTCCTCTGATAAGTTTTTATGGAATTTAAGAATTATTCAACCTGTCCTTTGATCAGGGAATAGAGTTTCAGTGCTGTTATCTCAATCCAGATCCAGGGCACTGCAAGGAATGCCCTTTGAGCGGCACCTTGATAATCACTACCGGTAGATATAGCTACCCTAAGCAAAATGAGCAATAAAAATGTCAACAACCCGCTTATCAGGGAATATTTTCGATAATTACCCCAAACTGCACTATCAGCGTTTTTTAATCCTCGCCAGATCAAAAGCTGGGCTGCTATGATGGAGACGAATGCTAAGGCACTTACCAGGTTATGGGGGACCTGGGAGAGATAATCTTCCGGAAAAAATCCGGCAAACAGTATCCCCAGACTGAATATAATCACGAACCATATTCCAGCTTTTAGAGCCCTCCCATGAGGAGCGGGCAAGGTGGCTCGAAGTCCCAGGGCAAAGCCCATGGATAGAAGGCCGAAAATAATGAAATTGATGTTCTGGATTACAGCGTAGGGGCCGACTCCCAGGTCACTGATAAAATTAAAAGTCTGGCTATATCCTGGTCTTATAAGACTCGCCACTATCACCACAAGCAGGAAGAGTATCGGCGCAATGATTCCACATAAAGCAAAGAATCGTTGTCTGTTTTGTGTTTTTATATCCGTCTCAATCTCATTAGTCATATTCCATTTCCTCCATTGGCATAGTAATTTGGTTAAGCATTAAATGATTTTTTAGTTTTTTTCACATCTCGATAATAATAGAATTATAATTCTAGAATCAAACTAACTTATGTAATTATTCAAATAAAAAGTATTCTGGATTAGGCAATATTGAAATTAACCGGTAGAAACATTTGATTATGGGGATCAAAGAATGTTATATAAAGAAAGATCCTGAGATTACTTAATAAATACCCTATATTGAACTTCGTTTAACCATTATATTACGAAGTTTGATTATAAAATATATTTATTCAAGTTTTAAATGATGAAAATATCATATTTATTGATATGGTTTTCAAATACTGGAAGCTCCCATTATAGACTTAAGCAATTTTTATGGAATATTAATCAGTAATTATTTATTTTCTTAAATTCAAATTTGTATTATAAATGGAGTGATGAGCGTTGATCGATGCTGAGAATCTTACAAGAAAATTCGGTGATTTAACTGCAGTAGATAAACTAACATTTCATATTAAGGAAGGGGAGGTTTTCGGTTTCCTGGGGCCGAACGGTGCAGGTAAAACCACTACAATGAGAATCCTTGCCTGTCTAATATCAAAGACTAATGGAGAAGCTAGGATAGCAGGTTATGATGTTAGTGATGAAGCAGATTCTTTGAAAATCAGGAAGATTGTTGGCTTGCTTCCAGAAAATGTTGGTCTTTATGATGATTTAACAGCTTATAAGAACCTAGATTTTTATGGAAAACTCTATGAATGTTCAGAAACTCAAAGGAAGGAAAATATTGAGCATTTTCTAAGATTGTTAGGACTTTGGGATAAAAGAGAAGTCCTGGTTGGAACTTTTTCTAAAGGAATGAAACAAAAACTTGCTATAGCACGCGCTCTTATTCATGACCCTGAAATATTATTCTTAGACGAGCCGACGGCAAATCTAGACCCTGAATCGTCGAAAACAGTTAGGGATTTCATACTTGATTTGAAGAAGGAGAAAAAGACTATTTTTTTAAATACACATAACCTAGATGAAGCTCATAGAATCTGTGATAAAATTGGAATATTTAATACTAAATTGATGGCAATAGGCTCTCCTGAAGAATTAGAGGGGTCAGTTTGGAGTAATAAGACTATAATTCAATTAGAACAAATGAATGATAAAATTCTGAAAGCATTAAATGATTTATCGCTTAATAATATCAGAACCGATAATAATAAGCTAATTATTGACGTAATGAATCCTGAAAAAGAGAATCCGATCATTGTAGAAGCAATAGTAGGTGCTGGTGGTCATGTTCAATATGTTACCCGTCTTAGTCCAACCTTAGAAGATGCATACTTGAAATTTGTGAGGGGAAACAAATGAAACTCTGGAAATCATGGGTTATCGCAACCAAGGACTTCAGCATATTTCGAAAGAAAAAACGTATCCTATATACATTAATAATTCTCCCGCTCTTAATTTCAATTGGTTTACCTATAATAATCAGTTTTATGACACAGATTGATAATCCTACAACAGAGATCATATCGTTGCTGAACGCATTTTCCTATTTTTATATTATCTTAGCATTTATCCAATCAAGTACTCTTGCATCGTACAGTATTTTAGGCGAGAAGATTGAGCAAAGTTTAGAACCACTATTGGCAACACCCACAACTGACAGTGAACTTTTATTTGGGAAGACTATAGCTTCATTCCTGCCTTGTATTGGTGTAATATATGCTAGTTCTATCATTTTCATGATACTTTCTGATGCAGTTACGTATAATACTATTGGTTATCTTTTTTTCCCAAATTTGAGTATTGCGTTTATTTTACTCTTGGCAGTTCCTCTCTCATCTATTTTAAGCATTCAACTAAGTGTTATCATATCATCAAGAGTAAATGATGTGAGAACTGCTAATCAGCTCGGATCGCTTCTATTTATACCATTTATAGGTGTATATCTATTGCTGGTGACGAATGTTATATCACTTAACATTATCAACCTATTTGTAATTTCCATAGTCCTCTTCTTAATTGATGCAGTTTTATTCTACATAAGTAAGGCCATTTTCCGCAGGGATGAGATACTCACTAAGTGGAAATGAATATTTACTCCTAAAAAATTTTTAGATGATATTAGGAATTATAAAAAATCATCATCTTTTCATTTCTTTTTCTAGTCTGTGAAGTTCTGGTAATATTTACCAGTATTTGTATGGGTATTTACATAATTATTATTTAAAGAACCGTTGTTATAGAGCTGCTGTAGTTCTGAATAGTGTGTTAACTCGTAAGGCCAGTAATGGTTGTTTAAATATGGGAAAATCAATCCATATGCCGTATAAACATACGCTGGAATTATTCCATAGGTTTTTGTCATTATCTGGAAGTAAAGTGGGAATCCACATCCCGGATCTATGAGTGGGCTGTCAGATCTAACAGTTCCGTGCCATACTATTGGAAGTGGTCCTGTTTGACCGTGTGCCTTTGCAAGGGTTTCCACATGGTTCATCATAGATGTGTAGTTATCGTAAACAACACCATCCGACATATATTTATATCTATCATCTGGAACTCCAAATAGAGCAACTTTAAGGGAATCTAGGAAGTTTATCTGACTAAGACTTTTAGAACCTCCACCTTGAGTATCGATAAATGCCACTTCTATAATATAAACACTCCCTTGTTGATAACTTGTTTCGTTAACTGCTTCTGGAAAGCTACGGTAGTTAGAACTTCCAGCAAAATGTAGTACCAATGCACATTGTGATCCCCTGTCCACTGCATACTGTCCTAAAAGTTTAGCATGAGGATGTCCAGGATACATATCAGGATTTGCTATTTTAACTAATGAAAGTCTTCCTAAAGGTTCAATAGGCCCATTTGAAACTGTAATGTATGAATAACCAATAATTAATGCTAAAATTACCAGTGCTGCTAGTGATAATATTCTAGTTTTTCTCATATTTTCACCTAAAAACATAAATTTTTATATTTAACCTTTTGATGAATTCATTCTGTTAG
>JADGNH010000013.1 GCA_017883605.1 Methanobacteriaceae archaeon
TGCGATGATTATCCCTTTTTTCCTGTTACTATTTTTAACCGGATATTCAATTATAGCAGCTTTATATCCGGACCAGTTGAATTTAAAAAAATATTCTATATTAACCTTTACTTTAGGTTTAAGCATTTTGATTTTGTTCATAATCGTTTTGTTGAGTGTTTACACTACACTTAAATTTTCAAATGAGATTCTATTGACGGTGCTATCCCTAATCATAATATTAATGGTGATTATTGCTTTTTTAAGAAGAGCCAGACTTTCAAAAAGGATGATTTCTAAACCAAAAAAAGCTGAGGAAACTGAGGTTGATGTAAAGGCTGAGGAAACTGAGGTTGATACAAAATCTATTGAACATGATATGGATAAAGGATCTGTTAAAAGAGATTACTTCGTTTTAGACCTTATACTGATTCTTTTTTTAACATTAATTTCAGTAGTATTCGTTCTGCTACCACCGTTGACTAATACTTTTATCCGCACCATTTTAGGGCTTTTCCTGATACTTTTCATGCCAGGTTATTCCTTGATAGCGTTTTTATTCCCTAAAAAAGACGATCTGGATGGTATTGAACGATTAGCCTTGAGTTTTGGTTTAAGCATAGCCATAACCCCTCTGATAGGCCTGGCATTGAATTATACTCCTTGGGGAATTCGTTTAGATCCAATATTGGTGGTATTGTCTGTTTTCACCATTTTAATGGTGATAGCAGCGTATATTAGAAGACTTAAAATTCCAAAGGAAAACAGGTTCAGTGTAGATTTTGCAGGGTTCTCCAAAAGTCTTGGAGGGACATTTAATAAGGGATCAAGAACCGATAAGATCCTCTCTGTTATTTTAGTATTATCTATCATCCTGGCTATCTCCACCACAGTTTATATCATAGTTAAACCCAAAGAAGGAGAAAAATTCACTGAATTCTATCTATTAGGTCCTGGTGGAAAGGCATCTGATTATCCCACCAATTTAACTACAGGCCAGAATGGTACGGTTATAATTGGAATTGTAAATCATGAGTATGCCAATACTACTTATAATCTGGTGGTAAAAATCAATGGTACGGTGATAAACGATCAGAACATCACCTTAATCAATGATCAAAAGATGGAAATACCCTTCAACTTTACAGCATCATCTGCCGGCCAAAAAAAGATGGAATTTCTGTTATACAAACTTCCCAATAACAGTGATGTGTATCGTTCCCTCCATTTGTGGCTGCAAATTAGCTGATGATGGATGTTCATAACCCTTAATGATGATAGAATTGCTTTCGAAATAAGTAAACTAGATGCGGTCTATTTTTTGGTGTTTTTGGTGCTCTTAGGGAGGTTAGATGAAAAGTTTTATATATGGTGAGGTTTAGACTATATATCATGATATCTACAGTAACTACTACAACGACGACAGTGACTACGGCAGAGGTTATGACGTACAGTATTATTGCAGTTGTTTCTTTGATTGTCTTCCTTGCTATTAAGGAAATTTTGAGTTCTGAGACAGGTATGAAGAGTAAGTTGTTCATTAAAGGGTCTAACGTTGCCATAATACCATTGCTAATGGTGTTTGTTGCCATTGTGGCCTATAAGGTGGTTACAATCCTATGAGGAAAGTGAAAGCATGAAGAACAGTACAATAGGAATTGCCATTATTTTGATTGCAGTGGTTGCAATTGGAGCCTATGCTTTGATATCGACTTCTTCTCTGGCGCCTGGCGGTACAGTGGCTGCGGCGAATGATAATAGCACCAAATTTGATATTCACAATAATAACCCTACTACTTGGGCTCATGTGGATATGGTGTTCAACGCCACATCCAAGAACGGTACTAACCAGACCTGGTATGTGGAGGCGTTTGCCAAACCTAATGGTAATGTAACCATAGATCTGAGCAATCTTTTAGGCTATGGAAACGAGCCTTTACCACCCATGAACATAACCATTCTCTCCTGGAAAGGTGCTTTCAACACCACTACGGGAGGAACTACTGATCTGAACTTCTATATGCAGGGATGGTCCAACACCGCCGCACCTGGTAGTGGGGATCAGAAATACAATGTAACTTTCCCCGGAGTGCCTATAGGGCCGCTTCCTTCTCAGATCACGGATAACTACGTCTTAGCATCGACCAACGCAGTACAAGCAGAAGTATTGGATGATGACGCCTTTGAAGTCTTGTTTGAACAGGAAATTTTAACAGTCGACTCCTCAGGAAAAGTCACCCTAAACATGATAACACCACCAACACTCTGCAACCTACTAGCACCACACCCCGTCTAAAAAAAAATCAAAAGAAAAATTTTTTCTTTTTTTCCCTTTTTTTTTATATTACTATAACACAAACACACCAAACCAAACAACCCCCCTAAAAGTAGGTCTATGATCTAGTTAAACATGAGAATTATGATGAACAAAAAGAGAATATACCTAATATTAATGGTGTTGGTTTTTTTTATTGCCGGATTATCCATCCTAGAAGTTACTCAGGGGAGTGTGGGGCAATTTGTTTTTGACCAGATGAGTTATAGTTATACTTCTCATGTAGTGATACCACCTATTGTAGGTAATGGAACTTTAGGGGGTTACTACACTGTTGACGGGAAAGGAAGAGATTTTAATTTCTTGATAAAGTTGCCTGGCGCTGAGAGAAGTGAATCGCCCTTAGATTACACTCAGGATGGTCTCAGAGGCACCGGAAAAATAGATAAAATTCAAATAACGTTCGAAACCTTAAAATCTCTTTTTTATGGTGATTTGAAGGGAGCTGTTTTTGGAACTAAATTATCGGGTACTTATGATATGAGCTGTGCCGCGTGGACCGGTGAGGGAACCTTCTCCAACAATGGCAAAAGCTTTACTGGAATATTTAAAATAGACGGTGCTTTAACTTATTGGAAAGGCAATTATACTATATTGCAACAAAATAAAAGTATCATAATTGTTTCTGATTATATCAATTACAACAACCGAAATGAATCATTAAGTTATCATAACATGTTTTACCTGTAATTAATATTCTCTTATTTTACTATTTTCTTATTTAAGGCTTTATTTTGATTAAAAAAAGTTAGAGAATCTATTGGGACTTGAATTAACTATTTTAAGCTACCTCTCACTGATTGAACATCTTTTGCTGCATTTAGAGCAGTGTTGGTGCTGAAATAGGCCTTATAAATAAATAGCGCAGCTACGGCTACTACGATCACTCCTCCAAAGAGCAAGATATATTCAGCTGCTCCCTGTCCACTTTCGTCCTTTAAAACATTTTTTGAAAACATTATTAAAAACCCCCATTATTATATTCAATATATTTATAATTATTTTATTACCTCCAATATATAATATTTGTTAAATCTTATAGATATTGTTTTAATCTTTATATACAGGTTTAAAAATTTAATAAATTTATATGGACCATTCACAATAATTTAATTTAATAAATATTTAATTTATTTATTATTTAATTCAATTATTAAAAAACAAATTTTCGATTTAAAATTATTTTATAGGCCGGAATATGAAAGCACTGATCATGCCGTGTGGAATAGGAATGGGACATGCTTCCCGATGTATGGCTTTGGCGGGGAAACTTCAAGATGAAGGAGTTGAAGTCCTTTTTGCGAGTTATGGTTCAGGTTATGAAATTTTAAATGAACACAGCCAATATCCTGTTTTAAAACTACCGGAGTTGAAGTTTCACAGCAATGCAGGAGAGTTTGACCTGAAGGGTACCGCAAAAAGATCAGTGGACACCCCATTTATCTTTCTTAAGAGTATGTATAAGGAGTCCAGGATCATTAAAAAGTTCAGACCAGATGTGGTGATTGCTGATTCACATTATTCGGTTCCCGTCACCTGCAAGATTATCGGCATACCATGTTTCATGATAACCAACGAGTTAATTCTAAATTTTTCTGACATTTACCCCCAGGACAGAACAGTTGAGTACCTGGAAAACGGAATTGGAAGAGTTATTAAGGACATTTCAGGATATTGTAAGTCAGTTATAGTACCCGATATTGATCATTCCGTTGAAATACCCCCTAAACTCAAGGATATGGTTTTTTATACTGGTCCTTTTCTTAAGAAACGTCCTGAAGACCTTCCTCCTAAAGAAAAGTTAAGAGAGAAGTTTGGCTTCCAATCCTCCGATAAGATTTTACTGGCAACCGTAGGTGGTACAGAATTTGGAAAAGAATTATTAAAGCTGATCTGTGATGCAGCTCCCCTTATTAATTGTAATTGGATAATACTTGTAACTGGACCTAATATAAAACCTGATTTCATACCGGAATCTGATAAAATTATCAAAAAAGTATTTTTAGATGATATGATGGATTGGATGAAACTTTCAGATCTCATCATCAGCCTGGCAGGCCATACCACTTCCATGGAAGTTGCTTCCTTGGGGGTTCCAAATTTAATGTTTCCCATAGACGGGCATTCTGAACAGATTAAAAACGCTCAGAACATGAAAAAACAGGGATTATCTGTGATAAGGGATATTAAAAGATTAAGTGCATCCGAACTTGCAGATAATGTAAATAATTTGTTGGATGACCAGAAATTAAAGAGAAGGGCTGAGATCACTGGAAAAAAATTTTCTGAATATGAAGGGGTAAATAATGCTTTGAAGATCATAATGAGCTATGGAAATAATAAAGGGAAACCTTTATAATCTATATAACCTATAACATAATATTATTTGGAGGTATAAGATGATCAATCTAATCATTACAATTTTTGGGGGTATCATGCTTATTGCAGGATTTTACTCCATGTACTTCGGATTTTTAACTCCACCCAACTTTCTATTTTTCTTTGTGGGAATCTGCTTTTCTGTTTTCGGGCTAGCTTTGGTGGTGTTATTTAGTAGTAAGATAGGATCTTCAGGTACAGAAGATTTAATGCCTCACACAACTTTAAATAAAGAATTAACCGGGAAAAAAACCAGAAAAAAATCTAAAACTGGATTAAAGACGGTTTCAAGGGATGAAAAGAAGAAAGAAACCTTAAAAAAGATTGAACAGGCTATTAAACCAAAGGTTGAAGAAACACCGGAAGATGCAGTTGAATCTGAAAAAACTCCTATGAAAGCATTGGAAGAGAAAAAAGCAGAAAAGATGGAAGAAACATCTGAAGCCAAAGAAAAGGAGATTCAAAAAGGTTTAACCCCTATAACCCCTCAGAAAAAAAGTTCTGTTTCAAAATCTAATTTAGATACGGATCTACCTCCAGATCCAGCCATAAAAACACCTAAAAATGTTGAAACAGTGGATGGAACATCTCCTAAGAAAGAAAAACCCAGAAGGATTGTTTCAAAAGCCATGGCCATGGAAAAATTAAAGACAGCTAAAACTCCAAAGAAAGAGGATGAATATGTAAAAAAAAGGCTGGATCGTTTGAAAGACAACTACATCCAAAATGCCAAGGACATTGAAAGTATCATAGACGAAAGACTGGATTCATTTAAGGGAACCCTGGGCAAGCTGAAATCACAGTCACAAGAGCCAGGTATAATCTGGTCATTTGATGCTGGAGATGTTCAGGAGGCCATGGAGAAAACCATTTCCAAGGCAGATCATAGAATTGTCATGATGTATCCCTGGGTAAGAAACATTGATGTAAGTGTTCTGAAAAAATTCATGGACACTGAAAGCAGGATGATAATCCAAGAAGCCAGTCTAGACGACGACGCTTCAGTGGAGATTTTGAGACTTTTAATTAAACATAATGTTAAAATAAAAACCATGCCCCATGTACACACCGTAGCTCTTGTAGCAGATGATGATAATGGTTTAATCATATCTACAGACCCCATCTATGAGAGTTATGAAGTTGGAGTAATTTATAAGGATCAAAAATCTATTGAAGAAATAAAAAACCTATTTGAAGATGCCTGGAAACTCTCCAAGGATATAGATCTGAGATAAATCATAATGATTTTGAGCTGTGGGTTGGGTTGTAAGGATTTTGAGCTAGAGATTTGGATTATAAAGATTTAAACTGGAGATAAATCATGAGGATTAGATGGTTGGGCCACTCTGCATTTGAAATAACTACAGATGAAAATTTAAAGATCCTAATAGATCCATTTATCAAAGATAATCCAGCCTGTCCGGTTGAAGTTGAAGATCTAAAACCGGATATTATATGTATTACACATGGCCATAAAGATCATTTTGGGGATGCAGTTGCACTATCTGAAAGAAACAAGGCTTTAATTATAGCCAACCATGAACATTCAGTTTATCTCTCCCAGCAGGACCTGGAAACAGTGGGAATGAATATTGGGGGAACCATATATTCCCATGAAATTAGCATTACCATGATCAACTCCCATCATTCCTCAGATATGGATTTTACTGAAGGGATAACATCTGGAGGAAGTGCCTGTGGATACATTTTAGAACTTGAAAACCATAAGAAAATATATCACTCCGGTGACACCGGAGTCTTTGGAGATATGAAGACAGTTATAAGGGATATTTACCGGCCGGATATAGCCATGATACCAATTGGAGATCGCTATACAATGGGACCCATGGAAGCGGCCATTGCAGCTAGATGGATAGAACCACAAATCCTGATTCCCATGCATTACAATACCTTCCCTGTAATCCAGCAGAATCCTATGGAGTTTAAAAAAACAGTTGAATTATCAAATACTAATATAAAGGTAGTTGTGCTTGAACCAGGCCAAATATACGAGGAATGATACGAGTGGTGAGTATGCGGAGATTTTTTGGGCGTAAATTTTTTAGAGATATTTTTAACAAACTGATCGGCAAGGATAAAAAACTTAAAATAGGATTTTATGGCCATCCCAACTCAGGAAAAACCACCCTGGCCAATAGAATGACCAATGATTGGATAGGCAAACCCATCGGCTTGGTGTCGGAGATTCCACACGAAACCAGAAGGGTGTATCGACAGGAACATGTTACCCTGAAACACAATGGAGTTGAACTGGACTTCGATATAATAGACACACCAGGCATAGCCACTAAAATTGACTACAAAAATTTCCTAAAATTCGGTTTATCAGAGATTGAAGCAAAAGAAAGGGCAAAAGAAGCTACAAAAGGTATAATAGAAGCAATTAAATGGTTGGATGATATAACTGGGGTTTTGCTGGTTATAGACGCCACCCAGGACCCTCTCACCCAGGCCAACATCACCATCATTGGGAATTTGGAGGCCCGGAAAATTCCTTTTTTAATTGTGGCAAATAAGATAGATCTTCCAGAGGCTTCTGCTGAGCGCATATCATCTGTGTTTCCCCAGCATACCGTGGTGCCTATTTCAGCACTGCACGGCGAACACACAGACGATCTTTACCGGGCCATGGTCAAGGGTTTTAAATAAAAATTAGGGGTTTAAAATGGACACTGTTAACACAAATTCTTTAAAAATGGATTTTCTCTCTTCAACAGCACTTAGCTCACAAACCAGCATGGAAAAAATTTCTATGATAGTGGATAAAGTTAAAAATGGGGATCTGGTGGTTATGGAGGGAGGACTTTCACCAGGAGAAGAGGCTGAGCTCATAGAAACCACCATGAGGGAAATAGATGTGGAAAACTTCATGGGAATCGACATTTATACCCTGGAAAAGGATAAAAAATCCTTCTTCGGACTCTCCAAGAGCAAAACCATAGGTATAACTATAATAGGGCCGGCAAACGTTATGAAAGCTGTTAAAAAGAAGTCTAATTTCCTTTCCATGATAGCCAACCTCGGTGATTCCGGTGCATCGATGCATTAAATGCGGAGCAGAGTTTAAAGGAGATTCGGAGGACATAATACTGGAAGGATGTCCTTTTTGCGGCAGTAAATTTTTCGAATACCACCATAAAGGTAGGGTTGAGGAGATCAAAAGGATCAAAGGAGATTCTATAGAAACCATTATGGTAAAGGCAGATGGTATCTACGAGGTTAACCTCCCCTCACTGCTGGAGGATGACTCCATAATAGTCTCTGATGAGGAAGGAAAGTACGTCATAGACATTAACTTTCTTTTAAAAAAGAAAATGAGAGAGAAGGAGAAGTCATAGATTGATTTTTAATTTTGATTATTTGTCAAATACTTTTTTTTAATAAATTTCAATATCTTATTCTTTTTAAATGAACTTCATACTATCTTCTATTTTTAAAATAAACTTCAATATCTCCTTTTTAAATCCTTTTCATCCACAAAATCACATTTTCCAGATGGTAAAACCCTTATAATATCTTCCAATGTAAAATTACGCTCTTTATCAATCTTTTTCAAGATCTCCCTGGAAATTTCCTCTTTTTTAGTGTAACCCGGTTTTATAACTGCATATTTGTCGGTGTATTTACTCAGGGCATTTATCGGGCCGGCCATTATCCTCTCACCCTCATAATCCACCACACCCACCGCTATTAAAAGGGGAATTCCCCTAACATAATTTCGCGTGCCCCTGATTATAAAAGCCCCCTTGACTAGGAATTCTCCAGATTGGGGGGTCTTTGAAACCTGATCCGGGTGTACCCAGTACACATCCTGGGATCCAAAACCTTTAGGCCAGGCACTAGAAAAGGAAGCAGCCAGGTATGCTGCTTCTTCTATGGTGTTCTCTGGGATATCGGCCCCACCACTTTTTATAACCACTGAAGGCGCGCCATGAATATCGGAGTGCAGATAAACATCATTACTTTCCAGGTGATGTTTAACTACCATCTCATTGGTGGTGGCATCTCTCCCTCCTATTACCAGGAGACCGTCGGAGGATAGGAACCACCGCAGCTTTTCAAACCACTTAAGCTCTTTTTTAACCCTTTTTTGAGGTACTCTGATCCTTTCCATGGCAGTTTCTCTTTTGGATTTGGCCTTCTCTATTTCCTTTAAAGTTCTTTCTATAGCTATTTTTACTCCTTTTATTTTTCGTTTGGCCTTTTTACCCTGATTATAGTAAACTTCAGAATTTTCAGGAATGCTTAATTTTGAATCTACAGTTATCCTAATTCCATCCAGATTTAAATTGAGATTTCCCATTTTGTCAATGGATTCTATAACATTGAGTCCTTCAACTTTCTTTTTTTTCCCTGCTTTTACCCGGGAAATTATTTCGAGCCAGGAATATTTCTCCCGGGCGAGGTTTATATCATCAAAGATATCCTGAACCTTCTGGTAGTTTGAGTAGAGGGCATCACCCTTTATTTTAGATCCTTTAACGGTTTTTTTGAACTTTTCAAGGGTTTCTTCCTGTATCCTGAGCCTTTTTTCAAACTTCCCCACTTCGACATCCCAGACATTTTCCTGAACTTTTTTTATATCCTCTCCCACTATACCGCTGTAGTACTCGTCAGCAGCTTCATTGTAGCTTTCAAAGGGCTTCTTTTTATATGATTCATAAATCTTGAGGTCCAGGGGCAGAACATCTTCTTTGCTGTTTGAAACTATCTGAGGATGGAATTCTAGATTTTTAAGGGGATTGAAAACGGCAGAAACTGCTTCATAAATTGAGTCGATTTCTTCTGGAGTTAAGTCGTTGGAAGACTTCTCTTTCTCAATATCAGCTCTTAAAACAATCTCTTCTGCATACACCCCTCCCAGACCGCTTCTGGCAATGGTTCTTATAACATCTCTATCTGAAGCTTGGAATAAAGCCTTTAATTCTTCTCTTTCAACATTTAAAGGATTTATCCCTTTTTCTGGCGGATATTTGTACTCTTCCTTGGATGCTATTTTGCGGTCTTCCCATAACTTACGTTTTAAGGGTAATATTATCCTTCCTTCTTCATCCAAAAGTATTATATTACCCTTTGCAAAGAGTTCTATAACCAGGGAATATTTATGTTCCTTCTGGATGTCCATTTCAATAATTCTGTCGAAGTGGTGCTGCCGCACATCCGTGACCGTGCCTCCTTTGAGATATTTCCGAAGAAGCATTGGAAAGTTTGGCGGCACTTTAGGATTTTCAGGGGGATAATGGGTTGAATGGACCCTTAAACCTGCCTGAAAGACCACATCCATTCGGCCCTTACCCGGAACGTGGAATCTCACTAGTACCGTATCTTTGGTGGGTTGGTAGGCCTTTTGAAAACGTGCATCATTTAAAAGCTCCTTTAACTCGTGACAAATTGCGTAAACATCAACATTGGACATAGCTTTCATTTAACACCCTCATTTATATTATAGGATTAATGATAATTAATTAACATGAAACGGAGGAAAAAATATGGAAATTGAGGTTAAATTAACATCTATACATGCTGTTGCAGCTATAATCGCAGGTTACTTATCATTTTTAATTTCAACTGGAGCAATAGCCAACATAGGAAAAAATGAAGTCATGGCAGTCCTTTTATCACTGGTAATCCTTTATTTCACCGGCCAAATCTCTCAGAGACTTTTTGGTAAAGAAGCTGTAGGGGGATTAAAAGGCTGGCTCTGGAGCGGTATAGTGCCTTTCTTTTTTATCTGGATAGTGGTATGGGTTCTATTTTTTAACTATTACTAAATTAAGTAAGAAATCCTTAAATAAATATTTATTACCATTTTTTTTTAAATTTTTTTTATCAAATAAATCATATTTCAAAAATTTTTATTATATTTTTCTTAATTTTTTACAATCCCTACTTTTAACAACAATTGGTTCAATTTTGCCTGATTCCAGCTTGTTTTAAAATGCCCAGTAGAAAACCCAGATGAATGCAAATAAAATGGCTAATACAAACACCAAAGGAGCAAAGATCTTGCTTACAGCTATTATGGAGCTGATGGTTGTCACCAGTTCTGTGGCGTGGGTGGGGCCCAGAGTTTTAAGATTCTTTATCCGGGATACTTTACAGGCAACCGAAACTGGTTCCAGGTCGTCAATGGCCTTTTCGGTACAATCCAGGATGGCTGCTATTATCTCCTTCTGCATCTTCTTACCCACGGGATTGTGGCCCCCGGATAAGGTGTTAACAAAGTGGGTGTCGGTGGTCATCACCTCGGCATAGTCCAGCCCCAAACCCCTGACCTCTTCTAATATTTTTTCTCTGAAACCTTTAAGCATGTTATTGGCATCAAGGAGTATGTAGGCAGTTTTTTGTCCTTCCTGGTTATTGTCTTCATTTTTTCCACCCACCTCCACTACCATAACCTTCACCCCGCTTTGACCAATCCCCTGTTCCTTGGACATTTCATCCAAAGGATTTCCTGCACAACCCACTTTAATACAGCTTTCCAGTGGGGGTTTATCCAGTTTATCCACGGCGTCAATTAGTTGGAATACTTCTTTGTTGCCGGGCAGCACCCTTCCACTCTCTCCACCAAAACAGTTGTGACAATCCACCAGTAAAACGTTATCCACTTCACAGGAGGACCTGGCAGAATTCATTATGGAAAGGCCCACTCCAAAATCTATGTCATCAAAACCCTTAGGGGCGAAGGTGGCTAAAAGGACCAGATCTCTGCCAAAATATTGGGCCCCAATTTTAGCTTCTTCACTTTCAACCCTGAAAAATTTACTGGCATTTTCAGAGTAATCCATACTATCCAGAGCTTTTTCCACCACCTTTTTTATCTTAACTATTTCTCTGGAAGCCACCGGATTGAAGTCATGGGTAGAGGGACCGTGAGATACCATGGTAAAGGTATCAAAACTTTCTGCCAGTAGAGTGGGCATATTTCCACCACCTATATTTCCTACAGGACCGGGATGGACACAGGGAGAGAGGAAAATTGCTTTCAGACCCTTACTGGTTTTAAAACTCAGAACCCCCACCAGTGTTTCTATGGGTTCCCCCATGTCCTCAAAAAGACCCTCCAAGGCCTGTGAACCTTCAGTTATATGGGATATGAAGAGGCTTAAAAGCTCTAATCCTCCCACGCCCAGATTTTTACGCATGGGCGACTCTATAATCACTACAAAGGAGTATATGGCAAGCATCAATATCATGGAGGCTATTATAATTTTTAAAAGCAAGGCGATTATGCTGAAATCGCCTATATTGGTGGTTATGCTGGTTAAAAAGACAATTACCATTACCATGCTTAGGATCAACGCCGGCTGGGTGGCTGCTATAAACACGGACTGCAGCAGACGGATGTTGGAGGTTCCCCAGATCACAATGGTTCGGAAAGCAAACATTATGGCGCAACCAAATATCAGGGCATCTATGGTGTAATTATAGATGGAAAAGGATGAAACAAGACTTCCAACGAGGTAAATAATAGCTACTATAACCATTGAGACCAGAGCAAGGAACATAGACTGTTTCATCTTCATATGCCGGCCTTCCAGAGCATTAACCATAGGTTGGGTTATACCACCAGCCATAATGGACATCAACCCGAATATTAAAAAACCAGCAGATCCACCATAAATTACACTGTAAAGTATTGAAAAGTTTACATCAGGCTCAGTCAGGAATGCAATGACACCAGTTATGAAACTGATACATATCATGGCCAAAACTGAAAAAGGAGTTTCTGGCAGAGATACTATATATTTAGTAAGGCCCATTATATTGTCTACCGCAGACATGATATTCCTCTAAACTCTAATTTTTTATTATCTAATTTAAATATCCGTGAAAGTTATTATCTAATGTTGGATTGTTGTGAAAGTTATTATCTAATTTAAATATTCGTGAAGTTTTATCTCTAAGTGAAGTTTTTATTCTCTAAGGTGGAGTTTGTGAAAAGTTTTGTATCTAAGTAGTATTTGTGAAAATTTTATCATCTAAGTTTAATATCGTAAAGTTCAATATAGCCATATAATCTTCATGGCTTTTAAGCTTATACCAATATTAAGTCTTTATGGTAATTAGTATGAAGGAAGTGTTTCTATGGATGTGAAACTTAAAACACCACTTTTAAGGAAGGATACAGAAAATTTACAGGTAGGAGATACAGTATATTTATCAGGCACCATCTACACTGCCAGAGATAGTGCCCATAAAAGAATTGTTCAGGACGGATCGCCGGTGGATCTTGATGGAGCAGTTATATTCCATGCTGGCCCCATAATAAAGACTTCAAAAAAAGCAAATGGTTCAGAAAGTTATGAGATGGTGGCGGTTGGTCCCACCACCAGTACCCGGATGAACCCCTACCAGGACCAGCTTATAGATCAGGGAGTGAAAGCGGTAGTTGGAAAGGGAGGTATGGATGAGAAAACATCAGAGGCCCTAAAAAGAAACGGCGCCGTATTTTTAGCTGCAGTAGGTGGCTGCGCAGCCCTATACGTAAATTCTGTTAAAACGGTTAAAAATGTTCACTGGATAGATCTGGGAGTTCCTGAAGCTATCTGGGAACTGGAAGTAAAGGATTTTGGACCGTTAATTGTTACCATGGACTCCCATGGCGGAAATCTCTATGAACAGGTCAGAAAACAAATATCCCTATGAAGATGTTCTGGAAGAAGAATATCATATTAAAAATTGTTTGAAAAAAGAACTTCTTTTTAAGGATTCTCTAAAAGAAGAATATCTCTTTAAGGATTCTCTAAAAGAAGAACTTCTCTTTAAGGATGTTAAAAAGAAGAAATATCCTCTAGAAGGTTTCATTGACACCCACATCCACACCGCACCTGATGTCAAACCCCGAATTTTAAACGACGTTGAGGCTGCAAATATGGCTTCCCAGGATAAAATGGGAGCTATAGTTATAAAATCACACATTGAACCTACTTCTGGCCGGGCCAATATTGCAGAATATTTGACTGGATTTAAGGTTTTTGGCGGTGTTTGTTTAAACCATAGTGTGGGTGGATTAAATCCAGATGCGGTTAGAACTGTGGCAAGAATGGGTGGGAAGTTAGTATGGCTTCCCACCACGTCTTATACTGAAATAGAGATAGAAGAAGATAAAATTGAGGAAATCCTGCATATAGCAGCCGAAAATGATCTGGTTCTGGGTACGGGACATTTAAGTGTTTTTGAGATATTTCAGGTTCTGGACCTGGCAAAGAGCCTGGGGTTACAGAGAATAATAGTGAACCATCCTCTCACCCGGGTGGTGGATGCCAGCATGGACGAACAGAGGGAAATGTCCCGCTATGCCTACCTGGAACACTGTTACGTGGCCTGCATGCCCCTTCACGACGGGCTGAATCCTGAAGTGATGGCAGAGGCCATAAAAGAGGTGGGAGCGGGAAGATGTATAATGGCCACTGACTTTGGGCAGGCACACAACCCCCCTCCAGCGGAGGGTATGAAACTGTTTGTAGAGGAGATGTTGAAGCAGGGAGTTTCCTGGAAGGAGATAACCACCATGTGTGTTGAGAATCCGGGAAAACTATTGTTTGGGTAGTTTAAGTAAAATTTGAAATTTAGGAGAGAGTAATTTTTTATAATTTGTAGGAAACGATTTAAATTTCTTTTCATATTTCGAAAAAATAAGATGAAATAACATTTTTGATTTTATTTAAACTTCTTAACTACACTGATTAGTCTAAATAGCCAAATATCTGAAATAGGATAAAATATATTTACTTGAATAGCTAAAGAAATAGTTTAGATAGGACCTTTAAAGGGGATTAAATGGACAAGGAAAGAATTTACGTAAAACTTGATGAAATAGAACAATACCTCAAAGAAATAGATGAAATAATGCCGAAATCAATTGGAACTTATCTTAATAATTTGGAAAAGAAAAGAGCTCTGGAAAGGTTGCTTCAGATAACCATAGAAGCTGTTATGGATACATCTGCCCTTTTGGTGAAGGAATTACATATGGGCTTGCCTGCGGCAGAAGAAGATTTCTTAGAAAAACTGAAGGGCAAGGTTTTGGAGCCTGAATTGGTGGATAAACTAAAAAAGATGAGGGGATTCAGAAATATATTAGTCCACGGATATTCCAAAATCGACGATGAGAAAGTGTTTAAAATTTTAAATCAGGATTTGAAAGATATTCAAGATTTCAAAAAAGATTTAATTGAATTTTTAAAGGATAAATAGTTCAATAAGGATGTAGTTGATAAAAAGGATAGGTTTTATCATGGAATTTAGGATTCATATGACCAGAGGAATATAATGAAAACCTTAGATAATAGAGTGGAGAAAATCCAGAAGACTCTGAAAGATTTTCAGACCAAAATTGAGAAAGATGAGGACATTTTGGCACTCATACTCTTTGGCAGCTACGCCCGTGGAGAAGAAGCCCGGGACGTAGATCTGTGCCTGGTTTTGTTTCCAGATAAGGTTAAAAAAGCTCTGGATAAAAGAATTGAATACTCTCAGCGAGATGAACTGGACGTACAGGTGTTTCAGGACCTTCCCCTCTATATTCGTCCCAGAGTTTTGAGGGAAGGAAAGGTTATGCACGTTAAGGATGAAGATCTGCTCTATGACATTGCTATAAAGACGGCTAAAGATTTTGAACTTTTCCGCCCTAAATATGAACTTTATTTGGAGGGGATTGCCCGGGGGTGAACTGTGTCCCCTATAACAGCATAAAAAATTTGGTAAATAACTCCTTGAATGGTGTTAAAAGATAAAAACAAATATTATATAGTTTATATAACTTTAATAGTGGTTATATAACTTTAATAGTACCCATTCAAGTTGGTTATATGGAAGAGAACTTGTCTTGATCTTAATTTGAAAAAAAACTTGTTACACAGTTTAACGTATGATGATTAAATGAATATAAATTAGAATGGTGATTAAATGCAGCTAAAAACAGTTTTAAGTGGGATTATACTGGTGATGGTGGTGGTAGCCGTTTCTGGATGCACTGACAACAGCACCAAACAGAATAGCGGAATGTCTGTTTCCAATGCAACGAAGATAGCCACAGACTACGCCAACAAATATGGTGTGACACCCGGCGTTCCCAGCCTCCAGAACAACGTCTTTACGGTACCCCTCTACAGAAACGGTACTCAAGTGGGCAATATCAGCATCGACTCCACTACGGGACAGGTTACCAATGCATATGTTAACCCCTGATGGCAGTTAATTTTGGGTAATGGTTACAATATATGTATCTGTAGTATCTCCAAATTTGTAATTTAGGTTTTGATAACCTTTCTAAGGGCTTTCCCGGTCAAGCAGTCCCAATATCCTGGCGGTGAAGAGGAGTAAGTAGGGGGCGATTATCACCTCTGAAATCAACAGCCCCAGTGGTATGCTTTTGATTAAGTCTGATAGGAATAGTACAAGGGAGCCTACTGTAATCGTGGTTATTATGTAGGCCAATATTAATCTCTTAAAACCTATTATTCTTATTTTTCCCTGTATTTTTTTGAAGTTGAAGCCTGATTTTATGCTTCCATGATGGTGGGCCATGTTCATAACCACTATCTGCAGGATGAAGGTGGAAATGAAAGTTAAAATCAACCCGGAAATTAGAAATACATAGCCCAAACTTACTCTCCACATTAAATCAGAGTAATATCCAGAAAAGAGTAGTAAGAAGCTTAATGCAAATAAAAGGAAGGGTAACAACAGATATATAGTTGAAACTATTATTTCTTCAATGCCATGAACAAATATAGCCCTTAGATGGTTGAATTTAGGAAGTTTATCTGACCCGTTAATTGTTTCTTTGATTACTTTGAATACGTAGCCTAACTCCACGATCACGGCAATCAAGATGGTTGTGATAAGTATTAAGCAGTGAATGACTCCCATCCCATCTATAGGGACTTTGTTTATGAGCTCGGCTGCCAGCAATACCACACCTAGAATGAAAATCATTTTAACGTCTGAAAATGGATATTTCAAACCGTCTTTTATCATCTCCCAGAAATCCATATAACTCTGCCAATTTTTTTGTTTAGTTATGAGATTATTATTATTATTTATTGAATATTTAAATTGAATATTTAAACATTATTTGTGAATTTAGAAAAAAATTTATTTCTTTGAAACAATTTGAAATATCAGCTTTGAACATTAGGAAAAAATCTATTCTTGAACATTAAAAAACTGTTGGATTCTGTTTGAATAGACTGGACATTATTTTTGAATATCAGAAGGTAACCCTAAAAATATAATAGGTGAAATGATTGATTACTGAACTCGCCCAAAATTGACCTAAATGGCTGTTGAGATATATATGATATAGTTGAGATCTTGCTATTTTTTGAATTTTTGAAAAAGAATATCCAGTTATAATTTATTTTATAAATTTATTTATTGCTATTCGCTAAACTTCTCATTATTGCCAAGTGGTCGATTAGGTCTAACTTTATTTATTCCCAAATAAAACTTAAGAAATTATTTGTGTTTAAACATGTATAACCATTTATTTGTGCATCAAGAACTTTAGTAATCACCTTTGGCTAATTTTTCAGTATTTTATGATGTATATGAAAAACAAAACACGGAAGATTTCATTTGCAATCAATCCAGTGAGTTTATCTCCATTTTTTCGGATTCTCTTTTAATATGATCCACAATTATAACCACATTTCCCTTTTTATGTCCTTTGTCCACATATCTATGAGCTTCAATGATTTGTTCTAGAGGATATGTTCTATCAATTACATGCTTTATCTTTCCCGTCTCAACAAGTTCTTTGAGGAAATTTAGATTTTCAGCCACTGGTGAGAAAAACGGAAATAAAGAGTTTTTAACTGTTTTATGGTGTGATAATGATTAAAACTTCATGATCTAATTACTCTTAAACAGATTAAAAAGAAAAATTAAAATTATGGCACTTTTAAATTGAAATGAGGTACTAAGATTAAGTCTTTAATTAATTATTAGAACATATTTGCAGATGTTAAAATACTTATATGTGAATTATTTAAAGTTTAATCATGGATTTTATATTTATCATACCTGCAGGAATCTCTTTTTTTGTTTTAAGCTTTGCAATAATGAAAGGGAGATTAATGAAATCCCATGGAAAAATTTCTATATTCATTGCCTTTATTCTATTCATTATCGGAATGATATTGATTAGAACTGGATTAAAATATACAAAATTCTTTTGATGGTAATTTAAAGTCCTTAATAAGGTTTTGGGTTAATCTGGAAGTGAATTGATAATCTCAAACTCAAAATCAGGAAAATTGAAAATAAAAATTGTTTATATTCATCTAATTAAAGATTATTAATGTTTTTAAGCAATGAAGACCCCTTGCCCAAGCAAAAAAACTTTCAGATGATGATCTAGTTCTCGTATACACTCCAAATCATTCCAAATTAGGAGATCCAGCAGAGTATCTTAAAAGTAAAAACGGATTTAAACCCTTCAGTTAAAATATTAAACTGTCCTTTTTTGTGCGAATAGACTTGAGCTTTATGTTCTAGTCTTCTAAAGCTTTAGAAAAGATTATTCTATCGTTATCTCTTGAAAATTCATTCCTAATTATATAATTCGGATTTTTTTCATCATAATCTAACCTCCTATCTAAATAAGAGGGTCTTTGAGCGTATTTTTCTTTTATTTGACTAGGAGAGATAAATGATATGTTTAAACATCCTTATATTCCAAATATAGATTTTAATGTAGGAAAATATAAATAAACTTTATATTAAATTTTTTTAATTATTTCTTACATAGAATCATTGATCTAATTTAATACTAATAATAAAAAACCATATCATAATCAGCATAATAGTTCGGAAAATACTAGAGATATTGTGATTATAGTCCGAATGGATAGAGATATTAATATTAAACAAATTATAAAACAAAAATTAGTATTCTAAGTTTAAAGAATTATTTTTCCATGATGCTCGATGGGTTTATGATGAAATGGACATTTTATTAAATCAGATTAAGAATGGTAATTCAGCAGAAAACAATGCAAATAAAGGATAATCAAGAAATTCAATAATATTCAAATTGAGTTTTAATACTTTTTCGACTCTATAAAAAAGGATTTTTACCAGAGTACAATGAAAAAATAAGATAAAATATTTTGATAATTAATATTAAAATTAGGGGGTTATTTATGACTAAAAGTTGTCCTAATTGTAAAGAAAAAAATAGAGACTCAGCAAAGTTTTGCGAACAATGTGGAAATATATTAAATGGTGAAAAAACCATTAAAAACAAATCTAAAATAAATAATGCCCCAATAAGATGGTTTAAGAAGCAAAATACGGGTGTTAAAATTGTTCTTGTAATAGTTGGATTTTGTTTTGTTTTAATTGTGATATTAGGAATAGCAATATTTCTTTTTATATTTATCCAGACTTTTTTGAAGGTGCACAATATCACTTAATACTTCTTCACTCATCTACTTTTTTATAACCATTGGATATTCTTCTAATTTTGAGTAAATGGTGTAATCATCTGTAAAAATCTCTACAAATCCTTTATAGTGGGCTTCTATTATTTTGTGTATTAACTTTTAGACAGGTTCTTTTCAACCACAAATGGTATTTCGTGTTCCATGTTCGATTATGGTAATTATAGGTGGTTTACCCTTCTTATATGTACCTCTTCCGCGTATTTTAAGATCTCTTCGTCTTGGTTTGTTTTTTAAACCTTTAGAACCTGCTGACTGATACATTTCGTCAAATTCAATCTCTCCAGACAAAACTGGATCTCCAGATTTATCAGATCCATCAGAGTATCTTAAAAGTAAAAACGGATTTAAACCCTTCAATTAAATATTAAATTGTTGAAAAAAACTTTAAATAAAAAAAAATGTTAAATATTAATCCCTTGTTATCATTAAAAGCAGAGCTAGAGCTGTAAATTCAAGTCCTAAAAATATTAAAGGTAAAACAGCGTTGATGACGGTCTCTGGAAGGTTGAAGAAAAAATAAACCGAAAATAATATGTTTTGAACCAGGAAAAGCAAAGAAAATAAAACTAGATTTGTGGTGAATTTGGATTTTACTTTCAAGTATCTTTCTAAGTATACATAGAGCATACCTAGTAAAAGGCAGATATTGGCAATACTGGTAATTAAAGCCGAAGATTTAATCAGAATAAGCAAAGTAGGCAGTATATTTGACAATCCAAATAGATTAATATCCATTAACATTTTTACACCTTTTCAGTTGTTGTTGCAATCGATTCTGTTTATTTTTCCTTAAATTCTTCCCAAATCGCCAGAAAGATATTATACTCTCTTTCCATCTCCTCAGAGAGGAAATATAATGCACCATACTTCTCTCCAGTTGATTTAACTAAGTTATTTTCATTCAAAACACCTATGTGGTGTCTGATAGTTTTATAGTCGAGTGAAAGCTTTTCTGCGAGTTTATTAGCATTATATGGTCTCTTATTAAGTTCAACTATTATTCTGCGGCGATTTTCTCCGCCCTTACTCCCGGCAATTAACCACCATAAAATACTTTCTTCATAAAGAACTCCTGTTAAATCGTGATCACCTTTTGAAAACCATTATTTATTATTAAATTAAAGAAACCACCATATAATATTTCTGAAACACTCTACGAGTCTTAGTTGAATCTAGGATTGTATTACATGTTCAAATTATTCCTTGTTGTTCTTTGATGCACTGTTCCCAGCCACATAACCGGTTGAAAATGCCTGTTGCAGGTTGTAACCTCCCCTGCGGCCGCATCCTTCAATTATCTCTCCTGCAAAGTATAATTTCTTAACAAGCTTTGATTCCATGGTTTGGGGGTTTATTTGCTTTTTTGATACGCCACCGCAGGTAACCAGGGCTTTATCTAGGGGGAGATGCCCGGTTATTGTTAATGGAAGGGCTTTTAATGTTTCCTGTAACTGCAATCTCTCTTTTTTAGTGATCTGGTTCAACTTTTTTTGAGGATCAAGAGATATGGTCTTTAAAATAGGATCAATGGTGCTCTGGGGGAGGTGATTCTTTAAATAATTTCTTAAACTCTTTTTGCTATGATTCTGGAAATCTTCCATCAGCCGGACTCCCAAGGCTTTCTCTTTGATTTCTGGTTTAAAATCAATGTAGAGTTTTAAATCACCATGTTCATCCATAATCTCAACAATAATATGGCTCATATCAAGAATAACGGGTCCCGAAATACCGAAATGTGTGAAAAGAAGGTTTCCACGAGGTAAAGGTCTTATTTTTCCCCCATATCCTATATTTAGCCCTACATTATCCAGGGTAACTCCTTTTAATCCACGAACCCATTCTTCCCCCACTAATAGTGGAACCCCTCCTGGTTTCAGTTCTGTAATGTGGTGTCCTAATAATTCTGCAAAGGTAAAACCATCTCCTGTTGACCCTGTAAATTTATAGGATGCCCCGCCGGTAGCGATGATAACATTATATGCAGTAATTAACTGATTTTTTGTTGAAGATAGTTTGAAAATCTTAGGTCTCTTATGAAGATGTTCCAGGCGGTAATTATAAAGGATTTTTACCCCGTATTCATCTAAAACCTTTCCTAAAACATCTACTACTGATTTAGATTTTTCTGTAATGGGAAATACACGTCCCTCATCTTCCTCTTTTAATTCAAGATCATGACTTTTGAAAAAATCCATCAAATCCTGGTTAGAAAATTCACCGAAAACGTCCCGGTAAAATGAACCCGTCCTGCCAAACTTTTCCAGGAAAACTTCCAGGGTCGCTGTATTAGTAAGGTTACATCTGCCATTACCGGTTAAAAGGAGTTTACGGCCTATTTTATTATTCCTTTCCAGCAGGATCACATTTTTACCGAGCTGTGCCCCTCGAATGGCGGCCATGCACCCCGCAGGCCCGGCTCCAATAACAGCTATGTCGTATATTTCCATGATTCCATTTCCCTTACCACTATTCCATTTCATGATTTATCTGATCTAAATCAAGTTATGTTTGCCCACGGGTAAAAGAATTTTTGCTTCTCAAACATTTGAAAAAAAAGAATGTGTTGTACAATATTATTTTTAAAATTTTCCAAAAATGCTAAAAATTTACTTCGCTAAACTATACTATCGTTAATTATATGGTCGGTATTTAAAAATAAAATTTGATCATGAGTTCTATTGTTATTCATTAAATTTTCCAAGATATTGTAAAGAGATACAAAATTAAAGGGGTGACAATAAGTGGAATATCATTATTGATTTCACCATCTTTAGTCATTAACCTGTCAATACTCCCAGGTTGAGTTAAGTTATATCCATGATGAGTATTTCGGATGTCCCGTAAGTTTTCAGGTGAAAGTTCACTATAATCTAATTCTTCAGCAACTGAAGTAATGATACTGGTTAAATGTTCGCCAGCTTTGTTTGGAACTTTTTGAAGGGTTTCAATAACTTCCGAAGTGAGAAATTCTTTATTTACAATCTTTTTCCATGCATCGGTTTCATTATTCTCGATTTTTAACAGATGCATAATGTTGGCTAACTTATCTAAGAAGCTAAAGAAAAATACCATTGAAATGTACGGTAATTCACTAGTAACTGACAATATAGCGTCGGATATTGCCCTATTGATAGTCATGACAAGTTTTTCTCGTAATAAAGGGTCTTCAATTGAAATAATATCAGTCATCCTTTTGTCAATTTTATCAATAAACCATTGGAAATAATCTAACTGCTTGACAGGATTTAAAATTACTTCATTAATTGCATTTTTTGGACCTCTAGAACCATCGAACGTCCATTGGTCATCAAATACATGATGGAAATCCCACAAAATTCTTGTATATAAAGTATTAGCTTCAGTCATCTGCGAATGCTTAAAACTTCTGTCTGGTATATATAATATAGTTAAATTAGTTTTTAGACCTGTTTGAATAAAATAACATGAAATTAATGGGTAAATGCCATAAGATAAGATATTTAATGCGTTTTGTGGAAACGAATCAGTTTGTAAACCGCTCATTTCTTGAGGAAATCCTGCAGGATCAATTTCATCATAACCATATTTTTTCCCAAGTTCCATTAGATCTTCCCATATTTTGTCAGCCCAGCTTTTAGGAGATTCAATAATCCATATCTGCCCT
>JADGNH010000177.1 GCA_017883605.1 Methanobacteriaceae archaeon
AAGGTGATAATAAATGGAGAACCAACTGGAAAAGAAAATAATAGAAGCTCTAGAAAATGTTGAACCCTGGCAAAGAGTACCTACTTCATTGGAAGGCGTATTTTTGGTGCAAACCCCTGCAAAAGGGAGTAATGCAACCATTATGCTGGAGATCAATCCTTTAAATGAACGCGGAAGTCCTATGAAACGCAGGGGAATATTTTTAAGGAGATCTGTTGAACTGGAAAGGTTTCTGGAGGTTATGCAGAATGCGAAGCTTAAGGATGTATTAAAAGCCCTTGACCATATATCTGGCATTGGCACCTCAGATGAAATAGGAACCCTGGAAATTGAATAGAGGAATGATAGAAGTTGAGGAATGATAAACAGATGGGGAGGAATGATAAAAGAAGACAAATAATGAAATGAAGGGGAAGTGATAAAGAATAGATGATATAGGATAAAGATTTAATAGACGGTCTACCTATAGATAATCCATATGCAAGTAGCAGTTATCGGCGGCACCCGTGGACTGGGTAATTGGATAGCTAATTTACTTAAAAAGAAAGGGTGTAAGGTCACCATCACCGGGAGAAATACTCTAACCGGGATGGAAACAGCCAAAAAAATGGGAGTAACCTATACTTCCAGCAATATTGAAGCTGCATCCCTGGCAGAAATAGTGATCTTAGCCGTTCCCATAGATGTCACCCCTCAAACCATAATGGAGGTAGCACCCCACCTCAAAGAGGGTTCTTTACTGGCGGATGTAACCTCAGTCAAGGAAGAGCCAACCCAGACCATGCAGGAATTTGTGCCTGAAAATGTGGAATTCCTGCCCACCCATCCCATGTTCGGTCCCAGGGTAAGGTCCCTGGACGGGCAGGTGGTGGTGTTGACCCCGCTTAAGGAGGGCCCCTGGTATGAAAAGGTCTACAACTTTCTTCAATCTGAAAATGCAAAAGTTCTGGTAACCACACCCCAGATACATGATGAGATGATGAGCGTGGTTCAAGGTTTAACCCACTTCGCATACATCAGCATCGCAGCTACCCTGGAACGTCTTCAGGTTGATGTAAAGGAATCAAGAAAATTCGCCAGTCCCATATACAGTCTCATGCTGGATATGATAGCCAGAATAACCGCTCAAAATCCTTACCTTTGCTACTCCATCCAGACCCATAACCGGTACATAGAAAAAACCCAGGAACAGTTCATCAACACCTTCCAAGAGTTGAGGGACATGATTCTAAAGGAGAATCAGGAAGATTTTGTTAAAGCTATGAGTTCAGCTGCCAAACACTTAAATGACCTGGAAGCAGCTTTAGGAAGATCTGATAAAGCTATTTCCCTGCTTACAGAAGAGTTAAGACTTCTTAAAAGTTCTCTGGGAGAAGAAGTTGGCTTAAGACATATCTACTCTGGAAAAATCCATGCTGGAATTTTAGATGAGATTTCAGCAGATTATGTGAATTTGAACCGTGACAGAAAAGTTACCCGGTTAAAAATTTCCAACATAGAAATTTTAAGTCCAGAAGAACTCCTGAAGTGGAAAAATGAAAACTTTCTGAAGAGAAGCTACGATGTTTCCGTGGTTTTTCCCCAGAATGCTGATCCACAAGTCGTATCCACTACCATTAAGAGTTTAAAGGATGTGGTAGAAGCAGAGGTTATGGATGTTTATCAGGGCGGCCAGATAGAACCGGATAAAAAGAGTGTTACCGTGAGATATTGGTTGATAAATCCAGATGCCAGATACGAAGTTGAAAAGCTTCTACAGGGCTTTGGTGGAGTTATACGATAAATTATTTTATTTAGTTTGAAAATCGTGAACTTTATTGATTTTTTTTTACATGTATCTTTACACTTACCTGATTTTTTTACATGTTTTGCAGTTCCATTTTTTATTACTAAAACCAAAGGTATTTATATGATGAACCACAAGGTTATAGTAACATAAGTTAACTAAAACATTTTTGATATACAAATTACTTTTTATGTATTTAAAGATTCATGTTTAACTCTTGAACAAATATAATTGGGGGTTTTATCATTAAAACTGAAGAAATGAAGTTAAAAGTTGCAGAAGCATTTTCCCAGGCAGATGTTGGTAGATCCATTGCCCGGATCGACCCGGCCTGCATGGAAAAACTGGATCTCCGTGATGGAGATATAATAGAAATAGAAGGCAAAAAGTTAACAGCAACCATTGTGGCATCATCCCAATCTGACATAGGACTGGGAATACTCAGAATGGATGGTTACATTAGAAAGAACGCTGGAACATCCTTAGGAGAGGAAGTCACCGTAAGACGTGCCGATGTGAAAGAGGCACAAAAAGTAGTTTTAGCACCTGTAGATCAACAGATCATGATTAAAGGAGATGTTAAAGGGGCTTTCAGAGGAAGAGTGTTCTCTAAAGGAGATATAATAGTCACTGGTATCAGGCAGCAGCAGACCATGAGATCCGGACTCTTTGACGAATTCTTCCGGGACATGGAATCTGATTTCACCCCAATGGGTGAGCTGAAACTGGCGGTGGTAGCCACCAAACCGGCAGGAG
>JADGNH010000079.1 GCA_017883605.1 Methanobacteriaceae archaeon
AAAGCCCGGTAACCCTTTGCGGCAAAGATATCCACATTTTCATTCACCTTTTCTTTAAGGGCTTTATAATCTTTTAAACGAGATAGAATAACCTGTGGCGCTCCTTTTGAAACTTTAAATGAATATTTTTCGTTATATTCAATTGTGGCCTCTGTACTTTTGCACACCGGATCAAAAGGGTTGAATTTAAGCGTTTCATAATTCTTTATTTTCTGGGGGAGAGTTTCAGACTCTTCAACCAGGTCAAATATGGCCTGTTCAATGGGGTCATGATCCTGTTTTAGCGAGGCTAAAGCAGCGTAAAATAACACATCCTCTTCCTTAAATTTGCCATATGGCGCTATTTCGGCAATTGTAATCTTATTTTTGGTTAAAGTGCCGGTTTTATCTGAACATAATACATCCATACCTGCCATTTCTTCTATGGCCGTTAGTTTGCTCACTATGGCTTTCTTTTTGGCCAGGGCCATGGCCCCCACGGTCATGGTAACTGAAAGTACCGCCGGTTGGGCCACTGGTATAGAAGCAATGGTCAGTACCAGAGAAAAACCAAGTATATCAATTAAGCTCTGCTGACGAAAGAGACCAGCAATGAAAATAAAAGCCACCATTAACACATCTAAGATAATTAAATAATCCCCAATTTTTACAACCGCTTCCTCCAGGTGGCTTTTGCGTTTAACCCGGGATATGAGCTGTGCAGCTTTTCCAAAATAAGTGTCCGAACCGGTTACCAGGACCAGTCCATTCATATCCCCTTTTTGCACGATTGAACCGGAATAGGCAATATCTCCCAGGGTTTTGTCCAGAGGTAAAGATTCTCCGGTTAAGGATGATTCATCTACAGTGAGATAAGAGCCTTCAATGAGTTTAAGGTCTGCGGGGACAATGTCCCCCAGATGCACCCTCACCACATCACCGGGCACGATTTCTCTCGCGGGAACTTCGATCCATTCACCATCCCTCAAAACATCTGCCTGGTAGGATAATTTTTCTTTTAATAGATCAATGGTGTTATCTGCCTTATTTTCTTGATAGAAACCCACAACCCCGTTTATCATTAATAAAATGAATATAATGATGAACTCCTGCCAGTGCTGGATTGCCAGCGATATGATCAGGGCTGTTTCAATCATCCAGGGGATGGGACCCCAAAAAAAGTTCAGGAATTTTCTTAGAGGACTTATTTTTTCTTCGCTGATTTCATTAAAACCATACTCTTGAAGCCGTTTTTGTGCTTTTTTTGATGAAATACCAGTATTACTGGATGATAATTTTTCTATAAGTTCCGAAGCTTCGATATTTTTTGCTTCCTCTACATCAATTGTCGGCTTCATATGTTATATTTTTTTTAAAACAGTTTCATATGTTTTTTTTGCTTTTAGAGGGTGGGTTAGAATAATTATTTTTGCTGTGGATTGTGGTTATAAATTTGCTGTGGGTTATGGTGTAATTCAATGAATTTATGTCTACTTCCATAGAAATATTTTTTGAAAACATTTTAAAAACAGTTACTAACTAAATATTATGAAAATTTTTTCTTTAAAAAATATTAATAGAACGAAAATCAGAATAAGTTTAGATTAATAAATAAGGAGTAATTCAAAATTTGAAAGTCGTAGTATACCATGCCGAGGAATGCGATCGCAAGAAATGCACCAGCATCAAGCTGTCTAAGCAGGGTAAGATTAAAGTAGTAACCCGTTTAAATATGTTACCTAGAGATGCTCTGGTTCTGGATCCCTACGCTGAGAAGGCGGTGTCTCCGGAGGACCGGAAGACCGTGATGAAAAATGGCATTGTAGGATTAGATTGTTCCTGGAAAAAGATAGATAAGTCTTCTCCTATGTTCAAGAGTAAAAGGAATCATAGGTCACTTCCTTTTCTGGTGGCGGCCAACCCCACTAATTATGGGAAGCCGTGCATACTTTCCACTGCAGAGGCCATTGCCGCAACCTTTTATATAGTTGGACTTAAAAATAATGCTATCCAGATCATGTCCCAATTCAAGTGGGGACCTCATTTTCTGAAGCTCAACCAGGAGCTTTTAGAGGCATATTCCCAGGCTAAAACCAGCATGGAAGTTGTAATGATTCAAAAAGAATTCATAGGAGGATAAAAAATGGCTAGATTTGAAGAAGCAGAAAATAGATTATTCAAGATCAAAATTTGCCTTAAATGTAATGCAAGAAACCCACCCACCGCCAAGACCTGCAGGAAATGTGGTTACAAGGGCTTGAGATTCAAGGCAAAAGAACCGAGAGGATAAATAACGTCTTATTGATCTAAAGGGGGTATTAACCTCCTTAAATAAAATTAAAAGATAAATTTCAGTGGGTATCTGTTATAATAACATGATATTTGGTTATAATTAGGGGATATATCTTATAATAATAGGATATTTGGGTTATAATCAATGACATTGGGTATAAATTTCGGAAATATCTTGTTATGTTCCATGTTTGCCCTTAAGGTTATATCTCCATTTTACCTTCAATTTTTTGATAATAATCATAAATCATTATCTGAGTGATTAAATGAATGTTGAAAATTACCTGAGGGATTCTTTAAAGAAACGGAAGCTCCACCTTACTCTGCTGGATCCGGAGGAGCAAAGTCCGGATAGGGCATTAGATATAGCAAAAGAGGCCATTGCTGGTGGTACCGACGGGATAATGCTCGGTGGGTCAACAACAAATTCTAGTGAACTTGATGAAACTACAAAGAAGCTTAAAGAAAATGTTGATTTACCTATTATTCTCTTTCCAGGTAACATCAGTGGGGTGAGCCGATATGCTGATGCTATTTTTTTCATGAGCCTCTTAAACTCAACCAACCCCTACTGGATAACCGGAGCTCAGGCTTTGGGTGCACCTATAATAAAGAAGAGTGGTATTGAAACCCTTTCCATGGGATACCTGGTGGTTGAGCCGGGGGGAACTGTGGGTTGGGTGGGAGATGCCAAGCTGATCCCCCGGTCTAAGCCAGAAATTGCAGTGGCCTATGCCATGGCAGCTGAGTTTTTCGGCATGAAACTGCTCTACCTGGAGGCTGGATCTGGTGCAGGGGGGCCTGTTCCAGAGGAAATGATAACGGCGGTTAAGGAAATGACCGATATCATGGTGGTGGTAGGTGGGGGAATTAGGACCAGGGAAGATGCGGCCAGAGTTGCGGCAGCTGGTGCAGATATTGTTGTTACAGGTACTGTGGTTGAAGATTGTTCTAATGTTAAAGATAAGATTGAAGAGCTGGTCAAAGGGATTAAGTCAGCTTAATTAAGTTCAATTTCATTAGCTTTTAAAATTATTTTTTAAATTTTTTTTAAATCCTTGGAAAATGTAAGTAAATTTGGTCAGTCCCTGGAAATGTAAGTAAATTTTAGTCAGTCCTTGGAAATGTAAGTTAAAAATTTTTTTGATATTTTCTATAAATAAAAAATAAATAATTTAAAAAATATAGTAAGAGATGGTGAAAGCATGGCAGAAGGCAGTTGTGATGTAGAAGGATATGATATGGTATCCAACGAACTTAAAGAAAGACTGGGTTTAGATAAATCTCCAGTAGCAATAAAATTCTTTTTAAGGGAAGAAGACATTCCAGAAGGAATAAAAAAGATAGATGAAAATATAAGACACTGCGAAATGGTTCAAAAAGCGGCTCAAGGTGAAATGTTCTATGCAACCAGCCAAGAACAGATGTGCAAGGGAGGAGCTTCTGCAATCGGGCTTATGGAAGCTCCGGAAAAGATGAAAACCGGTGAATTTTATCAGAGCCTTGGTAGATTTTCCAGTCTCGGCTCTGCTAAACGTACCATGGACTCCATCCCCAAAATAGATCCCATAATGAAAGCCATAATTTATGCTCCATTAGAAAAGATTAAATTTGACCCGGATGTAATTGTAGTTATTTGTAAACCTGCTCAGGCAATGAGGCTGGCTCAGGCAATGATCTACACCAAAGGAGGTAGAGTAGAAGCGAGCTTTTCAGGAATTCAGTCTATATGTGCTGATGCTGTGGCTGGTCCCTTTGTCAACAACACCGCGAATTTCACCCTGGGATGCAGTGGTTCAAGGCAGTATGCCGGTATAAAAGAAGATGAAGTAATTGTGGGAATGAACGGAGAAAATATAGGATGCGTGGTAACCGCATTAATATCCATGAAATGAACATAACATAAACATGAAAATGAACAAAGCATAAATAAATGCAATAAAGCTCTTATGGAATTAAAAAAAACTCATATGGGGGGATTTAATGGGCGAAACTAAAATGTTTGAAATACTGGATGAAGCCAAAGAACTATCTCAGAAAATGAAAGACTACAAAGGACAAGCAGATCAGGAATTAATGATAGTCTGGATGTACAACACCTTAGAACTAGTGACAAAGCTTGGTAAAGCTGTAGAAGAACTGGAAGATCGATTTGAACTTCTGGAAGACAGTTTGGATAAATAAAATATTCAATAAATTTTTCTATTTTTTTCTATTTTTTTTCTTTCAAAAATTATCGTAGCCACTCTCTCAAAACCAGAAGATAATCGTCGTAAGTGTTTATATTCACCAGTTCCAGCCCGTCTATAGGTGGAACTCCATAGAAAACCACCCCATCGGCCAGCATGTCTCCCAGTATGGGGTTTAAATTATCGTCGCGATCAGGCAGATATTCCTTCAGGAGATGGGAGTGGCAGACGAAGGGCATTCCCAGTCCTTTGGTTGATTCCAGATGACCGGATTTTTCCCGGGCCAGGATGGATACAATATTTCCGCTTTCAGGATACTCCAGAGCTATTTTCAGAAGTTTTCCCAGGGTTTCACCGGATACTGTGGGTTGATCAGCAGCTACACAGAGGCATAAACCGGGTTCCACATTTGAAACCCCATTTAAGAGCGTATCAGATAATTCTACATTTATTTCGGGATTTTCTAAAGTTTTAAGCCTTTTGTCAGGGAAATCGTCCAGAACTGATTTTATATCAGCACTGAAATGGCCGAGAACAACCACGCATTCATCAACCCCGGTTTCAAGCACATTTTCTAGGGTCCTGATTATAACCGGCTTCCCATCTAAGTCCAGGAGAAGTTTGTGCTTAAAACCCATTCCCCTGGCTTTCTGGTCTTTTATCATCCTCCGGTTTTTACCGGCAGCGGCTATGATTGCAGATACCATCCCTGATCCTCCTGATTACAGATTCATTCCTTCTGATACAAATTTCATCCTGTCTTTGATATGATTTATCCCTGATTTTAATACGGATTTCATCCCTGATTTTTGATATGATTTATCCCTGATTTTAATACAGATTTCATCCCTAATTCTGATATGATTTTGATACTAAGGATTAAAAAAGTTAAATATAAAAAAAATTTTTTAAAGGGGATATTTTAATGGAAAAATTTTTTAAGGTATTAACAAATTTTTAGGGTATTAATTGAATCACCTTGGCGTACATGGTCATGCTGGGGCCACTTCCTGAGGTCCACATGACTATTTTTAGGGGATAATTGCCGGTGTTTCGGACGGTTATCCCGGCACCGGGTTCGCTGTCCACGTTTACTGAGTACTCTCCACTACTCATACCCGAAGGCATTGGGAAACCGGCTGACATAAGTGCGTCCCTAAATGCTCTTCCTGGGGGACAGACTCCGTGTGTTACATAGCCGGTGGCACCGGTACCTGAAACATTCGTATCTAAAAGTCCGTAGAACTCTACAGTTTCCTTTCCAGTAGATTTACTGTGGGCGGGAATTATGGTGTTGTTCCAGGCTTTGATGAATTGTCTGGCGTTAAGTTCTCGACCCGAATCACCGTATTGAGGGTATGATTCCAGTATGCTGGAGCTGGTTCCTGCAACATTATCATTCTTTGCAGAGTTGTAGACCATCACCGGAGTTCCAGAGGGGTAATTTTTCATATAGGTTATAGTATCATTACCAAAGAATTTCTGTATTTCATTGGGTGGAACCAGGTTTCGGCCGTCGCTGAAATAGGTTAGAGAATAATCCAGGGTCATTCTGTCACCCACATCAGCTTTATTATACCAAGATTTTACAGTTGCAGCACTAACATATTTGTTTGTAATGGTGTCGTTGCTGACATCGTTGGCTGAAACAACTTTCAGAGTTTTGTCTATATTTTTGATCTCGATCCCATTCTTGGTCTTCACCGCAGTGGTATAGGGTGTTTTATATCCCCATACAAAGGTACCGGGAGGATTTACTGTCAACCGGTTGTTCTGAACGGTCAGCACTCCGGGTCCGGTATAATTCTCAGCAGTACCATCCAGTGATATACTGCCACCGGTTATATTTTCCATGGGCGTGTTAATTGCTCCGCTCAATAAACCTATGAAAATTTCGGTGTACTTTCCTTCTTTAAAGTTTTCAGCGATGTATTCTGGATTATAAAGTATGGGAACCTTTCGAATCTTACTTTCATCAACCACATCTGTCCCGGCCATTACTGTGTCTCCAATGGCTAAAGCAGCAATTTCATCTGCTTTCTGTGGGGGATAATAACCTTTTAAAGCATTTCCCACCGGAAACATGAGAAAAGCAACAACTATCAGTATGATCAATAATATGGCAGGTCTTTTCCTGGATCTTTGCAGGACATCACACTCCTAATATATATTATATGTTGTTAAATTTATTTTATTTGACTTAAATGTATTTGTTTAAGAAAATTTGAATATTTAATCATAAAACTTTAACATGGGGACGTTTATCTACTATTTTTATTTTTATGTCCTTTGTCCACATAATGTCTTATTTAATAATTTAATCTATTCTAATATCTTATTTAATACATTATCTATTTTAATATGTTATTTAACAAATTTACTTATCTGAAAGAGTGATTTTCCTGTTTAAACTAATTATCACAGGCTATCTGCTTCAGTATCATTTGAATCTCCATAATTTTGTCCTGTCCGTTTCCCCCCACAAATATGGTGGAGTTCATTCCACAGCTGTTGGTTATAAGTTCCACAACTTCATCTATTTGATTTAGAATTTTTATTTTACCTTTATAACCTTCGTTCCTCAATACTTCTTTTGCTCTTTGGGTGGTGTTGTCCAGACCCGGGAATAAGCCTACCAAACGGGGATTAGCCTGGGACACTTCCTTCAGGATCTGGTATCTCCATTCTTCACCCCTGCGTGGTGTTCCAATTATGATTAAATCAAATTTTTCTTCCTGAAGCACGGCAGCTGCTGCATGGACGTTATCTGTTTTTCCAATTATTATCCGGGACCCCTTAATATCCAAAACTTTGATTCTTCCCTCCAGAGTATCAAAGGTCTCCAGGGTGCTTATGATCTGTTTTTCGGGAACTTTTAAGATTTTAGCGACTTCAATTGCTGCTGCAGCATTTTCAAGATTAAATTTTCCAAAGAACTTCAGATCAGGAATTTCCTCTCCAAAAAAGATAGTTTCTCTGGGATAGTTTCCCATAGTTGATAAAATTTTATCATTGCCATTCAGGACGGCGGTTTTGCACTTTAAAAATTTTTGAAGAGATTTCTGGTAGTTTTCCAGGGATTGGTGCACGTCCATGTGGTCCAGGCCCAGGTTGGTCACCGCCACCAGGTCAAAGTCAAAGGCGTATGAGCAGAAATCAAGGGTCATATCACAAACTTCAAGGATTATGATGTCGTAATCATTTTCAGATGCTTCTAAGATAATTTTGGTATAACCTTCAAAGCCCCCACCTGCATTTCCACCCAATAAAACCTTAAAACCAGCTTTTTCCAGTATTTCTTTTATCATGAAGCAGGTGGTGGTCTTGCCATTGGTACCGGTAACACCTATGGTACAAACAGATTTATGGCGGGTTAAAATGTTTGATAGAAATTTTTTGTGGTTTTTCAGGTGTGAACAGATTTCTGTGTTCCATAAACTGGGACTTAAAACCACAGCATCCGATGAATTTATTTTATCCCAGTCATGGCATCCCACATCAATATCAAGAGATTCATTAGGGGTGAAGTTGGCACCATCCATCTCCGGAGTTTTTTTCAGATCAGAAGCATAAACCTGATTTCCATAGCTTAAAAGGGATTCGACAGCACTTCTGCCTTCCATTCCCAGTCCAATCACTGCAACTTTCATTCTACCTACCAAACAAGTTCTTATCAGATTGTAACTTTTAATCAAAAATAAATTAGACAGTAGACCAATAATTAATCATCAATAATATTTTAAAATTCAGATATTTAACTATAACTTATTTATTACTTAAATAGCTGTAATATTTACTTAATAATATTAATTTAATTATTTACTTAATAACTGTAATATTTACTTAATAACAGTAATTTAATTATATCATTTTTTATATCTCTAGAATAATTTTTGTTTTAAATTATTTCCCTTACCAATAAATTTTTAGCATTAGTGGTCCATACCTATTTTTAAGTATCTCTTTTTACAATATTTTATCATTAATAAAATTAATAAAAATCATGTTTAATCTATAAAATTAATAAAAATCATGTTAATCTATAAAAAAAGAGTGATTGATACCAGAGGTGGCATAAATGAAGAACTTATCCAGAGAAATAGTAAAACGCATAGAGAACATCT
>JADGNH010000178.1 GCA_017883605.1 Methanobacteriaceae archaeon
TTAATTCTAATTCTGGTAAAAATTTTCCATATTGGTAAATTCCTATATCATTTCTGGTAAAAAAAAATTTTATTCCACTAAAAATCATTCTTATTAAAATATTTTCTGATAAAAAAAAGAAATCGTATTATTATTGATTAAATTATTTTTTAAATGCGTAAAAATCTGTATTTTGATATCCTTAGATATAGGGACATTTTAAATATGGGGGGGATGTTCAAATGCTTAAGAATAGGAAAATCTCAGTGCAATACACAGAAATGCCAGAACAACGGTCATAATTACCACCTGTTCCGGAGACATTTTTGGGCCCCTGGTTTCTTCCTCAAAATATCTGACCAGTCCTGCTCCACTGGGTGGAAGAACTTTTTTGTCTTTTTTTGCCATAAAAAATCACCTGAATGAATGCTAAATTATGAAATACTTAATTTTCAATGAATACTTTTTAAATTGGTTTTCAATGAATACTTTTTAATTGGTTAATTTAATTTCCAATTACTAATTAACTTGAATTTATATTTATCTGACTCCTGGTTTTTATAGTTGTTTACCAGAGTACAACATAAAATGTAATCTTCTTTTATATAGTTTATACTAACTTTTTTATATTAATTTTAATTTTTATTTTCATAAAACAGTTCTATCTGCTATTAATCAGGCTAAAACTCTTTTATAATTTAATTTAAAGGATTTAAAAGGTTTTTAAATTAGTTTATAGTCCGTGGTAAAGAATATGGTAAACTTTATAGATGATCTCCTACAATATACAACGTGTTAAAACCCATTTTTAATAAAGTTTAAACCGGTTTATAGCATATTTATATAAATTTTACTTGATTAAATCATTTGTTTAAAGATTTTATTGCAATTACTTAATTAAAAATTAATTACTATCCATAGAATCTGATAAATCTAATTAAAATTCAAATTTATCTTAATTAAGTTGAAATCTATCTAAATAATTTGAATTAACTAAATTAAGTTGAATCTATCTAAATAATTGAATACAACTAATTAAATTCAAATCTAAACAGCATGAAGCACGATCAAAGGGTAAGGGACTATTATGGGTTATTTTGAGAGCTTAGAAGAGGAAACAAAAAAGTTATACGATATTGCTGCAAAAGCACGGGCCACCGGTAATGATATAGAGATGGAACCGGAGATACCTCTGGCAAAGGATCTGGCCGAAAGGGTGGAGGGTCTGGTGGGACCCGAGGGTGTTGCAAAGAGGATAAAGGAACTGGAAAAGGAAATGTCCCGAGAGGAGGTGGCATTCCAAATAGCCAAGGAAATAACCATAAAAACTGATGAAGAAGGGAAAGAAGACACTTTTGAGGTTAAGGAGAGGAAATCGGACCAGGCCATAAGAACCGCCCTGGCGATTTTAACTGAGGGCGTGGTTGCAGCTCCCCTGGAAGGAATTGCCAAGGTAAAGATAAAGCGGAACTTTGATCAGGGATGGTATCTGGCGGTTTACTTTGCAGGACCTATAAGAAGTGCTGGTGGGACTGCATCAGCCCTTGCAGTTCTTATAGCAGACTATATAAGACTTTCACTTGATTTAGATCCATATGATCCCACCGAAAGGGAGATCGAAAGGTATGTGGAAGAAGTGGAACTCTACGAATCAGAGGTCACCAACCTCCAGTACTCACCCAGCCCGGAGGAGGTGAGGATCGCTGCCAAGGGCATTCCAGTGGAGATCACCGGCGAACCCACCGATCGGGTGGAGGTATCACACCGGGATCTGGAAAGAGTTGAGACCAACCAGCTGCGGGGAGGGGCCCTGCTGGCCATGGTGGAGGGTGTTATACAGAAAGCCCCTAAGGTGCGGAAGTACGCTAAAAAACTGGAAATCAAGGGATGGCTCTGGTTGGAAAAATTTTCAAAAAGTCATAAAACCGAAAATGACGATGGGAAAAGCTCCAAAGTAGATGATAAGTACATGCAGGATATCATTGGAGGAAGACCGGTCCTATCCTATCCCCGGGCAAAGGGCGGCTTCAGGTTAAGGTACGGCAGATCCAGAAACAGCGGTCTGGCTGCCATGGCAATCCATCCCGCCACCATGCAGATCCTGGAGTTTCTGGCGGTGGGAACCCAGATGAAAATAGAAAGACCGGGTAAGGGGAACTGTGTGGTGCCCTGCGACACCATAGATGGTCCTATTGTTAAACTTAAAGATGGCAGTGTTTTGAAGGTTAATTCAGAGGAACAGGCCAAGGAGGTAAGACCTCAGGTCGATGAAATCCTCTTTGTTGGAGATATGATGGTAGCATTTGGAGAGTTTTTGAGAAACAACCATGTACTCCTCCCGGCAGGCTGGTGTGAGGAATGGTGGATACAAACCATCCAAAAATCTCCGGTATATATGGAAAATCCAGACCAGCTGAATCTGGAATCACTTAAGAAGGATTATATAAGTTCTAAATATGCATTTGAACTTTCAGATAAATACGATGTTCCACTGCACCCAGAATACACCTATTTCTACCATGATCTGTCTCGAGAGGAAATAAACCAACTCAGAAA
>JADGNH010000080.1 GCA_017883605.1 Methanobacteriaceae archaeon
CAAGCACGGCGTCGCGCCGCGATTGGCGCATGCCCTGACCAGCACCGTGGTCACACGCAACACGAAAACCGGCAAACGCACGCCCGCCGCGGGGCGTCTGGCCGGAAACGCAGCGGCGGGAGCGTTTACTCAGGGAGTGCTGGCTGCCGGAAGCGGCGCATCCACGGCCGGCATCGGACTGGCGGCCGAGGCCGGAGCCAACGTGGTGCGCGAGTTCGTGCCGCGCCGCCATCGTCCACCACACAAGATGCAGTGAGGCCGCGGCTGCCCCAAACGTGGAGCCAGGGTGAGATGCCGAAGCTGCCAAAACCACTCTCGAAGGCCGTTGAGCGCGCTACTCGACTACCGGAACCAAATCCGATTCGATAATCCGCTGGTCGGCAGTCAGAAGGCGCAGGCGATGGACGCGGGCGGTGGCAACGATGACCCGGTCACCGGGATCACGCAACGCGTCGCCCAGTGCGGCCACTTCAAGGGCGACGTCCGTTGTAAGGGGAATGATCCGGATCGCGGTATTGGTGCTCAACTCTTGGAACAACTCATCCAGCCCGGCACGGATCCGCCGTCCCTCGGCCAGTAACACGATTTCAAGCAAGGTGAATGCACTGCCAATGCTGAAGCCGGGGACATACAGTTTGTAGAAAAAAAACAGTCAAACAGTTATATCAATGCCAGCCGACTGTTTATCTACTACAACACCCGCCATTTAATCGAAAACACCCAAGGTGATGTTGGAGCTGAAATTAGAGATACTATAAAGGCTGTGGTGCAATACGGGGCATGTAAAGAGGATGCATGGCCCTATGATATCACTAAATATGATAGTAAACCACCACAATCATGCTACACCGAAGCTTTAAACTATCAAACCCTCACTTACGTAGGTCTAAGCGATTTTAATGATATACAAACCGCCCTTGCCGGTGGCTTACCGGTTCAAATTGGTATTTTGGTATTTGAAAGCTTTGAGAAAGTTGGTAGTGATGGGATGGTGCCCCTGCCAAAAAGCACTGAAAAGCTCATGGGAGGTCATGCTGTCCTTGCAGTGGGTTATAAAACCATAAATAACAGCCCTTACTTGATTGTAAGAAACTCCTGGGGAACCGGTTGGGGAGACCACGGCTATTTCTACCTACCGGCATCATATCTCAATCAAACCTATTCAGATGGCCGAAATTACGCTGATGATTTCTGGGTCATCCTAACCGAGGAGTATATCAACAATCCTACACTCTAAAACCAAAAACGTCTTTTAACGTGTCTCAAGTCGTAAATGACCCAAAAGGCATAATATAGATAAATCAGATTAATTCATCTGTAGCGGGAGCTTTAAACTATCTAGTTTATTAAATTTTTTTTTATTTTTTTCAATGAATTATTTGTTTAAATCAAGTTTCGCAGGGGATCGATGGCGTTATGGATAGCTCCGAAGAGAAAAATAATTTAAACCATAAAACTTAAACTCCTGAAATTAATGGATAAGAAAAACTGGTTTTTTAAAGGTGATTTTATGAAAACAATCATTATTTACAAGTCCTATCATTACCCTTCTAAAGTTCTATATCCGGTATTCAGTGCATTTAAAGACTGATTGTTGAATGTGATACCCTATAATATATGATATAAATATTTTTTCCCAAATCCATCATATTTTGTGACAAACTCTATTTTGTGACAGACTCTATTTAAAAAACTAATAATTTTCTAGATCAAGGATCATTGCCCCAGCCATATAATATTTTTTCCAGCCATCATTGCCAGCGTATATTTTTTTTGTTAGGAAACTAAAACTATATATATTATAGATATATTAAAATTAAATATATCCATATTAGATATGGTGGAGTGAAACAATGGAAGAAAAAGGCAGCTCTCCCTTGGAAGGTTCGGAAGCTAAGCACCAAGAGTTCAATAAACAAAATGATAAGGTTGATTGCGATCCTGATCAATCAAAAAAGCTTAAAGAGTACGATATAAAACTTTTAAGAAGTATGAAGGGATTTGGTAAAACCATGATCCTCTGGCTCATCAGCAAAGAAACAATACACGGTTACGAGCTCATGAGAAAGATCAACCAAATCAATCCTTCAGTTGAGGAAAAGTTGAAAGGAGGACCCGGTAAGATCTATCCTATACTCCATGATCTCGAGAAAGCCGGGTTGATTATTGGAACTTGGGAAGCACAGGGTAAAAGGAAAATAAAATATTACGAAATAACTGAAGAAGGCACTGAAACACTGATTAGAATTAAAAAGGTTTTTAGGTGTCATAGAACTCCAATTTTAGAGGAATTCTGGAGAGATATGTTCTCCAATAAATAAGAATAGAGGGTACATTATGAAATATGCGATAGAAACCTTTGATCTGACAAAAAAATATGATGAATTTACAGCTGTTGATGCTCTGAACATGAAGATTGATAACAATAGCATTTTTGGCTTTTTAGGTCCAAATGGTGCTGGAAAAACCACCACTATAAAAATGCTTACCTGTTTAATAAAAGCAACTTCGGGAACGGGAAACGTTGCAGGATACGACATTACAAATAATCCAAATGAAGTCCGAGAAAAAATAGGAATGGTTCCTCAGCTGGTAAGTCTGTATGGAGATCTTACAGTTCGTGAAAATGTGTATCTCTGTGCAGATTTTTATGGACTCCCAACAGACTTGAAGATAAGCCGAGCCGACGAACTTATGGAACTTGTTGACATCAAATATGCTCAAAATAAGTTAGTCAAACAACTTTCTGGGGGTATGAAACAAAAGGCATCTGTTGTTGCAAGTTTGATTCATCAACCAGATATACTCTTCCTTGATGAGCCTACCATAGGTTTAGATCCGACAACTAAGAGAGTTTTATGGGATCTGGTGGAAGAACTGAATTCTGAAGGCCGTACCATCATCCTTTGTTCGCACGATATGTATGAAGTGGAACTTCTCTGTGATGGTATTGGAATTATAAATAATGGAGTTCTCGCTGCTTTCGACACGCCAAGAGGTCTTAAAGATACCATGATTAAAGAACAGAAGGAATTAAAGTCAACAAAAGATTCTAATGTTATTAAGATTATGGAGGAACTCCGAAAGGAAAGTTCAGTTGAAGATAGTGCAGCGTTTGATAAAATAAAAGAAAACATAGAAATAAGGAACAGGGATTTAAAAGAGCTAAGCGTTATGATAAGCAATTTAGATGAAAATATGCTAAACCATCTGAATAAACTGCCCAGCATACATGAAATTGTAGAACACGATTCTGGAAGAATAGTTATGGATATAGAATCTTCAGATGAGTCAGTAAATCAGATAATATCTGCAATAATCACTAATGGCGGAAATATTACCTCTATCGCCACTAAAGACCCTTCCTTGGAAGATGTTTTCATGAGTGTTACTGCTAAAAAGGAAGAAGAAGGTGTAGATAATGAGTGAGACTAAAAAAATTATGTGGATGATTAAAAAGGATCTGCTGGTTTTATGGAGACATAAACCGCGTTTAATATCGCTATTTTTGTTCCCCATAATTATGATCACACTCTTTGGATACGGTATGGGTGGAACATTGAATAATGTACCGGTGGTTGTGGTTGAACAAAGTCAAGGGCCTATAACTGATGCAACCCTTACCGCAATTAAGGGGAATAGTCTATATAATGTGAAAGATATAATAACGGATCCAGATAAGGGAAAACAGATGGTTCAAAGTGGTCAGGTTAAAGCTGCCATAATTCTGCCTTCGAATTATGATAACCTGAACGATACTTCACAAAAGAGTATTGTAGTCGATGTTGATTCATCGGATCAACTAGCTGCAAGTGTAATTATCCCAGCGACTCAAGGTTTATTTAATCAAATATCTAATCAAATAGGTATACAAGAGCTTCAAACCTTAAATTTTACTTCAACAAGCGTAGCAAGTACTCCTCAAGGAACTAACTTTCAAAACATACTAAATTCAATAAATCTCCAAATAAATAAGTTATATGGAAATATTACCTACTTAGACTTCCTTGTACCTGCAATTATAGGTATGACTATCCTATTCGGATGTGTGTTTGGAATGGGAGAAATTATAGCGGGTGAAAGGGAAAGAGGAGAACTTGCCAGATTGTTTATGACACCTACTAGTGTTTCAACAGTTGTGGGTGGAAAAATTATATCCAAATTAGTACAAGAAACCGGAAGAGGCATAATACTCATTGTAGCGGCTGTACTTCTATTTGGGATTATAATAAATGGAAGTATAATGCTAACGGTTCTTCTACTAATCCTAGGGGCTTTATGTTTTATAGGATTTGGAATTATGATATCGGCAAGGGTTTCGTCACAGGAAGATTTTATGCAGAGTGTAATGCCTATTACCATGCCTATGATGTTCGTATCCGGTGTATTCTATCCCATCGAAACAATGCCATGGATATTCCAAAAAATTGCATATATTTTGCCATTAACTTACGTGAACGATGCCTTAAGGGCCGTGATGTTAAAAGGAGCAGGTGTAGGAGATATATGGATAGATATAGTGGTACTTTTAGGATTCACAGCTCTGTTCTTCGCTTTAGGAGTTACCCAATTTAACAGAGACGTATAGATGGACGTTTAAAAAAATAGAGACGTATAGATGGATGTTTAAAAAATTTCATTAGGTGATAAAATGATGGGAAAAAAGAATATATTTATTGGATTCATGATAATATGCCTTTTGGGGAGTCCAATAGCAATTGCACCAGCTTCTGCAACAGACTGGCCCATGTTTCAGGAAAATTTGGATCATACAGGTTACCTGGATGAAGCATCTGATTTCAATCCAGACACATGGTTATTCCAAACCCAAGGGATCCTAACCTCCCCTGCAATTTCAGATAAATTAGTTTACTTTGGTTCAACAAGCGGGTTATTTTATGCCCTTAACCTTGACGATGGAACTAAAGTTTGGGACTATAAAACTGATGGAAATATTACATCTCCCCCAGTTATAAGTGGAGATAATGTATATTTTGGTTCTGGTGATAGTAATCTCTACGCTTTGAATAAGAAAACCGGGGATGGAGTATGGAAATATAAAACAGGGAATGCCATTGAAACAACACCGGCAATAGATAATGGAATCATATATTTTGGATCAGATGACCAGCGGTTGTATGCATTAAATACCAATGACAGCACTATGAAATGGGAATTTCAAACAGGAAACGCGGTAAAATCGTCCCCAGCAGTGTTCAATGGAGTAGTGTACTTTGGATCTGATGATGGAAAAGTATACGCAGTTAATACAGCTGATGGTGCTGAACTATGGGGACATGACACTGGAAATGCTGTGAGGTCATCTCCAGCCATTCAAGACTCGGTATTATTTGTAGGAACAGACAACGGCAACTTTTATGCCATGAACATAGGGGATGGATCTGTTAAATGGTCCCATAACTTTAATGATTCCGTAAAATCATCAGCACTCCTTGATCCAAACGATAACAGCTTGTTTGTAGGATCTGATAACGGGAATATAACCTCTCTGGATATGCGGGACGGAACATTAAAATGGTCAGTTAAAACTGGAAATGTTAAATCAACCCCTGCACTTATGGGAGATAATATTGTGGTAAGTTCAGATAGTGGAACAGTTTATGTGTTAAATAAATTCAGTGGTAAAGAAGAGTGGAATTATATGCCTGGTTATTACCTCTTTAATTCACCATTAAGTTCACCTGCAGTATATGGTGATGATATAATTCTGGGCAGTGGCAATGGAGATATGTATTCATTGGACTTTTCAAGAAAAAACAGTCCAGTGTCACCATATCTCTATTACATAGCGGCCTTAATTGTGGTAATAATTGGAACTCTAATAATTGTAAGAGTACTAAGGAGAAGAAGAAAAGGGAAGGTAGAATAGTTAATCTTTCCTTTATTTTTTTTTATTTAGAACTTAATTTTTTATTTAGAACTTAAAATAGTAAATGAAATTTAATTTTTTTTTAATATGTTAAAAAGATACTACAAAAGAAAAATTATCTTTAATTTTGCTAAAAAAGTGAAATATTTGTTTAAATAGAAGTTTGTAATGATTTCTATTTGCGTTTTATGTTTAAAAAAAACCTATTTTAATGACCCCATAGATAAACAGTCCACATTCTCTCTTGATTGCTGGTATTTGGGATAGGTTTATTTTGGGGGTGGAAAGGAAATTTAAATAAACTTTAATTAAGTTTTTAGGCGAATGGTTTTCATTTGGCACTTTTTCATGGTTTTTTGTCATTTTAGATTTCCTTTTTAAATCTTTTATTAAGTCTAAATAACCTTAATTAAATGCATAATTTGATATTAATGGTTTATTGCCGTGTTTTGATATAGATAGTCTGTTTCTATGGATTTGTATATATTTTGGGAAAAACTATTTTTAGGTGTGGTTACAGATTAAGATTTAATGATTTTTTTTAAATTATTATTAAATTTATTAAATTAAAATATAAAATGGAAAGGTGATTATTTATATGGTATTATCAACAGCTTTATTGGCTTCTGGATTAGGAAGTGCCGGGGGATTAGGATCTTTTGGTAAGATGGGAGGTTTAGGGGGTATAGGGAGTACAGGTATTCTTGGAAAGCTTGGAATAATAATGTTCCTGGGAAGATTGGGATTACATGGAATTTGGGCTACTGGAGCATTTTTTGTTATAATACTCCTTCTATTGTTAGGAATTTTTTATATGGTGTATAGATACCGGATGAGAGTCCGATCCTAATTAAAGGGTTTAATTTTTTGGATAAAAGAAAATGCTCAAATGATTATCATAAAATTTACTTTTAAACCACTAAACCAACATGGAGTACTTGGGGTTTAGGGGATGATGTTGATTAATAAGGTGAGAAATATGATCGACCATCATCGTTGGTAGTATTTATTTGACAGTTTATCGTATTGTAGTATTATTTGACAGGCACTGAAATTTTTTTATATGATTTCCCTTTCTTTCAATGGTTCTGTTATGACTGCTCCAAGCAAAAGCCCCAGTGAAATGGCCACTATGGTCATTGCAACCACTGTTGCATCTGTTATAGCGGCAAAGTAATTTTGACTCACCAGGGTTGCTAGACTCATAAAGCCCAGGGAACCCGGTACAAGTATCCAAAAAGCAGGCATTATAGAAACAAAACTGGGAGTTTTATGGTTTAATCTTTCTATTACGGTTCCACTAACGGCCATTAGGAGTGAACCTGAGAAAGCTCCGAAGAAACCACCTACAAAGTGGTTACCCGCTTGTTGACCAAAAAATGCTATGTAAAGTATTAAGATTACCCAGGGTATGTCTTTATTTCTGATGGACATGAAAAGATACATTCCCACAGCGAATATTAAAACTCCCAGGTAGGGGGCCCACCAGCCTAAGGCATTCATGGAATTTGCAACCAGGAAATTTTCAGGGGGAAATCCTGTAATCTGAATACCTATAAGAACACCAAACAATATCAGGAACAGTATCGCAGTTCCATATACAACTCTGCTTGCACCGGATATAATCTCACCATATGCCAGTTCGAACATTCCAGTGGTCAAGGTAGCACCAGGAAGGAAATAGGCTAGCGCAGGCAAGAGCATTACAACTGAACCTGTAAGCAGCCCAGTTTTAACGCCCCAAAGGAACAGGGAAGAAACAATTAAAGCAGCAATCACAGGGAGTATGAGTAAAAATCTGGGTCGGCCACGGCTTAAGATCAATAGGATTCCAACTATGCCTCCAAGAACTCCTGAAACAACTAACTGTTCTGGAGCGAGCCGGATTAACATTCCAATACCTATTGAAAATAAAATATATCCAATCAGTATCCCAAAAGGCCCAAATTGATGTTTTTCAGAGAGTATTTTCCTTAAACATTTTTTGCCTTCAACTGGAGAAATTTCAGAGGCCTCTGCCTTGTATATGAGTTCGTATATCTCTGAAACTTGGTTTAAAGGTAAAATTCCAGGTTTTTGATTGGCAGCATTCAATGTTGCTGATTCATGTTCCCCAATTTTCAAAAGCAACATGGTGGGAAATACCAGTATTTCTGCCTTTGCATCGTATGCAACGGCAATTCTTTCTAATATTGATGTAATATCCACTACTGATATTCCTGAAGCTGTCAATGCCTTACCTAATTCGGTTAAAAACTCCATTAAACCATTTGATGAGGTTTCGTTTTTCTTAAGATCAGATTGTTCCATTGGGATACATATTGTTTTTTAATCCATGAAACACTTTGGGTAGAATGATTCTAATTGCATCAAATAACTTAGGTGTAATCTTAAAAAAAAAAAATAGTAAATGAAATGATCCCATATTTAGTAGTATTACTATAGGGC